>NZ_AYTM02000002.1:4447087-4760283 GCF_000507185.2 Pseudomonas syringae KCTC 12500
GCTCAGGTCACGCGTCGGCAGGCCGAGTGTGCGGTCATCTTCGAAGGTCGATCGCTGAGCTACAGCCAGCTCAACAGTGAGGCCAACCGCCTGGCGCGTCACTTGCTCACCCTCGGCGTCGGCCCGGATGTGCGCGTGGCGGTGTGTATCGAACGTTCGCTGGAATTGCCGGTGGCCGTGCTGGCGGTGCTCAAGGCCGGGGGCGCCTATGTGCCACTGGACCCGGATTATCCATCGGGTCGCCTGCGGCATATTCTCGATGACACGTCCCCGGTGGTGCTGCTGGCCCAAGGGCCGACGCGCAAGATCCTGCGCGAGGCCCTGCAAGGCGCGGACTGTGAAGTGCCGATCCTCGACGTGCAGGCCGATGCCGTGCTTTGGGCCGAGTGCCCGTCGGACAATCCGCAGCCGCAGCGTGTCGGTGTGAACGCCGACCATCTGGCGTATGTGCTGTACACCTCCGGCACCACCGGGCTGCCCAAGGGGGCGATGGTCACGCATCGCGGGCTGAGCAACCTGCTGCTGTGGTGTCAGCAATTCTGCGGCGAACACGGGAGCATGCTGCACAAGATTCCATTCGGTTTCGACGCCTCGGCCTGGGAGATTTTCTGGCCGTTGCTTACCGGGGGCAGGCTGGTCATCGCCCGTCCCGGCGGGCATTTCGAACCCGGCTACCTGGCGCAGGTGGTGCGCGAACAAAGCGTCACCGCGATGGTGTTCGTGCCGGCCATGTTGCAACTGTTTCTGGAGGTCGAAGAGGTCAGCGCCTGTCTCTCCCTGAAGGATGTGTTCAGTGGCGGTGGGGAGCTGTCGCCCGCAGTCGCCAGGCTGTTTCAGGAGCGTCTGCCGCATGCCCGCCTGCACAACGTCTATGGTCCGACCGAAACCACAGTGATCAGCAGTGTCTGGACGCTGGAGCCTGGTGCTGACGTTCCGCCACGCCAATTGCCCATCGGCCGACCCATTGCCAACACCCGTTTTTACGTGCTCGACGAGCGTGATGCGCCGGTGCCGGCCGGGGTCACCGGTCAGTTGCACATTGGTGGTGTCGGCGTTGCACGGGGTTATCTGGGGCAGGACGAGCTCACCGCCGAACGGTTTATCGACAACCCCTTCGTTGCCGGTGACCGGCTGTACCGCAGCGGCGATCTGGCGCGTTATCGCCCGGACGGTCAGTTGGAGTTTCTCGGTCGCAACGACTTTCAGGTCAAGCTGCGCGGCATTCGCCTGGAACTGAGTGAAATCGAAGCGCGGCTGGACCTGTTCCCCGGTATTCGCACCAGTGTGGCGTTGATCGTCGGTGATACGGCGCAGAACCAGCGCCTTGTGGCGTGCTGCGTTACCGACAGCACGGTGGACGAATCCGCACTGCGTGCGCACCTGGCAACGACTCTGTCCAGCGCCGTCATGCCCAGCGCTTTTCTGTGGCTGGACGCCTTACCGTTGACGGTCAATGGCAAAGTCGACCGTGCCGCCCTTGCGGCACTGGCCGATCAGGATCTGGCCGACCGGCAGGTCAATCTCGGCAGCCCCCGTGACCATATCGAGCTGACCCTGTATCAGATCTGGAAAGACCTGCTGCTGGTGCCGCAGATCGGCATTCGCGACAACTTTTTCAACGTCGGCGGGACATCGATCGCGGCGATCAAGATGGCCTACGAAATTGGCCGGGCGTTCAGCGTCGAAGTGCCTGTGCGCGTGATCCTCGGCCACCCGACCATCGAGGCGTTGGGCGGCTGGCTGCGTACTGGCGCCAGCCTGGCCGCGGCACAGGACAACCTGATCGAATTCCGGCGCGGTGCCGGGCAGCGCAACGTGGTGTGCATTCACCCGGCGGGGGGCACGGCGTTCTGCTACCTGTCACTGGCCAAGGAACTGCCGGAAAGCATCGGTGTGTACGGTGTGCAATCGCCAGGGTTGAACCCCGGAGAAAGCACCGAGCCGAGCGTCGAAGCGATGGCCGACGCCTATTTGCGGCGGATCGCGGCGTTGACCTCACAACCGCTGGTGCTCACCGGGCTGTCGTTCGGTGGCCTGGTGGCGTACGAAATGGCCCGCCGCCTGACGGCTGCCGGCCATCGTCAGGTGACGGTGGTGCTGCTCGACACCCAAGGCTCGGATGATCCGGGGTTTCGGCAACAGATCGGGACCGTGGACATGGCGGAGTTTCGCGACAAGCTGGTGCGCTTCAACGGCATGTACCCCGGCATCGAAGACGCGCAGGTCGAGCGATATTTCCACCTCTACAACCACAACCGCCTGGCCATGGCCGCATACGAGTGCGCTCCGCAAGCCGGGCGCATCGTGCTGATTCAGGCTCGCGAAGGCTTTACCCGCCCGCAGTTGCATGAGCTGCGCAGCTTCTGGCGTCGTCGCGCGGGCAATGGTTACAAGGCCCGGCTGGTACATGGCGGGCACTGGGACATGCTGGAAAGCGCCGAGGTGCATCGAGTCTCGCAGACGCTCAGGCAAGAGCTGCAACGTTTCGACACGCAGGAGGCGCAATGATGAACCGGCACGCGGAAAATAACGCCCGCAACCCCCAGACCCTGCTGTCGCGTTTCGCCGAGCGGGTACGCCGTGATCCCCAGGCGCTGGCCGTGATCGACCGACAGGTACGGCTGACCTACGCGCAACTGGCCAGCGCCAGTGAACGCATCGCCAAAGGGCTGCTGGCACAAGGCGCAGGCACTGCGGATCCGATTGCCCTGTGCATGCCGCGCTGCTGGCAATGGGTCGCCACGATACTGGCCGTGCTGAAAGTCGGGGCTGTGGTGGTGCCGCTGGATCGGGCCAGTCCGGCCCGGCGTCGACAGCTGATGCTCGACGACGGAGGTTGCGTCGGGCTGGTGACCCTCGGCGAAGACGCGGACAGCCTGGCAGCGCCACAGCGTGGCTGGTACGTCAGCGTCGAAGCCCTGCTGGAATTCCCTGATCAACCGGCACTGCCGCTGCCCGAGGACTTCGCCGCGTCGAGCTTCCTGTTCTACACCTCGGGCACCACCGGTACCCCGAAGGCCGTGGACGTAGGGGAGCGCGGCCTGTTGCGTCTGGCCCGGACCGACAGTTGCCTCGACATTCGCGCAGGCGAGCGCGTGGCCTGCCTGTCCAACCCGGCGTTCGACGCCTGTAATTTCGAACTGTGGGCGCCCCTGCTCAACGGCGGTTGCTGCGTCATCATTGCCGACGCAGACCTGCAGGACGCACAGCAACTGGCCAGAGTGCTGGAAACGCAGCAGGTCGATAGCCTGTTCATGACCGTTTCGCTGTTCAACACCTTGAGCGCAGATAACCCCGCCTGTTTCGCCAGCCTGCGCCAGGTGCTGATCGGCGGTGAGCAGGTCAGCGCCGCGGCGGTGCGTGCCTGGTATCAGGCCAATCCCGACAGCCGTTGCCGGATTTTCAACGCCTACGGACCCACCGAATGCACCACCTTCGCCGTGTGCTATCCGATCCCCCGCGACTTTGCCGGGGACGCGGTGCCGATCGGTCGGCCATTGCCTGACACCGGCGTGCAGGTGCTTGATGCGCAACAACGCCCGGTTGCCAGTGGCGAGGCGGGAGAGCTTTACCTGAGCGGCAGCGGTGTCGCATGCGGTTACCGCAACCGTCCGACCGAGACTGAACAGCGTTTCCTGCGCCTGCCTAAAAGCGACGCCGGGGATGTACTGCATTACCGAACCGGCGATCAGGTGCGGGTCAATGCCGACGGGCTGATCGAGTACCTGGGGCGGATTGATCGTCAGGTGAAGGTCCGCGGTTTTCGCATCGAGCCGGGCGAGGTCGAGCAGCGTATTCTGGAGCACCCGCAGGTGGCGCAGGTGCACGTCTGTACGCGCCGGCAGGCGGCTGAAGACCACCAGTTGCTGGCCTTCATCGTGCCGCGCGAGGCGCTGGACTATCGCGATTTCGACCAGCACCTGCGTGACAACCTGGCGGTATGGATGCGCCCGCATCAGCTGTTTGTGCTGCAGCGCCTGCCGTTGACCGCCAATGGCAAGATCGATCAGCGTGCGCTGCTGGAGCAGCCCTTGAAGCCGTGGCGACCGCTGGCGGGTTCGCGTGCAGACGAGCAACACTCGCCCACGCTTGACTGGCTGCTGACTCAGGCTCGCAGGTTGTTGGCGCAACCTGAGCTGAGAGGCGAGGATGACTGGCTGGGCAGCGGCGGCGACTCGCTCAAGGCCATGCGTCTGCGTTCGGCAATCCGCACCCACTGGCAGCGGGAAATCACCCTGGGTGCGGTGCTGAGCGAATCGTTTTCGGCACTGGCCGAGCGCCTTGGTGATGAGCAGGGTGCGGCGTCTGCCTATCCGCCCGCGCCGCCCGTCAACCATTCAGGGCGTGCGCCGGCGACTGCCGAGCAGAGTCGCCTGTGGCTGATGCAGCAGCGCACTCCGCAGGCGACCGCCTACAACGTGCCAATCATCCTGCACCTGGCGGCGGGCGTTCAACTCCCCGCACTGGCCGACGCCGTGCAGCGCCTGCTGACTCGGCACCGCGGGCTGCGCACGGCGTTCGTCTCCGCTGCCGACGGGCTGCATCAAGAGGTTCACCAACGGGACGCGGTGTGCCAGACCTTTGCTAAAGGGGCGTTCAGTGAACAGACCTGGCGCAGCTTTGCAGCCCTGGTCTTCGACACACCTTTCGATCTGGCGACGTCGGCGCTGTGCAAGGCCTGGCTATTGCCGTTTGCCGATGGCAGCTGCCGCTTGCTGCTGAACCTGCATCACGTGGCCATTGATGGCTGGTCGATGAACCTGTTGTTCGATGACCTGGTGCAGCTGTACGACGATGCGCTGCAGGGGCTGCCGAGTGCCGAGCCTTCGCCGGGTCTGGGCACGCTGGAGTTTGCCCTCTGGCAACGGCAATGGCGTGTCGACCCGCGTTACCGCGATCAGCGTCGCGCCCTGGCCGGGTTGCACCGTCAGCACCCGGCGTCTTCGCCCGCGCTGCTGCCGGTTCGCGAGCCTGGCCCGCAGGCACTGCTTTATCGTCAGCCGCTGGGAGCCACGCGCAGCGCTGCACTGGATCGTTTTTGCAGCCGACAGCGCGTCACGCGTTATGAGGTGCTGTTCAGCGTTTATGCCTGGAGCATTTACGCCCTGACCGGCTGTGAACGGCCACGCATCGCCAGCCCGGTATCCAACCGTCCGCTGAGCGAATTCGAGGACGCAATCGGTATGTTCGCCAATACCGTGCTGATCCCCACGGCGTTCGACGGCGACAAGGCGCTCGGCCAGCAACTGCATCAGCAGACCGCCACTGTGCGTGAGGTGCTGGCCTTGCAGGACGTCGCGCTGGCGGATCTGGTCGAAGACCTGCGGCTGTCGTCGAGCAGTGCACTGTTCGATTTCATGTTCGTGCTGGAAAACACCGACTACGCCAGGCTGGCCCATACCGGCCTGCGGGCCACGCTGGAATTCAACGAGACTGTGCAGGCCAAATGTCCGCTGACCTTGCTGGTGGTCGATGCCGGGTTACAGCTGGAATGCTGGTGGGAGTACCAGTGCAGTTATTTCGATGCGGGCCAAATGGTCGCCGTCAATCAGCTCTTGCAGCAGGGGCTTGATCTGCTGTTGGAGAAACCGTCGGCGACCCTTGATGCGCTGCTCACGCCTTACCGCTTCAGCCTGCCGCCCGCCAGTCAGGGCGACAGCGCTGAGCCGCCGTTCAACACCGTGGCCGACTGGTTCGCCTACCAGGTGAGTTGCACACCGGATGCTCCGGCACTGGTCGACAATCAGCAGTGCATCAGCTACGCCGAACTGGATGCACTGGCCGATACGCTGGCGGCCACCCTGATCGAGCAGTGCCCGCTGCCGGAGGATAACGATGCGCCGCTGCAAGTGGTCTTGTACCTCCAAGCGTCGGTCGAGCACATTGTGGCCTTGCTGGCGCTGGCCAGGCTCAACCTGACGGCGGTACCCGTCGATCCTGGCTATCCGCTGGCGGTGCAGCGTCAGGTCATGCAGCAGGCACAACCCGGCTGCGTGCTGTACAGCGCGACCACTGAGGTGGCACTGGAACAGTTGAACGCAGACCGACAGGTCTGTCATCGGGTCGACCTGAGCGCTGCGGCACGGCCATTCGAGCGTCGCCGTCATGCGGGTCAACGACCGTTGTACACGCTGTTCACGTCCGGTTCGACGGGGACACCGAAAGGAGTTCAGGTGCCGGACCGAACCCTTTGCAATCTGTTGCACTGGCAGCGCAACGAGGGGCAGTTACCCGCGAAGTCAGTGACCCTGCAATTCTCCATGCTGTCGTTTGATGTGTCGTTTCAGGAGATTTTCAGCACCCTCTGCGGCGGGGGTTGTTACCACCTGATCAACCCGCGTTGGCGGCAGGATGCCCAGGCATTGCTGAGCTATCTGGTGCAGACGCGTATCGAACGACTGTTCCTGCCCTGCGTGGCCTTGCAGCATCTGGCGCAGACCGCTGTCAGCCAGGGCGTGTATCCGCAGGCGTTGCGCGAAGTGATCACGGCGGGCGAGCAACTGCTGTGCACCGAGGCTTTGCGCAACTGGTTCGGCGGCATGCCGCAGGCACGGCTGTTCAATCATTACGGCCCGACCGAAACCCACGTGGTCAGCGCCTGGCGTTTGCCTGCGGCGGTTCAGGACTGGCCGCTGCGCGCGCCGATCGGGCGGGCAGTGAGCAATGCACGCCTGCTGCTGGTGGACGAATACGACCGGCCGGTGCCGCGTGGCAGCCAGGGCTATCTGCTGGTGGCAGGGCCGATGATTTCGCGCTGCTACCTCGCTGACCCGGCGCTGAATGCTGCGCGCTTTGTCGAGTTGCCGCAGCCAGAGGGCATGACCCTGTTCTATCGCACCGGCGACCTTGCGCGGGCTGATGCAAACGCCTGTCTGCACTACCTGGGCCGGGACGATCAGCAGATCAAGATCAGTGGTCAGCGTATAGAACTGGGGCAGATCGAGGCCGCGCTGTTGCAGGTCGCTCAGGTGAGCAACGCGGTGGTAGCCATGCAGGCTGAGCCGCCCCTTCTGGTGGCCTGGTTGCGCAGCGAAGGCACGCTGCCCGATGCACAACAGCTTGATCGACAGATCAGCCTGCACCTGCCGGCGCATGTGCGTATCGACGAGTACCGGCGGGTCGACGCCTGGCCGCGCACGCCGAGCGGCAAGATCGATCGCAGGGCACTGGGGGATCTCGGCGAGGTATTGCAACGGCAACGCACCGGGCTGCCTGCGGCACCGTTGAGCGCACTTGAACAACAACTGAGCGAGTTGTTCGTGGCGGTCATCGGTCGCGACATCGATCCTGATCAGACTTTCTTCGAAGCCGGCGCCACCAGCCTCGGCCTGATGCGTCTGCATGCCCGTTACAACGAGGTGCTGCCGCAGCCAGTGGCAATGGCCGCGTTGTTCGAGCATGTCAGCGTGCGCCGCCTGGCACAGCATCTATCCATACCGGCAGGGCAACTGTCCGGTGCAGGGAAGGGCAATGAGCGAGGTGCCAAGGCTGGCGAACAACCCATGGCGATCATCGGCATGTCGGTGAATGTGGCCGGGGCGAGCAACCTTGCCGAATTCTGGGCGATGGTTCAAGGAAATGGCTTGGGCATCGAGCGGTTCGACGCTGCCGAGGGGCTGGTCGGTGCGCGCAGTCAACTGACCGGCCTGCTGGATTTCGATCCCGACTATTTCGGCATCAGTCTGCAGGAAGCGCGGCTGATGGACCCGCAACAGCGGCACCTGCTGATGGGCTGCGTGCAGGCGCTGCAACATGCCGGGCTGACACCCAAAGCCGACGGGCCGCGCATCGGCCTGATCGCCAGTTGCGGCGAAACCACGTATTTCCAGCAAATGTTGCGCGAAACCGCCGAGGGCGATCTGCCCGACGGTTTTCAGATGGCGCTGCACCACGACAAGGACTTTCTGGCCACCAAGGCGGCTTACCACCTCGACCTCGGCGGGCCGGCACTCAGCGTTCAGGCGGCGTGCGGCAGTTCGCTGATTGCTGTGCACCTGGCGGCGGCGATGCTGCGTCAGGGCGACAGTGACGTGATGCTGGCCGCCGGGGTGCTGATCGACTCGACCCTGACCGATGGCTATCGTTATCGCCCGCAGCACATTTTTTCCCGCGACGGTTTGTGCCGTCCGTTCAGTGAGGACGCCAGCGGCACCATCGGTGCCAGCGGTTACGGGGTGGTGGTACTCAAACCGCTGGACCGTGCCCAGGCCGACGGCGACCGGATCTACGCGCTGGTCGAAGCCTCTGCGCTGAACAACGATGGCCGCGCCAAGATGAGTTACACCGCGCCATCAGTGGCGGGGCAGAGCGCAGTGATCAGCGAGGCGCTGCGCAAGGCCGGGATCAATGGCGCCGACATGGGCTACATCGAGGCTCACGGCACCGGCACGCTGTTGGGCGACCCTATTGAAGTGGCTGCATTGACCAAAGCGTTCGGCGCGGCACCAGCCGCCGGTTGCGCGCTGGCCTCAGTGAAAAGTCAGGTGGGTCATCTGGGCGCGGCTGCCGGCGTGGTCGGGCTGATTCGCGCGACGCTTGCCGTGTTTCACGGGGTGATCCCACCCAACCTGGGGTTTACCCGGATCAATCCGCAAATCGATCTGCAGCACTCGCCGTTCTACATACCCACCACCTCCGGGCCCTGGCCCGAGGGGCGTCGGCGTCTGGCCGGGGTCAGCAGTTTCGGCATCGGTGGCACCAACGCGCATGTGATTGTCGGCGCCGCGCCGCAGCAGACAGCGCGCGTCGAGGATAGCCCGGCGTGCCTGCTGCTGTCGGCGCACAGCCGCACTGCCCTGGAGCGGGACATGCTGGCGATTGAAGCCTGGCTCAACGCCTTTCCCGAGCAGCAGGCTGCGCTGCTGCATTACCTGCAACACGGTCGACGCGCGTTGCCCTGGCGCTTTGCGATGATCTGCGAGCCCGGTCAGACGCCGCGCCTGCAAGCCGCGTCGATCAAGCAGGTGACGCTTTCGGATGTGCGAGTGAACGCCAGCGAGCATTCGCCCCAGGCCCTGCTGGACGCCTGGTATGCGGGGGCCAGCATCGAAGGGGCGATCGGTTCGACGCCGCCACCCTGGGACTTGCCTCCGTCGGCATTCGATCTGCAGACCTTCCGCTTCAAACCCGCCGCACGTGCCGAACTGCAGAAGTCGTCAGCCGTGGAGCGCCAGCCGCTGGCAGACTGGTTTTATCAGCGTCAGTGGCAGCGGGTAAACCGTCTGCGTACACAACCGACTGGTGAGGGTCGTGACGTGCTGGTGGTGTGTAGCCATGAGCGTCTGGATGCCACCACGCTTGGCAGTCTGCAGGGTGTCTATCGGCATGTCATCGAGGTGCAGGCCGGCAATGGCTACCAGCAGCTTGGCCCGAATCGTTATGAGCTCGACCCGCTGGACCCTGTGGCGTTTGGTCGATTGATCGCCACGCTCGATCAGAATGGGCAGACGGCGAGCGAACTGGACTGGCTGCATGCCTTGCCGCTGTCGGTGGGCGGAGCGGTTGACGAGCAAAGCCTGGCGGCCGCGCAATGGGCCTGTCTGGATACGCTCAGCGCGTTGTTGCAGGCCTGGGGGCAGAACGCACAGAAGAGCGTTCTGCGGCTCTGGCTGTTGTCCTGGCAAGCGTGCCCGGTGAACGGCCAGGTCATGCGCCCTGAACTGGCGGCGCTGGCCGGTATCACCGAAGTGGCCCCGCAGGAGTTCCCGATACGCTGTCATTGGCTGGACCTGCCCACGGCGCAGTTGAGCGTTCAGGCTCGGCACCTGGCGGCGCTGCTGGCCGAACCGGCGTCGCTGCCGCGGCGCATGGCCATTCGTGACGGTTATCTGTGGCAGCCACAGCTGCTGCCCAGTCCGCTGGCGACTCCGACGGCTGGTTCGAATCTGCTGCCGGCGAACGGCACGTTGCTGGTGCTCGGCGGTACAGGCGGTATCGGGCGTACCTTGTGTGAACACCTGCTGCAATCCAGTCAGCGGCGGGTCGTGCTGCTGTCGCGAGGTGGCGAGTGTCCGAAACAACTGCACGCCTATGCTTCGCGCATCGATAGCATCGCTGCGGATATCGCCGACCTGGCGCGCTGGCCCACGGTGCTTGAACAGTTGCGTGAGCGTTATGGGCACTTTGACGGCGTGATTCACGCCGCCGGCACCGGAGCGGGCAGCCTGATCCGTCAGCGCGATGCTCAGGTGCTGTCTGAGGCAATGGCCAGTAAGACGCGTGGCATGCTGGCGGTCGAAGCGTTGATCGAAAAGATGACCCCGGGGTTCGTGCTGTATTGCTCTTCGATGTCGGCACTGTTCGGTGGCGCCGGGCACCTAGACTACGCCGCCGCCAGTGCCGTGCTTGACGGTTTTACCCACTACCGTTCGCATGCCGAAAATGGCTGTGTGCGTCTGGGCATCAACTGGGACATCTGGCGCGATGTCGGCATGGCCGCTGCCAGTGGCGTCGGGGATGACGCGCACCAGCGGCATCTGGCGGTCGGCATGTCGGCGCAGGAGGGCTGCCGGGTATTCGATGCAGCCATGACGGCCCAACTTCCGCAACTGCTGATCTCGACCACCGATCCGGACACCTCGCGACAGTTTTACCCGGTTCGCCACAGCGCGGGCTCGACGGTGGCCGATACTGCGCCAGCGCTAACGGCAGACACTGAAGCGCCGGACCGTCTGCCCGAGCATCTGCATGACTGCCTGTGCAAATGGCTCGGTGTGAGTGCGCTGCAGCCGGATGCCTCGCTCTATGAGCTGGGCGCCGATTCCCTGACCCTGCTGGACCTGATCGACGAACTGCAGGCCGCGACCGGCGTGGTCTTCCAGTTGTCGCAGTTCAGCCACAAAGTCAGCCTGGCCGAGGTGTTGACGTTGGTGCAGGCGTCAGGGGCCGTAACGGTTGCGGACGAAAACCAGTGGGCCGATGCGGTGCGGATCGATCAGTGGCATGCCGGCGCGGGCCGCGAGCGCCTGTATCTGATTCACCCGGTGGGTGGCGACGTGCAGGCGTACCGCGAGCTGGCCTCGGCGCTGCACCCTGATCTGGGCGTGTGGGTAATCGCCGATCCGGCCTTGCGCCTGCCCGACCTGCCGAACATCAGCGTGGATGAGCGCGCGCAGCTGTATCTCAAAGCGTTGCAGGCCCATCACCCCGACGGCACGGCATGGCGGCTGGCCGGCTGGTCGTTCGGCGCGTGGGTGACGCAAGCGATGTGCAGCCTGCTGACGGAGGATTGCGAGCAGCCATTGTTGTACCTGATCGATCCCCCCGCGCCGGATGCGGGTAACGAGCTGGCGCAGATTGGCGAAGCGCAGATTCAGCAAGTTTTCCAGCGCGAGTTTTCTGCACGGCGCGGCGTCAACACGGCCACCAGCACGGCCAGCGAAGATGCATCGAGTTACCTGCAAAGCCTGATTGTCTGCTGCCAGAACAATATGGCGAGCATGGCCGGCCATCAGCCCGAAGCGCTGTTGCGCACTCCAGTGCGGCTGTTCATCGCCACGCAGCCCAATCCTTATGGCATGGGCAGCGCCTGGCGGATCGCCGATCTACAGCGGGCCTGGCAAGGACTGTTGCCGCACATGTCGAGCTGGGAAGCACTGGACACCGACCATTACGGCATTGTCGCAGCGCCCTGGGCGCAGGTGATTGCCGAGATGATCAATGCCGACCTGTCGTCGATAAAGGGCTGAACGTTAACGACAGGCTTTTCAGGCGGGGCTGAAGTACCCGCAGACGAACCACGGGCATGGTGACCGGCCATGCCAACAACTGAAGGTGAGGGATCATGGATCAAATGGCACTCAAGGCCATAGAAGGCATCGCAGGCGCCGTGCGTGCGCCGTATCAGAGCATCACGGTCAACCGCCTGACACCGATCATCGGTGCCGAGGTCGGCGGTGTCGATCTGTCGCAACCACTCAGCGCCGAGCAGTTGACGGAAATCCGCCGGGCCTTTCTGGAAAATCACGTGCTGGTGTTTCGCGATCAGCACCTGACGGTCGAACAGCACAAGGCATTCGGCCGACTGTTCGGTCCTTTGCGCGCCTTGCCGGTGGACAGCATTGATGGCGATGACCCGGAACTGGTCGTGGTGCGCGCCAACGCCCAATCGCGTTTCGCTGCGGGCGAGCTATGGCACACCGACGGCACCGCTGATCTGGAGCCGTCGATGGGCTCGATGCTGTACGTCAAGGAGACACCCGCCATCGGCACCGGCGGCGACACGCTGTTTGCCAACATGCACTTGGCCATTGAAATGCTCTCGCCAGCGATGCAGCAGTTTCTCGGTGGGCTGACGGCCATTCACGATGGCGAGATTCCGTGGAAAGGCTATCAGCCACCTGCCGGCCTGCCGAAAAGCGAGCATCCGCTGGTGGTTCGCCACCCCGAAACCGGACGTCGCAGCCTGTTTGTCAATTCCGGGTTCACCTCGCATATCGTGCAACTCTCACCCGGCGAGAGCCACGCGGTGCTGACCATGCTGTTCGATCTGATCGCCCGCGAACCTTCTCTCAGTTGCCGCGTGCGCTGGGAGCCGAACACGCTGGTGTTCTGGGATAACCGTTGCACCCAGCACCACGCGGTGTGGGATTACTTCCCGCACTCGCGCTATGGCGAGCGGGTGACGATTCTCGGAGGGCGGCCCCAGGCCTGAAGGCGCTTGCGATTGACTGGCGAACGCAGGTCTGTCGCTTCATCAGCGCAGTGGCAGGTGGTATATCAGATCGTCGAACCACTGATCGTCGATCTGATAGGCCTGCGGGACGCGGCGCTCGAAGCTGAAGCCGCATTTCTCCATCACCTTGCAGGAGGCGATGTTGCCGTCGGTCACGGTCGATTCCAGTGAATCCAGGCCGATGGCGGCGGCGTAGTCGATGATTGCGCGACATGATTCGGTGCCGAAGCCCTTGCCTTGATGTTCCGGCAGCAACAGATAGCCCACTTCGGCGTGCCCCGGCGACAGGATACGAAAGCCGCTGACCCCCAGTTCGGCATGGCTCTGGGCGTCCATGACCACCAGGCACAGCCAGTGATCGGACGCCGGCGTCCACTCTGGCAGGCGATGATCGAAGCCTTTGCGGATCTGCGGCTCTTCGATTTTTCCGAACACGTACTGCATGGTCTCGGGCTCGGAGTGCAGCCTGAAAAACAACGGCCAGTCACTGGCGAGCAGGGTCCGCAGATAAAGTCGTTCAGTGTGTAGTTTCAGCATCCGTTGCTCCCTGGGCAATCAAAAAGGCACCGGGTTTTGTACCCGGCCTGCGGCCAATGATCAATAATGCACGCGTATTTCATCGCCGTTGCTCACGGTAATCGTGATGCAACCAGGCAGGATCACATCCTTCGGCAAGTCAGGGACGAGTCAATGGCATTTCGCGTATTGGTCATCGGTGGCTACGGCAACTTCGGCAGCCTTATCTGTAATCATCTGGTGATGATGCCGGACATCGAACTGGTCATTTCCGGTCGTGACCCGCGCAAGCTTGCGGAAAAGGTCGCTGCACTGCAAACGCTGGGGGGCAGGTTCTGCGAGAGCTGGTGCGTGGACATCATGCAGGATGGCGCGGGCAGTGAGCTGGGTGAATTGGCCATCGATCTGCTTATCCACACCGCGGGGCCTTTTCAGGGCAAGTCGTATGCCGTGGCCCGGCATTGCATTGAGGCGGGTGTGAACTATTGCGACCTGGCGGATTGCCGGGCGTTTGTCGCCGGCATCGCCACCCTCGATGCCCGAGCGCGCGAGGCAGGTGTCAGCGTGCTGAGCGGGTGCAGCTCGGTGCCGACGCTTTCGGCGGCGATCATCGATCAGCATCGCCAGCGTTTTCTGCGCATCGATTCGATAGAGCATGGCATCTCCTCGGCAGCGAAAATGCCCGGTCTGTCGACCGTGCGCGGCGTGCTGGCCAATGCCGGGCGGCCGATCAGGCAACTGCGCAACGGCAAGGTACACGACGTTTACGGCTGGATGGGCCTGGCCCTGCGTCGGATGCCCGGCATGGGCACGCGGCTGGTGGCCAATGTCGACGTCCCGGACCTGGATGTATTTGCTGCACGCTACGCCGCGCAGAATCTGAGCTTCAAGGCCGGTTCTGCGCTCAAGGCCGGCGGCATCGCGACCTGGCTGCTGGCGCTGGGGATTCGCTGCGGGCTGCTGCGCGATCCTGCGCCGTGGGCCGGGCGCCTGTACCGTTGGGGCGCGCGCTTTGAACAGTGGGGTGATCGAAAGAGCGCGATGTACATCGATGTCGATGGCGTCGACCTCGACGGCCAGCCGTTGCACATGCGTGCGCAACTGACTGCACTGAACGACAAGGGGCCGGAGATTCCCGGCAGTGCCGCCGTCGCGCTGAGCAGCAAAATGGCCGGTGGCTATCGTCCACAGCCGGGCGCTCGGGCCTGCGTCGGAGAAATCACCGTGGACGAGTACCTGGCGGCGATTGATGAGCCGGAAAACATCCGGCTGGATGTTCATTTCAATAACCACAACGCCTGACGCAGCAGCAGATGTCCGATGGCTCTGTACAGGCGGCTTATGTGGCTTTTTGATTGCACTTTTTTGCTGTGTTCTACAGCACCAATCATCGGAAAATTCTGCTCGGGCAACTTAAATAAATCTTAATCATCGATCCCTGACCCCGTAACTCATGGGGTGCGAGGTCCTCTCTCTCGACCGGTCCCTTATTCCAGACACATTAACTATCAAGTTAAATCTTTCAGCGCCGACTCACGGGTATTCCGCAAAAATTAAAGGCACACACGTAATGAGCGCAAAATGGTTGGACAATTTGAACGTCAGCAAGAAGCTCGGGCTGGGCTTTGCCGCTATTTTGCTCGGAGTACTGACCGTCACCGTCATCGGCTACTCCAGTACCAACCTGCTGATCGAGCGCATGGGCAAGAGCAGCAAGGTCGCCGAGATCAAGGCTGACGTCCTGAGTGCCCGGATCGCCGCGCAAGCCTATGCAACCGGTCCTACTGCTGCAGGTGTACAGAACTACGCTGGCGCTTTGGATACCTTGAGCCGCAGTGTCGATAAGGGCTTGCAGGTGTTCGTGGTATCGAGCAACCTGGCCAAGCTGCGCGATATCAAGGAGCAGGTGGGCGGTCTCAAGCAGACCTTCGATCAATTGGTCGGTATTAATCAGAAAGTCGATGAGGCGTTGAAACCGATCATCAAGGTTTCCGATGACGTCAGCGCGACCTTCGAGAATCTGCTGAACAAGACCATTGACGACACCTTGCGCGCGCCGAATGAAACCGGCATCAGGCAGGTCAAGATCGCTGGCGACTTGCGTAACGGCATGACCAATTTCCGTCTGGTGTTTCGCCGCTACCTGAGTGTTCCGAATGCCGACAACCGTCAGGCCACCTATAAGTCCGCCGATGCCCTGATCGCGCAAGTGGATGCCGCTCGCAGTCAATTGCCTGTCGAGGCAAATGCCGCAGTGGATGCTGCGCTGGTCGCGTTGAAACAGTACAAAGTGTTGATGACGTCGATCTCGGACATGCTTCAGCAGACCGAGCAGATCCGCAACGACCTGCAACAGCAATCCATAGCGACCGCAGCCCGCGCCGATGACTTGGCGGCACAGCAGGTCATCAGTGCCAAAAAAGAACAGGAAACCGCTGTGGTGCAATTGCTCAGCGTGGCGCTGGTCGTGCTGCTGGTCGGCATCTTTGCTGCGTTCCTGATCACGCGCCAGATTACCGTGCCGTTGAGCAGCACCGTGATTGCGGCGCGCCGGATCGCCGACGGCGATCTGACCCATGACACCAGCACCACCCGCCAGGACGAACTGGGCCTGTTGCAGAACACCATGCAGCACATGACTGTTTCGCTGCGCGGCTTGATCGGTGGGATCGGCAACGGTGTCACGCAGATCGCCACGGCGGCCGAACAGTTGTCTGCCGTCAGCGAGCAGACCAGCGCGGGCGTGACCCTGCAGAAAAACGAAGTCGACCAGGTCGCCACCGCCATGAACGAGATGGCCTCTACCGTACAGGAAGTGGCGCGCAACACCGAAGACGCTTCGCAAGCCGCCAAACAGGCCAGTGAACGCGCCGCTCATGGCAGCAGTGTGGTGCAGCATGCCACGCGCGAAATCGGTCAGTTGGCCGGTGAAGTGCAGCAACTGGGCCAAGCCATGCAGCGCCTGACCGAAGACAGCGGCAAGATCGGCAGCGTGATTGACGTGATCAAGGCAGTCGCCGAGCAGACCAACTTGCTGGCGCTCAACGCAGCCATCGAGGCTGCACGGGCAGGCGAGCAGGGTCGTGGTTTTGCCGTGGTGGCTGACGAAGTCCGCTCGCTGGCTCAGCGTACGCAGAATTCCACAACCGAAATCGAAGCGCTGATCCAGGCGTTGCAAAAAGGTACAGGCGCCGCCTCGGGCCTGATGGACGCCAGCCTGCAACGCACTGAAGGCACCGTGGTGCTGGCTCGTCAGGCCGAACAGGCGCTGGTGGAAATCAACCAGTCCATTGGCACCATCGAACAGATGAGTCAGCAGATTTCCGCCGCGGCCGAGCAACAGAGCGCTGTGACCGAAGAAATCAACCGCAGTGTACTCAGCGTGCGCGACATCGCCGATCAGTCGGCTTCAGCCACCGAGCAAAGCGCAGCATCGACCGTCGAGCTGGCCCGTCTGGGCAGCGATTTGCAGAGCATGGTCGCGCGTTTCAAGATTTAACCTGCGCAAAGCCAAGTCGGCCTCCTGAGCCCATCAGGAGGCCGACTGCCGTTGTTCCGCCCGCACCACCATCCACACGCCGATACCTGACACCGCCATGCCTGAGGCCATCTGCCAGGACAGAGGTTCGTCGAACATCGTCCAGGCCCAGAGCATCGTCACCGGTGGGCTGAGGTAGAGCACGCTGGCGACGCGGGTGGCTGTCGCGCGGCGCAGACACACCCAATACAGTCCGTAACCGCCCAGGGTTGCCAGCCCCACCGTCCATAGCACGCTCAGCGCAAAGCCGGTACTGGCTACAGGCGCCAGGCTGCCCTGTGTGCCCTGAATGATCGCGAAGGCGACGCTGGAGACAGCGCATTGCAGCCACAGATTGGGGAGCAGTGCCATAGGCTCTGCGGTGCCGGACTGTTTCTGCCACAGCGTCGCGATGGCCAGTGACAACATGCCCAGCAGCGGCAGGCCGTAGGCCCACAACGGTGCGTCACCCACCGCAAGCGCGCTGTAGGTCACCAGCACTACGCCGATCAGCCCGACAAAAAGTCCCGCCCAGATTTGCCAGGCCAGCCTTTGTCCGAGCACTACTGCCGCCAGGAGTGCCATGCCCATCGGCAACAAATCGGCAAACAGCGCAGCGAGGCCGGCTGGCACTCCCAGCGCAATACCCTGCGTGACACCGGCGACGTAGCCGGTCATGGCCAGCAAACCGATACCCGCGTTTTTCAGCAGCGTCGCAGCCGGGATCGACCTCAGTTGCCTGGCAACAAAAGGCAGCAGGATCAGGGTAACCACCACACAGCGCCAGAACACCACCAGCAGCGGCGGCGCATGTTCCAGCGAAAAGCGTGCGCCGATGAAGCCTGAACTCCAGGTCAGAATAAGCGCGGCTTCAAGCAGAGGAAGGGGAATGGCCTGGTGCCTGGCAGGCCGCGAGACGTTAGGAGCAATCGACAGGTATGGGTTCATGGACACAGGTTACGAAACCGGCGTAGTCTAATAAATCAAAATTAAATGCATGAGTTGTTCAGGAATACTGAATCATGACGGCCATTCTCGACATCGAACTGGTGCGCACCTTCCATGCGGTGGCGCGGATAGGAAAGTTTTCAGCCGCCGCCGAGCAACTTCATAAAAGCCCGGCAGCGGTCAGTGTGCATATCCAGCGCCTCGAGGCCGTGGCGGGCGGGCGCTTGCTCAATCGGGACAACCAGGCAGTGTCGCTGACGGCGCTGGGCAAGCGCCTGCTGTTGTCGACGACAGAGCTGCTGTCCACGCATGACCGGGTGCTGGCGGATCTGCAAGGCACTCATCTGGCCGGACGCATCACGCTGGGTGTTCCGGATGAATACGCCGTGCATGTCATTCGCGACATCCTGCCGGTGTTCGCGGCCGCGTGGCCTAATGTCGTGCTGGAATTGAAATCCGCACCCAGCTACGCCCTGCGCGAGCAGGTTGCGCGTGGCAAGTTGCAGACAGCGGTGATCGCGCAACCCAAAGGGCAGCTGAGTGCTGATACGCAGTTTCTGGTATCGACCAAACCGGTCTGGGTCGGGCCGGCCAGCGTTGCACTGGCATCCGCTGACCCGGTGCCGCTGGCGATTCACGCAGCCCAATGTCCCTATCGTGAAGCCATGCTGGCGTCACTCAAAGACAACGGCCGCAAAGTCCGCGTAGTTCTCGAAAGCCCGTCCAATCAGGCGATCAAAGCCTGTGTGGAAGCGGGCCTTGCGATCAGCCTCATCGATCGGAGCGGGGTCACGGACGCCATGCAGATTCTCGATGACCTGCCTGAAATAGCCGAGCACGAAATCGTCTTCCTGCGCTCGCCGTCGTCACAGAACGACGAGGCGGTGAGCCTGCTGGCGCAGGCCCTGCAGAAGTATTTTCGGGTTTGATAGCGAAGCTGTGTGCAGTAAACGTCTTTGCGGTTCACCACACGGGTGGCGATTGTCTTCTGGTGTGGAAAATCCGTAGAACCTGTAGTCGGCCGCTACGGATGCGATATGGAATCAGGTAAGGCAGGTCTGGCAGAGGCCATTCTCTGGTTCCGGCAATCCGTCCTTCCCGGCCCATGGCGGGAAAGCTCGCGAGCTGCGTTACGCTTGATTGAATGGCTTTCACGAAAGCAGCGGCAGCAGCTGGATTGTCCAGTGCGATATACGCTGCCTCCTTATCCAGATTCTTTAGTGCTGTTTTGAGCCACTCAACCTGCATTGCCTGACCATTTGTCCATGACAGCTTTTACGTCTTCTTGGCTTGCGAGCTCGCCGGCGTCGGCTTCTTCGATGGCACGCTGAATTTCGGCAATCTGCCAAGCCTCGCGTGTCAGGTATTCGCGGAGCGCGTCGAGGGCCAAAAATGACTTGCTGCGCCCGGTCGCCTTTGCAAGGTGTGCAAGGGTATCTGCCATTTCGTCCGGCAGACGTAGAGACATTGTGGACATATGCACCTCACACGTAGTTATTTGTATTACATTGGGGTGCAGTGTAATACATGTGAATACGCCTGTAGATGCCGTTTCCATTTCTGGTTTGTCGGGTTTTCGATCGGGTGCAAAATGGCCCGCGAATTCGCGGGCCATTCAAGCAGCTTTCGGGGTGGCTCAACCGTCCTTGAACAGAAAACTGTAGGCATTCAGCGCCGGCACGCCGCCGAGGTGGGCGTAGAGCACTTTCGAACCTTCGGGGAATTCGCCGTTGCGCACCATGTCGATCATGCCGTGCATGGATTTGCCCTCGTAGACCGGGTCGGTCAGCACGCCTTCCAGGCGGGCGCAGAGGCGGATGGCTTCGAGGGTGCCATCGTTCGGCAGGCCGTATTCCGGGTAGGCGTAGCGGGTGTCGAGCACAACGTCTTCGGCGCTGATTTCGCGGCCCAGCTCAACCAGTTTTGCGGTGTTTTGAGCGATACGCAGGACCTGCGCGCGGGTCTTTTCCGGCTTGGCCGACGCGTCGATACCGATCACACGCTGTGCCCGGCCATCGGCTGCGAAGCCCACCAGCATGCCTGCGTGAGTGCTGCCGGTTACCGAGCAGACCACGATGTAGTCGAACTTGAAGCCCAGCTCTTCTTCCTGCTGGCGCACTTCATCGGCAAAACGCACGAACCCCAGGCCGCCATAAGGGTGTTCCGAGCAGCCCGCTGGAATCGGGAACGGTTTGCCGCCGCCTTCCTCGACGTCGGCCATGGCCTTTTCCCAGCTCGGGCGAATGCCGATATCGAAGCCTGCCGAATCCAGACGCACATCAGCGCCCATGATGCGCGACATCTCGATATTGCCGACCCGGTCGTACAACGCGTCCGAATAGTTGACCCAATTCTCCTGAACCAGCACGCACTTCATGCCCAGATGCGCCGCTACGGCTGCCACCTGACGGGTCTGGTTGGACTGGATGCCACCGATCGATACCAGTGTGTCGTAGCCACCGTCGATAGCTTCCGGCACCAGGTATTCCAGTTTGCGGGTCTTGTTGCCGCCGAAGGCCAGACCGCTGTTGCAATCCTCGCGCTTGGCATACAACTCGACCTTGCCGCCCAGATGCTCACTCAGGCGTTTCAGTGGGGTAATGGGCGAGGGGCCGAAGGTCAGAGGGTAGCGCTTGAACTTGCTCAGGTTCATATCGGGTCTCCGTTGATAAGTTGTTCCGGACATTGAAGGTGGGTCTCGATATCTTTATCGAGCCGCCCGGCATGGCTCCCATCATAGGAAAACCGCGAATAATCGTGGTTGCAAAGAATTGTCTATCTACAAAATAAGCGTTAGCCTGAATGCAACTAAACAGACTTTTATTATGTGAATTTCATTATGAAAGCAATAAATGAACGCACTAAAAAGTCCGGTGCTGACGTAACGCCGCTGCTGGACAGGATTGACCGCGCCATCCTCAAGACCTTGCAACGTGACGCGTCCATTTCCAATGTGGCACTTGCCGAGAAGGTCAAACTGAGTCCGCCTGCGTGCCTGCGTCGCGTCGAGCGGCTGAAAGAAGCGGGCGTGATCAAGGGCGTGGTGGCGTTGCTCAATGGCGATGTTCTGGACGCCGGCATGGTGGTGCTGATCGGTGTCGTGCTGGACCGCTCGACACCGGATTCATTCGCCCAATTCGAAGCCGCTGCACAGAAGGTTTCCGGCTGTATGGAGTTTCATGTCGTCACTGGCGAGTTCGACTACTTCATGTTGTTGCGCACCAGGGACAGTCAGAGCTTCAACCGTTTGCACGCCGAACAGTTACTGTACTTGCCCGGTGTCAGACAGATTCGTTCGTTCATGGGACTGCGTCAGGTCGTTTCCACCACACAGTTACCCCTCTGACGGGGTTTGGCGTGGCCTGTTTGCTGCATGCAGCGTCAAACGTTCACGTCTGACCAAGGTCAGAGTTGCTGACTGCCATACGATTGACTCTGGCGCATGATTCAATCAGTGCCGTTTTCTTTTTTACTTGCTCAAGGATTTTCATTTTGGCTGCTGGAAGCTTGCTTACCCTGCTTGACGATATTGCGATGCTGCTCGATGACGTGGCGCTGGCCACGAAGAAAACGGCGGGTGTGCTGGGTGATGATCTGGCGCTCAATGCCCAGCAGGTCACCGGTGTTTCAGCGGATCGCGAATTGCCGGTTGTCTGGGCCGTGGCCAAGGGGTCGCTGCTCAACAAGGCCATTCTGGTTCCGACAGCGTTGCTGATCAGTGCCTTCGCACCCTGGGCGATTCTGCCGTTGCTGATGATCGGCGGTGCGTTTCTGTGCTTCGAGGGCTTCGAGAAAATCGCCCATAAATGGCTGCATCCCGAAACCGGCGAAGAGCATGAGCAGCGCAAGCAGGCGTCGGCGGATGCGTCCGTGGACATGGTGGCGTTCGAAAAGGAACGCGTCAAAGGCGCGATCCGCACGGACTTCATTCTTTCGGCGGAAATCATCGTGCTCGCACTGGGTGTGGTCTCGGCCAGACCCTTCATGGATCAGGTCGGCGTACTGGTCATCGTCGCAGTGCTGATCACCGTGGGGGTCTACGGGCTGGTCGCCGGTATCGTCAAACTCGATGACCTGGGCTTGTATCTGAAGAAAAGCGCAGCTTCGGCTGCACAAAAGATCGGTGCAGGCCTGCTGTGGCTGGCACCGGTGTTGATGAAAGTGCTGTCGATCGTCGGTACTGCCGCCATGTTCATGGTCGGCGGCGGGATTCTGGTCCACGGTCTGCCGTTCGCTCATCATTGGGTCGAGGGTGTGACCGAAGCGGCAGCGGGTGCGGTAGGCGGTCTGTCGATGGTCGTTCCGACGCTGATCGATGCTGTTGCCGGGGTCATTGCCGGTGCCGTGCTGGTGCTGGTCGTGACGTTGATTGGCAAGGTCTGGAAAGCTGCGAAGGAGTGATTGAGGCGGTCATCCACACTTCTGATCTAAGGCCGTGGAAGCGAGCCGGGCTACGCTTCGCTTGCTCGCGAAGGGGTTGGTACAGCCAACCGAAGGGTGGCTGAAACACCGCCTTCGCGAGCAAGCGCTCCCACAGAATTCCGCAGTGAGCGTCATCACCGTCAAACAACGTGCTTAGAAGAACACCTTGACCAGCAAGCTCGCGGTGTTCTGATCGGTGTCGAAGGAACGGGTGTCCTTGATGCCGTATTTGTTGGTCCAGTAGTCGTATTCGATACCCACGTACAGCTGCCGCTCCGGGTAATTCAGTGCCTTGCCCAGGTCGTACTTGATCTGCGGGTTGAAGTGCAGGTTGGAGTGGTAAGTGCCACGCGAGGTCTTGTCGTTGTCGACTACCCAGTCCATGAAACCGTCGATCAGCACATCCGATTTGCCCACCGGAATGGTGTAGGACCACACCGGAGTGATCTGCCACACGCCGTCGCCCGGGCGATTTCCTTCGGTCTGGCGCTGGTAGAAGTTAAGCTGGAAGTAGTCGAAACCCGGGATCTTCAAGTCGAACGCCGGACCGATCAGGTACGACTCGTTATCGCCCTCACCAAACTCGTAAGTTGCGGCAATCAGCACATCGCTGATCGGCCCGAACTCGAACTTCTGGCCGAAGATCTTGCCCAGCGAAAGCCGTGGCGAGAACTCGCCGTAATAGGTGTTATCGCCAGCGGTTGCGTCTTTCTTGCCGTTGTAGAAGATCTTGTCGACGAAGAAGAAGTTGTCGCCGTACTTCCAGCTGTCCGCGTGCTCAAAGGTGAAGGTCTGCTGATTTTCCGGGTTGACAGCAAAGTCTCGTCCATTGAGATAGGTCAGGCTATTACTCTGCCACTGGAAGATATCCCCTGCCATGGCGGGTGCAGCAGCCAGCAGACTGCTGGCCAGTAATGCACTGGAAATCGTACGGTTCATGCGGTGAGCCCCTTGATGTCGATCGTGATTTTTTCGGACTGGCGTTCTATGCGTGACGCCTTGTCGGTGGTTGCAATAATTTGTCTGTCTGGTCAGCTTTGTGTTGTTAGCAAGAGCTGCGCCAATCAGTGAAAAAAAGTTTAAGTAACCCTTCAAACCGATATCGAAGTGTCGATTTCAGGTTATTTTTTTCAATGGGCTGCGTTCTGAGTGCCGTTCAGCCAGTGGGCCGCCCGGTCAGGTTCAGCTATCGGGAAAAAGAGGGGCGGGTTGGCAGCGGCGGCGGAGGATACTGACTCGCGTCGCCGTGCTCAAGTGCTCCAGAGCAGGGCGTCCGGAGCGAAAACAGGGCAATGCCCGTTGCTTCAGTTGATGTGCGCGCCCTGATCGATCCAAGCGCCTACCAGATCACGTTCCTGCTGGGTCATCTGGGTGATATTGCCCAGCGGCATGATCGGCGCGGTGATTGCCTGCGCCTTGATGCGCGGCGCCTGTTGCTGGATCTGTTCAGGCGTATCGAACATCACGCCGGCCGGAGCGACGCTGAATAGCTGGCTGGTAGGCGTGGCCGAGTGACAGACCGAGCAACGTTGCCGGATGACGTCGTGCACCTTGTTGAAGTCTGCACCTGCCACCTTGGCAGGCTCGGGCTGGGCAGGTGCAGCCTGGGCAGGTGCAGCAGCGGGCTGCTCATCAGCCCGATGCCCGCCGACCGCTGTACCGGGCAGTGGCTGATAGACGATTTTTGCCGGCGCTAGCGCAGGGCCGGTGACATACGCCAGGCACAGCATGCCCAGCGCCGCGACTGGCAGGGTCCAGGCGAATCGATGGCTGTCGTGGCGTGTATTGAAGTAATGGCGCACCAGCACGGCCAGCAGCGCGATGCCTGCGAGAATCAGCCAGTTGTACTCACTGCCGTAGGTGCTTGGGAAGTGATTGCTGATCATGATGAACAGCACGGGCAGGGTGAAGTAGTTGTTGTGTCGTGAACGCAACAGGCCTTTTGCCGGCAGGCTTGGGTCCGGCGTACGGTTCTCGGCAATGGCGGCCACTAGCGCGCGCTGGGCCGGCATAATGATGCGGAACACGTTGCCGACCATGATGGTGCCCATGATCGCGCCCACATGCAGATAGGCACCGCGACCGCTGAACACTTTGCTGAAACCATATGCCGCCGCCACCAGCAGCACGAACAGGACCACGCCCAACAGGGCAGGGCGCTTGCCCAGTGGCGAGTCACACAGAAAGCTGTAAATGAACCAGCCGACGAACAACGAACCCAGGCCGATGTGCACGCCCTCGGCGCCACTCAGGCTGCTGCCCGGTGCCAGCAGGTACAGCGTCGGGTTGGCGTAGAACACCACGCACAACAGCGCGACACCGGACAGCCAGGTCGAATAGGCTTCCCATTTGAACCAGTGCAGATTCTCCGGCATCGTCGGTGGTGCGAGCTTGTACTTCTCCAGGTGGTAGATGCCGCCGCCGTGGATCGCCCACAGGTCACCCGACAGGCCTTCACGCGGGTTGCTGCGGTTGAGGTTGTTCTCCAGCCAGACGAAGTAGAACGATGCGCCGATCCAGGCGACGCCGACAATCATGTGAATCCAGCGCACGCCCAGATTCAGCCATTCCATCATATGTGCCAGCACGGTGTTTACCCTTCCAGTGGGTGGGGATCGAGAACCAGCAACTGGCTCTCGGCAAAGTAATGCTCGTCGCAGTTGTTGCCTTCGCCACTGCGATCAACCACCAGGAAGTCATCCCGCTTTTCGATCGTCAGCACCGGATGGTGCCAGACGCCGCGATGGTAATTGACACCTTGCCTGCCGTTCGACACGAAGGCGCGGGTCGCCTCTGATTCAGGCTCATCGCCAACCGGCGCGACCACGATCAGAAAGGGGTTGCCGAGCAGCGGCACGAACGCCTGGCTGCCCAGCGGATGACGCTCCAGCATGCCGATGGTCAACGGCATCGGCAGCGCTTCAGCGCGGAAAATGCTGATGATCGCCTTGTCCTCCGGCTGCGCGGTCTGCACGTCAGCCAGACGATGAAAGCGCATGGTCGAGCCGTTGTTGATCATGAAGTGATCGCTGCCGTCGGTTTCGATCACATCACCGAATGGCGCAAAGGCTTCCTTGGTCAGTGGCTCGATTATCAGTTTGCGCATGCGGGTTCTTCTTCAATGGTTTTGAGGGTGCGCTCATCGTTATACACACATCCGCTTTGGATTCTGGCCGGAGGCCGTAGGAGCGGACCGGGCGACGCTTCGCTCCTACGCCCTTCGGGCAGAAGCCTGGCAGCCTTTTATTCAGGGCGCTCCAGGACTTATGTATATGATGAACGCCGAACGTAGGAAAGAGAGTTTATGCGTTGTTACCTGGCCACCTTGCCCAGCACTCGCAGGCGGCTGACGCCACCGTCCGGGAATACGTTCAGGCGGATGTGGGTGATCGGGCCGATCGCCTTGATCTGCTCGGCGAACTCGTGTTCGGCGTGCATGGTCAGCTTCTGGCTGGGCAGCAACTCGCGCCAGAACAGGCTCTGGGTTTCGATCTGGCTGTCGGTGCCACCCTTGACCAGGGCGCCCTGAATCGAGCAGCTGTCCGGGTAGTTGCCTTTGAAGTGCAGGGTATCGACGATGACTTTCTCGACTTCGCCCTGGTGCCCGAGCGCCACGATCACCCAGTCGTTGCCGGGTGTGCGGCGGCGCGCGGTTTCCCAGCCGTCGCCCATGTTCACACCGCGACCAGGGTTGAGGATGTTGCTCATGCTGCCGTAGTGTTCATCGGAGCAGGCAATCGATCGGCCGCCATTGAGCGCCGCAACCAGATCGATCTGCTCGTCCTCGCTGACTTTCGACCAGTCGCGATGCGGCACACCGTACACGCGCAGACGCGCGACTCCGCCATCCGGATAGATGTTGAAGCGCAGGTGGCTGAACGCCTGATCGTTGCTGATCTCGTGGTAATGATGGCTGTTGCCTTGCAGCTCCACAGACGGCAGCACTTCGGTCCAGGCGGTGTTTTCATCGGGCTCGCCCGACGCCAGGAAGCACGCTTCCAGCGATGCGGAAGGCGGGAAGTTGCCGGTGAAAAACGAGGTGTCGATGTCCACACCCTTGATGGTTCCCGCCACACCGAGGCGAATCACCGCGCTGTCGTACCCTTCGAAACGCTTGCGGCGCGACTCCCAGCCGTCCATCCACTTGCCGTTGTCGTCGAATACGCCTTCTTTCCAGACGGCCGGTGTCGGCTGGAACAGCCGGTTGGCGTCGGCGAACCAGTCATCGGTGACCGAAAGGATTTTGGTGCCCAGACGCGCGTCGGCCAGGTTCACGAACTTCTCGAACGGTGCGGCGTAAACTTTCATGCTCTTTGTCTGCCTTCTGAATACGGTTATGACTGCGACGCTCAAAGCGCCTGTAGACGAAACAGTGCGATCTTGTTGATCTCGGCCAGGGCGCAAGCGAACTCGACCTCGGGCGAGTGGTGGATGCGTTGCTCGAACGCCGCCAGAATCTTATGTCTGTCGCTGCCCTTGACCGCCATGATGAACGGAAAGCCGAAGCGGGCCTTGTAAGCCTCGTTCAACTCGGTAAAGCGCTGAAACTCTTCAGGCGTGCAATGGTGAATACCGGCGCCGGCCTGTTCATCGGTACTGGCCTGAGTCAGCTCGCCCTGAACGGCAGCCTTGCCTGCCAGGTCCGGGTGGGCATTGATCAGTGCCAGTTGTTGCTCGTGTGTGGCACCCAGCAGGATCTCGCTCATGCGAGCGTGCAGGGTCTCGACCTGATCGAGTTGCGCGCCTGTGCTTTGGTCGAACGCTTGCTGCGCGACCCACGGTGAGTGTTCGTAGATATCGGCGAAGGCCGCGATGAACGCATCCCGGCCCAGGCTTGAAGGTGTCAGTGTCTTGAACGTGCTCATTGCTCGGCCTTGCCGGTAAACGGATGTTCAGTGTGCCAGTGCCGGGCGATATCGACACGACGGGTAAACCACACTTGCTCATGGCCTTTGGCGTACTCGATGAAACGCTTGAGTGCGGCGAGGCGGGCGGGGCGGCCGATCAGGCGGCAATGCAGGCCGATGGAAAGCATCTTCGGCGCGTCTTCGCCTTCGGCATACAGCACGTCGAACGCATCCTTGAGGTATTGGAAGAACTGCTCGCCATTGTTGAAACCCTGCACCTGGGTGAAACGCATGTCGTTGGTATCCAGGGTGTACGGAATCACCAGATGAGGCTTGCCGGTCGGGTTGTTCGGCTCCCAGTACGGCAGGTCATCGTCGTAGGTGTCGCAATCATAGAGAAAACCGCCTTCCTCCATGACCAGACGCCGGGTGTTGGGGCCGGTGCGCCCGGTGTACCAGCCCAGCGGCCGTTCGCCGCTGATCTCGGTGAGGATCTGGATCGCCTGGCGCATGTGCTCACGCTCCTGGGCTTCGTCCATGTTCTGGTAGTCGATCCAGCGATAGCCGTGGCTGCAGATCTCATGACCTTCGGCGACCATGGCGCGGATCACCTCTGGATGACGCTGCGCGGCCATGGCCACGGCAAAAATGGTCAGGGGGATATCGAACTGCCTGAACAGCTTGAGAATGCGCCACACACCGGCGCGGCTGCCGTATTCGTACAGCGACTCCATGCTCATGTTGCGCTGGCCCTGGAGTGGCTGCGCGGCAACCATCTCGGACAGGAAGGCTTCTGATTCCTTGTCGCCATGCAGAATATTGCGCTCGCCACCTTCCTCGTAATTCAGCACGAAAGACAAGGCAATGCGCGCATTACCCGGCCAGCGTGGGTGAGGCGGGTTGTTGCCGTAACCGATCAGGTCGCGTGGGTAGTCAGCGCTCACTGCAAGCTTCCTTCTTGTCCATGGGGTGCGTTGGATGCGTTAAGTCAGGTGCAATGCCAATAGCGGTCAAGGCACTGTCGGATCAAGATTGTATACAATTTTATTTTCAGCTTGTAACCCTGTACGTTTCTGCACCGAAGCGTCTCGGCAAGAGTAAAACAAGCAAGAAACCTGCCTGACTGGTCAGCTAATCGTAAAAAACCTGATATTTTTCCTCTGCTTCCTTCTTGTATGGCCAATCCCGCGCCCAGCCAGCGTCCTGGCTAAGGGCTGTGGAACGATGAAGAATTTATTGTGTACAGGTTTTCCCGAAAGTGTCTTAATCGGTCGCAATCGCACGATGTAGAGCACTTCATTGGTGCACTGCTTCACCATGGCCGGCTGTGAGGAGTGAAGTTTTGGGAAAATTGACCACACATGTACTGGACGCCGCCCATGGCTGCCCCGGCAGCGCCATCCGCATCGAGTTGTACCGGGTCGAAGACCAGCGACTGCTGCATATTGTCAGTACGCTTACCAACAGCGATGGGCGCTGCGATGCGCCGCTGTTGCAGGGTGAGGCTTATCAATCCGGCGTCTATCAATTGCACTTCAAGGCTGGCGATTATTACCGCACGCGGGGCGTGGTTCTGAATGAGCCTGCCTTTCTCGATGAGGTGGTGCTGCGCTTCGGCATTGATGCAGGTCAGGAACACTTTCATGTCCCGCTGCTAATCTCGCCGTACAGCTACTCGACGTACCGGGGCAGCTGAATACCTCTTGCCCGCCCCACACTGCGGGCTTTTTTTTGCGCGTGTCTGCGCGTTTGCCCTGTGTACAATGCGCCAGTCCCGACGCCGTAATTCACCTGCGCACGAGTGCCCATGAACGACCAGTCTCTGCCTCTCAAGAAACAGCCGCGCAGGCTTGGCCTAAGCCGTAACGTCACGCAAGACGATATCGTTTACGAACATGTCTTCGATGCCATCCTGGAACAGCGGCTGGCGCCGGGTACCAAACTGAGTGAAGAGGCGCTGGGCGAGATTTTCGGTGTCAGCCGCACGATCATTCGTCGCGCTCTGTCGCGGCTGGGGCATGAGGGCGTCGTGCTGTTGCGCCCCAATCGTGGCGCGGTGGTCGCCAGCCCCAGCGTTGAAGAGGCGCGTCAGGTGTTTTTCGCGCGGCGCATGGTCGAGAAGGCAATCACGCAACTGGCGGTCGAGCACGCCACTGCCGAGCAGTTGGCCGAGCTGCGTCAGATGGTCAGCGACGAGCGCGACAGCTTTGCTCGCGGTGATCGGGGCGCCGGTATTCGTCTGTCCGGCGAGTTTCACCTTCAGTTGGCCGTGGCCGCTAGAAACGCGCCGCTGATCAGCTTCCAGCGCAGTCTGGTGTCGCAGACCTCACTGATCATTGCCCAGTACGAAACCGGCAATCGCACGCATTGTTCCTACGATGAACACAACCAGTTGATCGACGCCATCGAAGCCCGCAATGCAGCGCTGGCCGTCGAATTGATGATGCATCACATGGACCACATCGACAGCAAGCTCAACCTTGACGAAGACAGCGCCTCTGACGACCTGCATGCAGTGTTCTCGCATGTCATGGGCCGGAAAAAGACGGAGCGTTGAGGCCGCGCGGATAATTCAACTTTCGTGCGACGTTCCGTGTCGTCATGCCGTTGCGGACGCTCCGCATCCTCTTGACGACGCTGGAACGTGAGGAGCGAGGTGCTAGCCTCTGTCATGCACCAATCGGCCACCCGACCAGGTCTGCTTCACCGTCCGGTCATCACCGATGGTCATCAGCACGAACAGAATCTCTTCGATAGTCTTCGCCTGCTTCAAGCGATACGACAGCAGTGGGGTGGCGTTGTAGTCGAGCACCAGGAAGTCAGCCTCGTTGCCGGGCTTCAGGCTGCCGACCTTGTCTTCCAGACGCAGCGCCCGCGCGCCGCCCAGTGTCGCCAGGTACAGTGACTTGAACGGATTGAGCCGCGCGCCCTGCATCTGCATGACTTTGTAGGCCTCGTTGAGGGTCTGCAGAATCGAAAAGCTGGTGCCGCCGCCCACGTCGGTTCCCAGGCCGACATTCACCTTGTGCTTCTCGGTCATTGGCAGGTTGAACAGGCCGCTGCCCAGAAACAGGTTGGAGGTCGGGCAGAAGGCAATCGCCGAACCGGTCTGCGCCAGTCGGGCGCATTGTTCGTCGCACAGGTGCACGCCGTGGGCGAACACCGAGCGCTCGCCGAGCAGGTTGAAGTGATCGTAGACGTCCAGATAATGCTTGCGCTCCGGGAACAGCGCCTTGACCCACTCGATCTCCTGAAGGTTCTCGCTGATGTGGGTCTGCAGGTACAGGCCGGGGTATTCGGTGAGCAACTGGCCGGCGAGGCTCAATTGTTCCGGGCTGCTGGTCGGCGCGAAGCGCGGCGTCACTGCGTAGCTCAAACGCCCTTTGCCATGCCAGCGCTCGATCAGTGCCTTGCTGTCGGCGTACCCGGATTCCGGCGTATCGACCAGGTAATCCGGTGCATTGCGGTCCATCATCACCTTGCCGGCGATCATGCGCAGATCAAGTGCCTGGGCCGCACTGAAAAATGCCTCGACCGATTCCTTGTGCACACTGCCGAACACCAGCGCCGTGGTCGTACCGTTGCGCAGCAATTCCTTGATGAAGATGTCGGCCACCTGCGCCGAGTGCGCGGGGTCGGCGAACTGGCTTTCGCAGGGAAAGGTGTAGGTGTTGAGCCAATCCAGCAATTGCTCGCCGTAGGAGCCGATCATGCCGGTTTGCGGCAAGTGAATATGGGTGTCGATGAACCCCGGTGTGATCAGGGCGTCCGGGTATTCGATCAGCTCGACATCGTCGTCGAGGCGCTCCAGCAGATCGGCAGCGTGACCCACCGAAACGATCTTGCCGTCCTCGACCAGCAACAGGCCGTCGGCAAAGTATTCATAGGATGCATCCAGCGCCACTTCGGCCGGGTCGGCGAGGCTGTGAACGATGGCGGCGCGGTAAGCTTTACGGCGGGAAACTGAACTCATGGCACTCTCGTTGGGACTCATTGCGACTGACTGCGGCGCGATGCAGGCAGCAGTCTGGCGATAGGTTCGGCGTTGGCGGTGTGTTGGCCAAAGCTGACATTGTAAGTGGCGATTATTTCCGCGGCGATCGACACCGCGATCTCGATGGGTAGCTTGCCTTTGACCTCGGCCAGGCCCATCGGGCAACGCATGCGTTGCAGCAGACTGGCGTCGAAACCGCGCTCCCGCAAGCGATGTTCGAACTTGACCCGTTTGGTTTTCGAGCCGATCAGCCCGAAGTAACCAAAGTCGCCACGCCTGAGGATGGCGGCCGTCAGTTCCAGATCCAGCTGATGGTTGTGGGTCATCACGATGCAATAGGTGCCGACCGGCAGTTGCGCGACCTCGTCGACCGGCTCGTCGTTGATGATCTTCGTCACGCCCTCGGGCATCGGCTCGGGGAATTCCTGCTCACGGCTGTCGATCCAGCGTACCCGGCAGGGCAGGCTGGCCAGCAGCGGCACCAGGGCGCGGCCGACGTGACCTGCACCGAACACGGCGATCTGCGCGACGGGCTCGCCCATCGGTTCGAACAACAGCACGTTCACGCCGCCGCAGCACTGGCCCAGGCTTGCACCCAGGTTGAAGCGTTCCAGGCGCGTCTGCCGGGTGCCGCTGGCAAGCATCTCGCGGGCGATTTCCATGGCCTTGTATTCCAGGTGGCCGCCACCGATGGTGTCGTGGATGTGCTCGGCGCAGACCACCATTTTCGATCCGGCATTACGTGGCGTGGAGCCCAGCTCCTCGATGATCGTCACCAGAATGCCGGGTTCTCCACGGGCCTGCAGCTCGGCCAGGGCGCTGATCCAGTTGTTCATTTCTGCTCCAGGACAGAGTGATCCAGGCCAGGCGCCTTCGCGAGCAAGCTCGCTCCCACGGGAGCATCCTGAATAGGTGAAGGCGAGCCTGGCGCCTCTTCATTTGCTCGCGAAGCGGCAGAAACAGTCGGCTCGGCCCTTTCGCTGGGTGCACGACGCGCAGCGCTGTGCTGGCGCATCTGTTCGCAGCCCCACAACACTTTTTCCGGCGTCGCCGGGGCGTCGATGTCTGGTTGATGACGATAGTCACCCAAGCTCGCCACGGCGTCCTTGATGGCGCACCAGGCGGCGATGCCGAGCATGAACGGCGGCTCGCCGACGGCCTTGGAATGAAACACCGTGTCTTCCGGGTTCTTGCGGTTCTCTACCAGCTTGATGCGCAGATCGAGCGGCATGTCTGCCACTGCCGGGATCTTGTAGGACGCCGGGCCGCTGGTCATCAGCTTGCCCTTGTCGTTCCACACCAGTTCCTCGGTGGTCAGCCAGCCGGCGCCCTGAATATAGCCGCCTTCGACCTGACCGATATCGATGGCCGGGTTCAGCGACGCGCCGACATCGTGAAGGATGTCGGTGCGTAACATCTTGTATTCGCCGGTCAGCGTATCGACGATGACCTCCACGCAGGCTGCGCCAAAGGCGTAGTAATAGAACGGCCGGCCACGCGCCTGGCTGCGGTCGTAAAAAATCTTCGGCGTCTTGTAATAGCCGGTGCTCGACAGCGACACCTGGCCCATCCATGCCAATTGCGCCAGTTCGGCGAACGGCAGGTACAGCTCGCCGATCCGCACATGGCCGTTGCGGAATTCGACCTCTGCTTCGCTCACCTGGTAGTGCATGGCAGCAAACTCCACCAGCCTTTGCTTGAGGATTTCAGCAGCATTCTGTGCGGCTTTGCCGTTCAGGTCCGTACCGCTCGAAGCGGCAGTGGGCGAGGTGTTCGGCACCTTGTCGGTGTTGGTCGCAGTGATCTGGATGCGCTCGATGTCCACCTGGAACACCTCGGCCACGACCTGCGCGACCTTGGTGTTCAAGCCCTGGCCCATTTCAGTGCCGCCATGGTTCAGGTGGATGCTGCCGTCGGTGTAGATATGAACCAGCGCACCGGCCTGATTGAGAAAGCTGGCGGTGAACGAGATGCCGAACTTGACCGGTGTCAGCGCCAGGCCTTTTTTCAGCACCGGGCTGCCGGCATTGAACGCACGAATCGCTTCGCGTCGCTCGGCGTACTGGCTGCTTTGCTCGAGGTCGGTGGTCATCTCTTCCAGCAGGTTGTGTTCGACCGTCTGGTAATAGTGGGTGACGTTGCGCTCGGTCTTGCCGTAATAGTTGGCCTTGCGCACGTGCAGCGGGTCCTTGCCGAGGAAGCGTGCAATGCAGTCCATGACCTCTTCGATGGCGACCATGCCCTGCGGGCCGCCAAAGCCCCGGTAGGCGGTGTTGGACGCGGTGTGCGTCTTGCAGCGGTGACCGTTGACGGTGGCTTCGCCCAGGTAATACGCGTTGTCGGCATGAAACATGGCGCGGTCGACGATGGACGCCGAGAGGTCCGGCGAATAGCCACAGTTGCCGGCCAGATCCAGCTGTATGCCCTGCAAACGACCGTCATCGTCGAAGCCCACGTCGTACTCGATGTAGAACGGGTGGCGCTTGCCGGTCATCTGCATGTCTTCGAAGCGTTGCAGGCGCATCTTGGTGGGCTGGCCGGTCAAGCGGGCAATCACGGCGCACAGGCAGGCCGGACTGGCCGCCTGGGTTTCCTTGCCGCCAAAACCACCGCCCATGCGGCGCATGTCGACCACGATGCGGTTCATCGGCACGCCCAGCACCTCGGCCACCAGCTTCTGGATTTCCGTGGGGTTCTGGGTCGAGCAATAGACGATCATGCCGCCGTCTTCGGTCGGCATCACCGAGGAGATCTGGGTTTCCAGGTAAAAATGTTCCTGGCCGCCAATGTGCAGGTTGCCCTGCAGGCGGTGGGTTGCGCGCGCCAGGGCAGCGGCAGAGTCGCCACGCTTGTGGGTATGGCTGTCGAGCACGAAATGCTTCTGGCGCAGGGCCTGGACCACATCCAGCACCGGTTGCAGGTCTTCGTATTCGATGATTGCCGCCATAGCTGCCTGGCGTGCAATGTCCAGGTCGCTAGCCGCCACCGCGAGCACCGGTTGCCCGACGAACTCCACCTTGTCGATGGCCAGCAGCGGGTCGCCGGGCAGCAACGGCCCAATGTCCTTGAGCCCCGGAATATCCTGATGGGTAATCGCGATGCGTACACCTTCGAAGGCGTAGCAGGGCGAGGTATCGATGCTGATGATGCGCGCATGGGCTCGGTCGGAAAGGCGTGCGTAGACGTGCAACTGGTTGGGAAATTCCAGGCGATCATCGATGTACACCGCTTCGCCTGACACGTGCTTGTCGGCACTGTCGTGCTTGACGCTGCGGCCCACGCCGGTGTTCAGACCCTGCTGAAATACCGCAAGCATCTCGGCCTGGGTGGTGTTTGGGGAATGCTCAGACATAGTCAGTCACCCGCGTTGGAACCGCTGGGGTCTGTAATTCGATGAAGTACTTGCGCAGCAGGTTTTGCGCGCTCAACAGGCGGTATTCCTTGCTCGCCCGGAAATCCGACAGCGGAGTGAAGTCCTCGCTCAGTGCAGCGCAGGCGCGCTCGACGGTTGCATGGTTCCATGGCTGCCCGATCAGCGCCTGTTCGCAGGCCGCTGCACGTTTCGGAATCGCCGCCATACCGCCGAACGCTACGCGAGCCTCGTGGATCACGCCATCTTCAAGGGTCAGGCGAAAAGCAGCGCAGACCGCCGAGATGTCATCATCCAGACGTTTGGAGACTTTATAGGCGCGGAAAATCTGTCGCGCAGAGGCGGTGGGCACGATGATCTTTTCGATGAACTCGCTTTCCTGACGGGCCGTGACCTTATAGTCGATGAAATAGTCTTCCAGCGCCAAAGTGCGCTGACTGTTGCCTTTGCGCAGCACGATCTGCGCGCCAAGGGCGATCAGCAGCGGCGGGGAGTCGCCGATGGGGGAGGCGTTGCCGATGTTGCCACCCAGCGTGCCCTGATTGCGGATCTGCAACGAAGCAAAGCGCTGCAGTAACTCGCCAAAGTCCGGGTATTCGGCCTTTAGCGCTGCATAACAGTCGGTCAGCGGGGTTGCCGCACCGATCTCCAGGCGATCGTCGAAACGCTTCACGCCCTTCATCTCGTCGATGTGTCCGACGTAAATCATCACTGGCAACTGTTTGTGAAACTGCGTGACTTCCAGGGCCAGATCGGTGCCGCCGGCCAGCAGACGCGCCTGTGGATGGCTGTCGTAGAGGTCCGCCAGATCCGCCACGGTCAGCGGAATGAAGCAGCGTTTTTCGCCGTCATTCAGTTCATCGGTGCCGGCCGGGGCGATGGCGCGCAGGCGTTCGACGGTTTGCGCCTGGCGCTGATCGAACTGGTCCGGCAGGCGCTGCGCGCAAGACTGCTCGGCGGCGGCCAGAATAGGGCGATAGCCGGTGCAGCGACACAGGTTGCCGGCCAGGGCTTCGTGGGCCTGATGGGCATCGGCTTCGCTGCTGTTCTTTTGCAGGGCAAACAGCGACATCACGAAACCCGGGGTACAAAAGCCGCATTGCGAGCCATGACACTCGACCATCGCCTTCTGCACGCTGTGCAACTGGCCCTGATGTTTGAGGTCCTCGACGCTGATCAATTGTTTGCCGTGCAGCGACGCCATGAACGTCAGGCATGAATTGAGGCTGCGATAACGCAGCGTTTGCTCGCCGTCGGCGTCACTGTGCAACTCGCCTACCACGACGGTGCAGGCACCGCAGTCACCACTGGCACAACCTTCCTTGGTACCGGGCTTGTGTGCCTGCTCACGCAGGTAGGTCAGCACGGTCATGTTCGGATTCAGGCTGCGCTCGGTTTTTAGCTCTTGGTTCAAAAGGAACTTAATCACGGCGCAAAGCCCTCACGTTTATTGTCATCAGACATGTCGATGAATCTATCAGCTATGTTTATTGGGTCAATTTGTTTCTGACTTCAGAGTCAGGAAATTGAGTTTTTCGGCCATCTGCCGATCAAACAACCTCTGGTTCTTGAATTGCCTGCCGGCTGTATTCAAGGTTTTGCGTATTTCGTGCCAGTTTCCGCGTTTATGGCCCTGCGCCACCGGTGCCGGTTGCGATACACTCCGCGGCTTGCATGCGGAACTGGTTTTTTCTGAAGGATAGTCATGACGTTCAAGGCCCCGGACAGCCTCGCTGAGCAAATTGCTCATCATCTTGCCGAGCGGATCATTCGCGGTGAGCTCAAGCCTGGAGAGCGTATCCAGGAACAGAAAGTCACGCAGGCGTTGAACGTCAGCCGTGGCTCCGTGCGCGAAGCATTACTGATTCTGGAGCGCCGCCACCTGGTGGTGATCCTGCCGCGTCGTGGCGCACAGGTCACGGTGCTCAACGCACACAATGTCACCAGCCTGTGCTGCATGATGAGAGAGCTGTACATTCTGCTGGCCAACGCGGTGGTCGAGCGCTGGACGACCGAGGAGGATCTTGCACCGTTCATGCAGATACAACAGCGTCTGCAGGCCAGTTTCGAGCAGCAGGACGTCAATGCATTCGTCGAAGAGAGCTTCAATGTGATGCGCGCAGCCTATCCGTTCGCCAACAACCCGTACCTTGAGGAAACCGTCGAGAATCTGCAGCCTTCCATGAGCCGCAGCTATTTCATCGCGCTCGAGCAACGCAAGGCCGATATGGGCGACTACCTGGCGTTGTTCGACGAACTGCTTGGCGCAGTGGTGGCACGGGATATCCCGAAGATTCGTGTTGTGCTGGTCAGCTACTGTCAGCGCAGCTGCCAGTTGGTGCTGGCCGCCCTGGCAGCGGGCTGACGCCGTGCGCCTGAAGTGCATCAAGCTGGCGGGGTTCAAATCTTTCGTCGACCCCACCACGGTGAACTTCCCCAGCAACATGGCGGCTGTCGTCGGCCCCAATGGCTGTGGCAAATCCAACATCATCGACGCCGTGCGCTGGGTCATGGGCGAAAGCTCGGCCAAGAACCTGCGCGGCGAGTCGATGACCGACGTCATCTTCAACGGCTCCACCAGCCGTAAACCGGTCAGCCAGGCCAGCATCGAACTGGTCTTCGACAACTCCGACGGCACGCTGGTGGGCGAGTACGCGGCATATGCGGAAATCTCCATTCGCCGCAAAGTGACCCGCGACAGCCAGAACAGCTACTACCTCAACGGCACCAAGTGCCGCCGTCGCGACATCACCGATATCTTCCTCGGCACCGGCCTGGGGCCGCGCAGCTATTCGATCATCGAACAGGGCATGATCTCCAAACTGATCGAGGCCAAGCCTGAAGATCTGCGCAACTTCATCGAAGAAGCCGCGGGGATCTCCAAGTACAAGGAGCGGCGCCGGGAAACCGAAAACCGCATTCGTCGCACCCACGAGAACCTGGCGCGCCTGACCGACCTGCGTGAAGAGCTCGAGCGTCAACTGGAGCGTCTGCACCGACAGGCTCAGGCTGCCGAGAAGTATCAGGAATACAAGGCTGAAGAGCGCCAGCTGAAAGCGCAATTGTCGGCCCTGCGCTGGCAGGCGCTGAATGATCTGGTAGGTCAGCGCGAGGCGGTGATCGGCAATCAGGAAGTGGGCTTCGAGGCGTTGGTGGCCGATCAGCGCAGTGCCGATGCCAGTATCGAAAGGCTGCGTGACGGCCACCATGACCTGTCCGAACGCTTCAACCTGGTGCAGGGCCGCTTTTATTCGGTCGGCGGCGACATTGCCCGCGTCGAGCAGAGCATTCAGCACGGTCAGCAGCGGCTGCGCCAGTTGCAGGATGACCTGCGAGAAGCCGAGCGTGCCCGCCAGGAAACCGAATCGCACCTTGGGCACGACACCACCTTGCTCGCCACCCTCGGCGAAGAGCTGGAGATGCTTGAGCCCGAGCAGGAAATGACCAGCGCCGCCGCCGAGGAGTCGGCCATCGCTCTGGAAGACGCCGAAGCGGCCATGCAGGGCTGGCAGGAAAAGTGGGACGTCTTCAATCAACAATCCGCCGAGCCGCAGCGTCAGGCACAGGTCCAGCAGTCACGCATTCAGCAGCTGGAACAGAGCATCGAACGCCTTGCAGAGCGCCAGCGGCGTCTGGCCGAAGAGCGTCAACTGCTGGCCGCGGACCCGGAAGATGCGGCCATTCTGCAATTGAGCGAAGACCTCGCCACCCGCGACATGACCCTTGAAGAGCTGCACATGGGTGAAGAGCAGGCGGTCGAGCGTCTTGAGCAATTGCGCGAGGCATTGCAGCACGCCAGTCAGGCGCAACAGCAGGCGCAGGGCGAGCTGCAACGTCTCAATGGCCGGCTGGCGTCCCTGGAGGCGCTGCAGCAGGCTGCACTTGACCCGGACACCGGCACCGCCGAGTGGCTGCGTGATCAGCAACTGGCCGAGCGACCGCGTCTGGCCGAGGGGCTGAGCGTTGAAGCCGGCTGGGAGCTGGCCGTGGAAACCGTGCTTGGCGCGGATTTGCAGGCCGTGCTGGTGGATGACTTCGATGGCCTCGATCTGGCCGGTTTTCAGCAGGGCGATCTGCGCTTGCTCAGCGCGGGTGCTGATACGGTTCGTGCGCCGGGCAGCTTGCTGGAAAAGGTCGACAGTACGGTTGATCTGTCTGCCTGGCTGAGCCAGGTGATTCCGGTGGAGAACCTGGACGAGGCGCTGGCGCGACGCGCACAACTCAGCGCCGGACAAAGCCTGATCAGCCGTGACGGCTACTGGGTGGGGCGGCACTTTTTGCGTGTACGCCGCGCCAGCGAAGCGCAGAGTGGCGTGCTGGCGCGCGGTAAGGAATTGCAGCGGCTGAGTCTGGAGCGCGATGAGCGCGAGGCGACGCTGGCCACTTTAGAAGAGCAATTACTGGTCTTGCGCGAGCAGCAGTCGCAGGAGGAAGACGCCCGTGAGCAGTTGCGCCGTCGCGTGCAGGACGAAACCCGTCAGCAAAGCGAACTGAAAGCGCAGCTGTCGGCGGTCCGGGTAAAAGTCGAGCAGTTGACCCTGCGGCGCACCCGCCTTGATGAGGAACTGGCCGAGCTGGGCGAGCAGCGCGCAGTCGAGCACGAGCAACTTGGCGAATCGCGCCTGCAATTGCAGGACGCGCTGGACAGCATGGCGCAGGATACCGAACAGCGCGAGGTGCTGCAGGCTCAGCGTGATGCGCTGCGTGAGCGTCTGGACCGGATACGTCAGGATGCGCGGCAGCACAAGGATCACAGTCATCAACTGGCGGTGCGTCTGGGCTCGATCAAGGCGCAATACGATTCGACCCGCCAGGCGCTGGAGCGCCTGCGCATGCAGTCCGAAAGGCTTACCGAGAAGCGCGAACAACTGAGCCTGAATCTGGAGGAGGGCGAGGCACCGCTCGAAGAGCTGCGCCTCAAGCTTGAAGAGTTGCTGGAACGGCGCATGGTGGTCGATGACGAAATGCGCATCGCCAAGAACGCACTCGAAGACGCTGACCGCGAATTGCGTGAGGCAGAAAAACGCCGCACCCAGGCCGAGCAGCAATCGCAACTGCTGCGTGGCCAGCTGGAACAACAGCGTCTGGAGTGGCAGGCACTGACGGTGCGTCGCAAAGCTTTGCAAGACCAACTGCATGAAGACGGCTACGACCTGCACGGCGTGCTCGCCACGCTGACGCCGGAAGCCAGCGAACAGGCTGCCGAGCAGCAACTGGAAAGCATCGCCGGGCGTATTCAGCGTCTGGGCGCAATCAACCTCGCGGCCATCGACGAGTATCAGCAGCAGTCCGAGCGCAAGCGCTATCTGGATGCGCAGGATGCCGATCTGGTCGAAGCGCTGGACACTCTGGAAAACGTCATCCGCAAGATCGACAAGGAGACCCGAAACCGCTTCAAGGATACCTTCGATCAGATAAATAGCGGAATTCAGGCACTTTTCCCAAAAGTTTTCGGTGGTGGCTCCGCTTATTTGGAACTGACAGGCGAAGATTTACTCGATACTGGGGTGACAATCATGGCGCGTCCCCCTGGCAAGAAGAACAGCACCATTCATTTGCTGTCGGGCGGTGAAAAAGCCCTGACGGCGCTGGCGCTGGTGTTTGCCATTTTCAAACTCAATCCTGCGCCGTTTTGCATGCTTGACGAGGTGGATGCGCCGCTGGATGACGCCAACGTGGGTCGCTATGCACGCTTGGTGAAAGAAATGTCACAAACGGTGCAGTTCATCTACATCACCCACAACAAGATCGCCATGGAAATGGCCGACCAACTGATGGGGGTGACGATGCACGAGCCCGGTTGTTCGCGGCTGGTAGCGGTGGACGTGGAGCAGGCGATGGCGCTGGTGGATGCCTGATTCGACGCCTCGTTCTGCGGGCAAATGGCCGCCCGGAGGCCTGAAAATGAGACGCTGGTACATGAGATGGCAATTTGGGCGGCGAAGAGACGTAACAGACGGTGTAAAGTTACCTTTGGTCGTGCTAGTTTAGTGACCACTTTTTATTTTCGCGTGGGCGAATTGCCAGTCAGAACATAGACTTGGCACCACGTATTAAAGGGGTTTAGGCCCTTATTTTCAGATTTCTTCATTAGAGGCACTGGATTACATGGAAATCGGTCTGCGCGAGTGGCTGATCGTCATCGGCATAATAGTCATCGCCGGTATTCTCTTTGATGGCTGGCGCCGTATGCGCGGCAGCAAGGGTAAATTGAAATTCAGACTGGATCGGAGCTTCTCCAACCTTCCGGATGAAGAAGAAACCACGTCTGCCGAAGTGCTGGGTCCGCCCCGTGTGCTGGATACGCACAAGGAGCCGCAGCTCGACGAGCAGGATCTGCCGTCCATGAGCGCCAGCCCGCGTGAAGGCAAGCGCAGCAACAGCGACAAGCGCAATGACAAGAAACGCAAAGACGAGCCACAGCAGGGCGACCTGAACCTGGATCTCGACGGCCCGAGCCTGTTCACCGGCCGCGACGACGATTTCCCGGATGACAAGCCTGCCCAGCGCATCACCGAAGACAAGGACCTGCCTCCGGTTGAGGAAGTACTGGTCATCAGCGTGATCTCGCGCAGCGAAGGCGGTTTCAAGGGCCCGGCACTGTTGCAGAACATTCTGGAAAGCGGCCTGCGTTTTGGCGAGATGGACATTTTCCACCGTCACGAGAGCATGGCTGGCAACGGCGAGGTGCTGTTCTCGATGGCCAATGCGGTCAAGCCCGGTGTGTTCGACCTGGACGATATCGACCATTTCAGCACCCGTGCGGTCAGCTTCTTCCTCGGCTTGCCAGGCCCTCGTCATCCCAAGCAGGCATTCGACGTCATGGTTGCCGCCGCTCGCAAGCTGGCTCACGAGCTGGATGGCGAACTGAAGGATGATCAGCGCAGCGTCATGACCGCGCAGACCATCGAGCATTACCGCCAGCGCATCGTCGAGTTCGAACGTCGTGCGTTGACCCAGCGTCGCGGTTAAGCAAGCCCTTGGGCAGGTCCCCGATCATGAGCGTGCTGCGGCACGCCCTGTCGGGGCCTGACCTGAACAGAACAGAGCCAACAGATTAAGCAGCCTCGGCTGCTTTTTTGCTTTTTGAGAGAACACCGTATGAAGGCCGTCGAAACCCGAATCCTGGAACTGCGTGCAGAGCTGGATCAGCACAACTACCGCTACCACGTTCTGGATGAACCGAGCATTCCGGATGTCGAGTACGACCGCCTGTTTCACGAGCTCAAGGCCCTGGAGGCGGAAAACCCCCATCTGGTCACTCCTGATTCGCCGACGCAACGGGTCGGAAGCGCTGCCTTGTCGGCGTTCACCCAGGTGCGTCACGAAATGCCGATGCTCAGCCTGGGCAACGCGTTCGAAGAAAACGACATGCTTGAGTTCGACCGGCGGGTGACCGAGGGGCTGGACTTGCCGGCCGGCGACCTGTTTGGCGAAGGCAGCAAGGTGCAGTACAGCTGCGAACCCAAGCTGGACGGTCTGGCAGTCAGCCTGCTGTATCGCGATGGCGCTCTGGTGCGGGGCGCGACACGCGGCGACGGAACCACCGGCGAAGACATCAGTGTCAACGTGCGCACAGTGCGTAACATCCCGCTCAAGCTGCAAGGCAAGGGCTGGCCGGATGTGCTGGAAGTGCGCGGTGAAGTGTTCATGTCCAAGGCCGGTTTCGAGCGCCTCAACGCCAGTCAGCTGGAAATCGGCGGCAAGACCTTCGCCAACCCGCGCAACGCAGCAGCGGGCAGTCTGCGTCAGCTGGATTCCAAGATCACGGCCAACCGGCCGCTGGAGTTCTGTTGCTATGGCCTGGGCCAGACGTCGGCGGAAATCGCCGACACTCACATCGGCGTGCTTGAAGCGCTGAAAAAATGGGGCATGCCGGTCAGTCGCGAGCTGAAACTGGCGAATGGCGTCGAGGAGTGCCTGGCCTATTACCGCGATATCGGTGAGCGACGCCTGGCGCTGACTTACGAGATCGACGGCGTGGTGTTCAAGGTCAACAACCTGGCAGCGCAGCGCGAACTGGGCTTCCGCGCCCGTGAGCCACGCTGGGCGATTGCCCATAAATTCCCCGCCATGGAAGAGCTCACCGAACTGCTGGATGTCGAGTTTCAGGTGGGCCGTACCGGCGCAGTGACGCCGGTCGCGCGGCTCAAGCCGGTCAAGGTGGCAGGCGTCATGGTCGCCAACGCCACGCTGCATAACATGGACGAAGTGGCGCGGCTCGGCCTGATGATCGGCGACACGGTGATCATCCGGCGTGCCGGTGACGTGATTCCACAGGTGGTGCAGGTCGTTGCCGAGCGCCGCCCCGAGAATGCCAGGGCAGTGCAGGTTCCACAGACCTGCCCGGTGTGCGGCTCGCACGTCGAGCGCACGCAGTTGATCAAACGCAGCAAAGGCAAGGAAACCGTCACCGAGGGCGCGGTGTATCGCTGTGTCGGGCGTCTGGCCTGCGGTGCGCAACTCAAGCAGGCGATCATCCATTACGTCTCGCGTCGCGCCATGGACATCGAAGGGCTGGGTGACAAGACCATCGAGCAACTGGTCGATGAGAAACTCATCGGCTCGCCTGCCGATCTGTACAAGCTGAAATACGAACAGATCATCGACCTGGAAGGCTTCGCTGAAATCTCCAGCAATAAGCTGCTCAAGGCCATCGCCGACAGCCGACAGCCAACCCTGGCGCGCTTCATCTATGCCTTGGGTATTCCCGATGTGGGTGAAGAGACGGCCAAGGTCCTGGCGCGTTCGCTGGCGTCGCTGGAGCGTGTCAAACAGGCTTTGCCGGAAGTCTTGACCTACCTGCCGGATGTCGGCCTGGAAGTGGCTTACGAGATTCACAGCTTCTTCGAGGACGAGCACAACCGTAGCGTCATCGATGCGCTGCTCGGTGAATGCGGTCTGCAATTGCAGGACCAGGGCGAGCTGGGCGCCGAGTTCGCGGCCAGCACCACACTGGAAGGGCTGATCGACAAACTGCACATTCCGTCGGTAGGGCCGGGTGCTGCGCAGAAACTGGCGGACCGGTTCGGTACGCTGGAGGCCATCATCAGCGCCGACTGGCTGGACATGCGTCAGGCACTGCCGGAGAAACAGGCCAAGTCGGTCCGCGATTTCTTCGACGACAGCGCAAACGCCGAGCGTGCCCGCGCCATCGAAGCCCAGCTCAAGGACTTCGGCATGCACTGGCGCAGCGAGAAAAAAACCGTTGAAGGCTTGCCGCTGGCCGGCCAGACCTGGGTTCTGACCGGCTCGCTGGAGCGCATGAGCCGCGATGTCGCCAAGGAAAAACTCGAAAGCCTCGGTGCCAAGGTGTCCGGCTCGGTCTCGGCCAAGACCCACACCGTAGTCGCGGGGCCTGGTGCCGGCTCGAAGCTGACCAAGGCCAACGAACTGGGTCTTACCGTGCTGGACGAAGATGCACTGCTCAAACGCTTGACCGAGCTGGGCGTGGCGGTTGATTGAGGGAGGCCGACGCTCCGTATGCCCTGATGATCGTGCGACGCTCTGCGTCGCAGGCAGTTCTGGACGCTCTGCGTCCGATCTTGAGTGTGAGGGTGCGGCGTAGATCTGTGACGCGGAGCGTCACGCACTGCAATCCCACGCTGGAGCGTGAGGAACGATAATCCCCACTACCGTGCGACGCACCGTTTTGGCTCATGAACACGCCGTCAGCCTTATCATTCATGCCGCTCGATAATATTTTTGAACCCCTGAAGCGTCGGCATGATCTAGTCCATGCAAGGTCAACGAGAGATCGCCATGTATCGCTTCTTCGAGCAGCTGAGTTCACGCATCACCGCCCCATTTGTCGGCGAATCCAAACGTAACAGCAAGGTCTGGCAGTGCACCTGTGGCCAGTCGGTGTTTTTCCCTAATACCCAATGCCTGGCCTGCTCTGCAGCGCTGGGCTATCTGCCTGAGCAGGGCCGCGTCGCTACGCTCGAGGCAGGGCCTGAGCCCACCACCTGGCGCTTGAGCGATGAGCCAGGTGCCGGGCTGTATCGGCGTTGTGCCAACCTCGGCACCCCGGCAGCCTGTAACTGGCTTTTTCCAGAGCACAATGCCGGCGAATTCTGTGTCGCCTGCAGCCTCAATCACACCATTCCCGACCTGTCCGTGGTTGAAAACGGCGAGCGCTGGCGCAAGGTCGAGACCGCCAAGCGGCGTCTGGTCGCGCAGTTGATTTCTCTGGGCCTGCAGGTCATCCCCAAGACCGTCGACGAAGAAACCGGCCTGGCCTTCGATTTTGTCGGTGTCGATCTGGAAGGCAACTTGCCAACCACAGGCCATGCTAACGGCCTGATTACCCTGAATATCGAAGAAGCCGACGACGCACACCGTGAAGCGATGCGCGTACAGATGCACGAGCCCTATCGCACCTTGCTCGGCCATTTCCGTCATGAAGTCGGTCATTACTACTGGGATCGGCTCATCGCCAATACCCATTGGCAGGACAGCTATCGCAACCTGTTCGGCGACGAGCGCGCCAGCTACGCCGACGCCCTCGATCACCACTACAAGAACGGCGCGCCGGACAACTGGCAGGAAAGCTTTGTCAGTGCCTACGCGACCATGCACTCATGGGAAGACTGGGCCGAAACCTGGGCGCATTACCTGCACATGATGGATGCGGTCGACACCGCGCTGGGGTTTGGCATGAGTGCTCGCGACATGGAGCTCGATTACCAGCCGTTTCCGCTGGAAGTGCTCTACGACCCTCAGCATCCGGGTGGCCCGGCGTTCCTGTCGTTCGTCAATGCCTGGATCGAGCTGGCGAGCATGCTCAACGAGCTGTCACGCAGCATGGGGCAACCGGATTTCTATCCGTTCGTGCTGCCGCCAGCGGTCATCGCCAAGCTGCACTTCATCCATCTGGTGATTCAGGATGCCGGTGGCAAGGCCGATGAGGTTCTGCAGGCCCAGTAACGCGAGTAGTGCCTGACACGCTTTGGCGGCGTGTCAGGCACTTGTTCAAAAGCGGGTCAAAGCGTCAGGGTCAGCCTGCGCTCGAAACCGATACGCCCGCGATACGCCTCACCGGTATCCACCCAGCCCTGGCCTGTATAAAGCCCGATGGCAGCCAAGTTGTCCGCGTCCACCGACAGCATCAATTGAGTGATGTCCGGCCATTTCAGGCGCAACGCTGCAGGCAGCGCTTGCAGGCACGCCTTGCCCAGCCCCTTGCCCTGCTCACGATGATCGATCTGCAGCGCATGCAGTGTCGCCGTCAGATCCTCCTGAGCCCAGTGCGGCAGACAGTCGTCGCGCTTGAGCAGGAAAAACCCCACGGGCTTCTCGTCACCGAGCAGCACGAAGCCGCAAATGTTCGGGCTGGGTCTGACCAGAAGCGTATTGAGCGCTGTGTAGATGTCGCCGGAGAACTGGATCTGTTCCTGCGTAACCTCGAGGTATCCGAGCTGCTGGCGTTGAGAGGCGCTGAGGTCGTGGTAGTCGACCAATCGAGTCTGCATGAGCAACCTGCTGGCTGATTATGTTGAGGCGGGCAGGGTACAGGATCGAATGGGGCCGTTTCGAGGATTTGTCACGCCGCGGAGCAATACGCAGTTGCCTTTCAGCCCCGGCACACAAGTGCTTGAGCCCCCTCGAAATTTTTATCCGCAGCAACGGTTGTAAACTCGCGCAAGACCGGTACAATGGCGCGGCTCGCCAACTGGTGAGTGTCGTTATGGTGACCCCATCGGTCCCCCCGCAACGATTACCCGTGAACCTGGTCAGAGCCGGAAGGCAGCAGCCACAGCGGGAACATTGTGTGCCGGGGTGTGGCTGGTGGGGGCACCACCTATCTCAAGGTTCTTTCTGAAAGGGGCCTACTCGTAAAAATAACAGCCTGTTCCTATTCCTGTTTCGACTGCGCCCTGCGCTGGCGAGAACTTCGTGCGTCTGTAAAAACAGTCTGCCCGGCACCGAGATAAAACCGCCGGATGTCTCTGTCCCGGCGGTTAATCCTACGTGGCCTGCCTTACTGCCATCGTGCCAGGAAGATGGAGCGACCACTCTGATGTGGCGAGCGGTGTACTAGTTTGGGAATGCTTTCTTCGCAAATACCTTTGCCCGCAAAGAAATAGAAGCGGTCTTGCTTGGCTTCCCTGGTTCTCTGCTCGACAGCCTTGGCGTCCAGAGGCGTCATTTTCCCAAAATACCCCGCTTCAAATATTCCTTCCGATTCTGCGCGTTTCACGTATTCGGTGCCGCGACCCTCGATGGTGGCGATGCAGATGACCTTTTTCGGCCCTTTATCCTGATGCCATTGGTCTGCGCCCTGATTTTTGGCCCTTCGCAGTTGGAACTCATGAGGTCTCAATTGTTGCTGTTCCCCGGTGAGCGTGGTTGCAATGTCCTTCGCTACGGCCGTTATTGATCGTTCGTAGTCGGTTGCTTTCAGATCAATAACCTTTCCAACGGTCTCCTGTCTCCAGGCCGGGTTACTGAGACTGCTTTGCTCATGCAAAAAACGTCTTGTAGGTTCTGCTATGGGAACGGTGAAATACCCTTTCTCCATGAGTTTTGCCGTCTTTTCCTGAATCTGTTCCGGCTTCAGCTTCAACTCATCAAAAGGCTGGGGCTGGGTGTAGTAAGCCGATGTGCCAACTCCGCCGCGAATGCCGTAGGTCACGGATATTTTCCTCTGGTTGAATGTGGTGCTAACCACGAATTGGCCTTTTGGGCCGCTTGAACGCTTGGGGCTTGGTAGCCCGTCGCTCGGGGCCGTGAGTGGCAACTCATTGAGGAGCAGTTCCATGCTGTCCGATCAGTTTCGACGAACAGTGAAAACTCGGTGTGCGTTCAGGTGATCGATCAATGGCCAATTCAACTGAACCCTCCCTCTTACACATCCCCTAACCCCTTACGCGTCGCTTGAAACCGTTTTACGGCAAGGGGCAATTCAAGTCGCTGCGGGTGTCACGGGCTTTTCGGTCAGGCGTCTCGCAGCAGTGGAGCCGGGGGCCGGATGGAACAGGACATCATCAGATTTTTCACAGACTCGCAATTTCTGGGCATATCGCTCGCTAACTGGATACTGGCTATCTTCGCCTCGACCCTGAGTTTTATTCTGGTCAGGGGCGTGATCGGTTTTGTGCTCAGAAAGATGCGTTCGCGTGCGGATGCGCCCAGCACGCATATGCGATACATCGTTGTGCAGGTGCTGTCGGGCACCAGTAATACCTTATTGCTGCTGGCTTCCATTCTGATCGGCATCGGCATGCTCGATCTGCCGGAACGCTGGCTGGGCCGGGTCAGCAGTCTGTGGTTCGTGGTCGCCGCATTACAGGTCGGGCTGTGGGCGAACCGGGCGATCGCGCTCGCGTTGCAGCGCTATTTCGTACGTCACAACGCCAGCGGCACCTTTCAGGGCAGCGCGTTGGCCACGTTGAGTCTGTGGGGCGCGAAGGTGTTGCTGTGGGCCACGGTGGTCATGGCGATGCTGTCGAACGTCGGGGTCAATATCACCGCGTTCGTCGCCAGCCTCGGGGTCGGCGGTATCGCGGTCGCGCTGGCGGTGCAGAACATTCTGGGCGACGTGTTTGCCTCGCTGTCCATCGCAGTAGACAAGCCTTTCGAGGTCGGCGACTTCATCGTCGTCGGCGCGCTGTCCGGCACGGTCGAGCACGTGGGCCTCAAGACCACACGGATCCGCAGCCTGGGTGGCGAGCAGATCGTGATGGCCAACGCCGACATGATCAACAACACCATCCAGAACTACAAACGCTTGCAGGAACGACGCATTGTCTTCGAATTCAGGCTGACCTATGACTGCTCGGTCGATCAGATCAGGGAAGTGCCGAAGAAAGTCGAAGCGATCATCAACGCGCAGAAGCTGGCGCGTTTCGACCGTTCGCATTTTCGGGGTTTTGGCGAGACATCACTGGAGTTCGAGACCGTTTTCATCGTGCTCGACCCCAGCTACAACGTCTATATGGATGTGCAGCAGGCGATCAATCTGGACATCATGGAAGCCTTTGCCGAACTGGATGTGCGTTTCGCGTTCCCGTCCCGCACGGTGTACGTGGCGTCCCTGCCACCGGTTAAAACTGCTCGTCCGACTGCGCTGGAGGCAGCCGACGCGACCACCTGATGGAATCAGGCCGGAAACTGCAGCGCGTTGGTCAGGTCGCCCATCGGTGCTTGGCCACGTGCGATCATGGCCTCGTCGCGGCGTTTCAGACCGTCGAGTTTTTCCAGGCCATGCACGCGAGTGATCAGGCGCAGGATCGAGGCGGTGTCGTAAACCGTGTGGTCGACCTTGCCCTTGCGGGCGAAAGGAGAGATGACCAGAGCGGGAATGCGCGTGCCAGGACCGAAGCGATCGCCTTTTGGCGGCGCGACGTGGTCCCACCAGCCGCCGTTCTCGTCGACGGTGACGACGATTACCATGTTGTCCCACTGCGGGCTCTTGCGCAGCACCTTGATCACCCGGTCGATGTGCCGGTCACCCGCAGCCACGTCGGCGTAACCGGCGTGCATGTTCAGGTTGCCCTGGGGTTTGTAGAAGGTCACCGCAGGCAACTTGCCCGCTTCGGCATCGGCGAGGAAGCGATTGGTGCTCGACTCGTCACCCAGCCCACCATCACGCAGGCGCTTTTTGCGCTCTTCAGGGTGCTGCGGCCCCTGCTGCTTGAAGTAGTTGAATGGCTGGTGATGGTATTGAAAGTTGGGGATTTTCGGGATCCCGGTGGAGTCCTTGAACTCATCCAGCGTCACTTGCCAGGCGCCGGCATACCAAGCCCAGTCAACATTCCTTTTCGACAGCTTGTCACCGATGTGCTCGTGGCTTTGTGGAACCAGTACGTTGGGCAGATCCGGTTTCGAGTAATCAGGGTTCTGCGGGTCGCGCAGCCAGGTTGGCCAGTAGGGCGGAGCCATGGTGTTGACCGCGTAGTTGTCCGGCGTGATGGCGCTGGGGCCGAATTGTGGCGGCCCGTCCATGGCGCTGGCCGGCGACTTGTCGAGCGGTTTGAGGCGCGGGTCCAGCGGATTGAAGCTCTGCAGGGTGGCGATTTGCGACTTGGCCGGAGATTCGGCGGCGTTCGGGTAAACAGGCGCGGTGGCTGAAATCAGGTACTGGTGGTTCAGGAACGAGCCGCCGAAAGCACCCTGAAAAAAGTTGTCACACAGCACGAACTCCTCGGCCACGTCCCACAGGCGCAATGAGTACTGAGTCTGTGCGTAGTTGCCCATGGTCAGACCGCCCGCATCCGCCCAGGCCACGAAACGGTCGTTCTTGCCGTCGTTGATCTGCATCTGGTTCTGGTAAAAGACGTGCCACAGGTCGCGGGTCACCAGGCTCAGCGGCAGGTCTTCACCGTTTGGCCCCTTGAGCGGGAACGGCGCGTTGGGCAGGTCTTGCTGAAACTGCTCGCCCACCGGGTAGGTCACGCCATCGACGGTTTGCGGTCCGACCTGCAGCACGCCGCCCCAGGCCGGTGGCAGTTTGGACAATCGCGTGCCGTCGCGGTCGCGCTGCTCGTAATCGGAAGGCCTGAGCGAGGCGAGCGGCTTTTCGACACCGGGGAAATCGCCGAACAGGTTATTGAAGCTGCGGTTCTCGGCGTAGATCACCACAATGGTTTTCACATTTTCGCGCAAGGCGCGATCCAGCGCGGGGCCGGCAAGGTGATGATGCCGTTCGTTGTCGCCAGGCGGCTTCTCGTGGGCGGAAACGTAACTGCTAAGGGTGACACCTGCACCCAACGCAGCCATCCCGCCCAGAAAACGACGGCGGCCGGGGTTTTCATTGGTATCTTCGTCGTCTGGTCTGTCGCTCATCGCCAAATACTCGCGCTGGTTAATGTGTTGCCAAAGATTTCAGGCGAGCGTAACGATGGAATATGACGCTATTGCGACAACGCAGATGAAGGGTCAGGGGACGGTGGGCGTGGTGTAGTGATCAATGATCTGCTGGATCTCCCCCGACAGACGCATCTGCACCAGCGTGCGCAAAATCCTGCCCACTGGCAGATCGGAGTTGTTGCGGATCACGCAGGCGGCCGGCTGTTCGGCGACCATTGATATCGGCATGAGCTTCTTGCCGGCAGGCAGGTTCCGGTTGGTCCATTCGAGGATCAACTGATTGGTCACCGCATAGTTGTAGCGCCCGGCCATCAGTTTGCCGAGCGTCTGGTTCTGCGTGCGTGCATCTTCACGGACCAGTTTATGCGCCTCGAAAAGATGCTGCAGGGCCGGGTAGGTGTAGCCCAATACGGTGCCGACGGTTTCGTTGTCGAACTGCTCGGGGTAGGGGCCGGCAGCCGTTGCCGCCGAAGCGACCAGCCAGTCGCGCTGATAGAGAATTGGCAGGCTCCACAGGTAGTCCCCGGACAGGTCCGGGTACCACGCCTGGGCGCTGTAGCAGTGCATGTCGACTTCGCTACGCTCTAGCGCCGACTGGATGCGCAGGCGTGGCATCACGTGATAACTGGCTTCGAGGCCCACATGGTGCGCAAGGCTTTGCATGATGTCGAACAGAATGCCGGATTCGGGACGAAAGTCGGTGATGTGCATCATCGGCATGGTCCAGCCTTCGTTGACCGCAAAGCTCAAGGTTCCCTGTGCCGCGCGGCCGGTTTGCGGCAACAGCAATAGCAGACAGAGCGCCGCTGCACAAGGCAACGGCGGTGTGGTGAAGGCCCGAATAAAGCGCATCAATTGAGTCATTTGCACAACTTAGCCACAATAGAGACGGACACCAGATGCAATTTTGCCCCTGCTCGGCTAGCATTGGCGGTCTTCCGCTTACCAGTTGCGACGGTTTTAAATGAGTTATCAGGTTCTTGCACGTAAATGGCGTCCGCGCTCGTTCCGCGAAATGGTCGGCCAGGCTCATGTGTTGAAGGCCCTGATCAACGCGCTGGACAGCCAGCGCCTGCACCATGCCTATCTGTTTACCGGCACCCGGGGCGTCGGCAAGACAACTATCGCGCGGATCATCGCCAAGTGCCTGAACTGTGAAACCGGCATCACCTCGACGCCTTGCGGCACCTGTTCGGTGTGCAAGGAGATCGACGAGGGCCGTTTCGTCGACCTGATCGAAATCGACGCTGCCAGCCGCACCAAGGTCGAAGACACGCGCGAGCTGTTGGATAACGTGCAGTACGCGCCAAGTCGCGGTCGCTTCAAGGTCTACCTGATCGACGAAGTGCACATGCTTTCCAGCCACTCGTTCAACGCCTTGCTCAAGACGCTTGAAGAGCCGCCGCCCTACGTCAAGTTCATCCTCGCCACCACCGATCCGCAAAAGCTGCCGGCGACCATTCTTTCGCGCTGCCTGCAGTTCTCGTTGAAAAACATGACGCCTGAACGCGTGGTCGAGCATCTGACCCACGTGCTGGGCGTCGAGAACGTGCCCTTCGAAGACGACGCGCTGTGGCTGCTCGGGCGCGCCGCCGATGGTTCGATGCGTGATGCGATGAGCCTCACCGATCAGGCCATTGCCTTCGGTGAAGGCAAGGTAATGGCTGCCGATGTACGAGCCATGCTCGGCACGCTGGACCACGGCCAGGTGTTCGATGTACTGACGGCGCTGCTGGAAGGCGATGCCCGCGGGGTGCTGGAGGCGGTACGCCACTTGGCCGAGCAGGGCCCTGACTGGAATGGCGTGCTCTCGGAAATCCTCAATGTGCTGCACCGTGTGGCGATTGCCCAGGCGTTGCCGGAAGGCGTCGACAACGGTCATGGTGATCGTGACCGGGTGTTGGCGCTTGCGCAGGCCCTGCCTGCCGAAGACGTACAGTTTTACTACCAGATGGGCTTGATTGGTCGCCGTGACCTGCCGCTGGCCCCTGATCCGCGTGGCGGCTTCGAGATGGTCCTGCTGCGCATGCTGGCGTTCCGTCCTGCCGACAGCGAAGACGCGCCGAGGCAGCCGCTAAAGCCAGTGGGGATCAGCCAGGCCACGGTTGATTCCCGAAAAGCAGTGGCTGATGCGACACCTGTTGCATCGGCAGCTCCCGCAGTGTCTACCGCCCCGGTGATGGCTGCGCCCGATCCGGCCTTCGAAGCGCTGCCGCCTGCGGCGCCGGCGATGCCTGCCGCCGCCCGGCCAGAGCCCGCGGTACAGCCGGAATCGAAGCCAGAGCCACAAGCCGCGCCAGTCGAAGACCTCGACCTGCCGTGGAATGAACCGAAATCCCCGGCTGCCGAACCCGCCGCCGAAACTGCGCCCCCTACCGAATCTGAGGGCGAATCTGATGCCGAGCCAGTAGCCGAGCCGGTTCTGGAGACCGTTTCCGAGCAGCCCGACCTGACGCCCATGCCGACGCCTACGCCCGCCAGCCCGGTGCCGGCCGCACCTGAAGCCGAGCCTGCACAGCCGGCAGCCGAGCAGTCGGTCACGCCGGCAATGCTCGAAGCCATTCCGGACTCTGCGTATCTGTCCATGCACGCCAATTCGACGTCTTCCGGCTCCGGGCCCATGGGGCGTGACGACGAGCCGCCAGCAGACGACGATTATGTCGAGCCGGATATCGACATAGACCCGGCGTCCTACAGCTATCTGGATGAGTTGGCCCACGAAAGTGTCGTCGAGCTTGAAGCCGTCGAACCGGAGCCTGCTCCGGCTGCCAAACCGGCCACCGGTCTTGCGGCCGAGTGGCTGGACGTGTTTCCCAAGCTGCCGATCTCCGGGATGACCGGCAGCATCGCGGCCAACTGCACACTGATCTCGGTCGATGGCGACAACTGGCTGCTGCACCTGGACCCGGCGCACAGCGCGCTGTTCAACTCGACGCAGCAGCGGCGTCTGAACGATGCGTTGAACCAGTACCATGGGCGCACGATCAATCTGAGTATCGAGCTGATCAAGCCCGAGCAGGAAACCCCTGCGCAGGCTGCTTCACGGTTGCGTGCCGAGCGCCAGCGCCAGGCCGAAGCCTCGATCCAGGCCGACCCGTACATCCAGCAGATGCTGCAACAGTTTGGCGCTGTGATCCGGGAAGACACGATCAAACCGGTGGACGCGCCTGCGGTGCCGGCTCAATAACTGAACACAGGGCGCCGCTGGCGCCACGCAAACGAACCATCCATTTTCGAGGAGATATCCCATGATGAAAGGTGGCATGGCTGGTCTGATGAAGCAGGCGCAGCAAATGCAGGAAAAAATGGCCAAGATGCAGGAAGAACTGGCCAACGCGGAAGTCACCGGTCAATCGGGCGCAGGCCTGGTGAGCGTGGTGATGACCGGTCGTCATGACGTCAAGCGCATCAATCTGGATGACAGCCTGATGCAGGAAGACAAGGAAGTGCTGGAAGACCTGATCGCCGCCGCCGTCAACGACGCTGTGCGCAAGATCGAGCAGGCCAGCCAGGACAAGACGGCTTCCATGACCGCTGGCATGCAGTTGCCGCCCGGTATGAAGCTGCCGTTCTGACGGTCGCACGGGTCATGATCAATGCCAGGCCCTGTGCCTGGCATTTTTCTGTCTGCTGTCTGGCTGGCCGGGCGCCGTTGTTCGGCTTCATCACTACTATCAGCATTTGGCCTGATCGACTGAATTGAGCGACAATCTTCCCCCGTCTCTGGAGTGCCCCATGTCTGAGCCCATTGAAAACCTCACTGTCGACGCCGAGCTGGATGCCGTCGGGCTGTTCTGTCCGGAACCGGTGATGATGTTGCACCAGAAGGTGCGTGATCTGCCTGCGGGCGGTCTGCTCAAGGTCACTGCAACCGATCCGTCCACGCGTCGCGATATCCCGAAATTCTGTGTATTTCTTGGCCATGAGCTGGTTGCGGAGCAAGCCGAAGAGGGCACGTTCCTCTACTGGATCCGCAAGAAGTCCGACTGATCGCCACATCGCTGCAACCCGCGCTGTTCACGACGCACCTGTTCCCGATTCGAGCAGGTCCCTGTTCGCCAGACCCAGAGAGTCCTCCATGCGCATTGTTGCTGACGAAAATATTCCCCTGCTCGACGCCTTTTTTGCTCATTTCGGTGAGATTCATCGTTTGCCGGGCCGCGCCATGGACCGAGCCGCGGTGGCTGATGCAGACATCCTGCTGGTTCGCTCGGTCACTGCAGTGACCCGCGAACTGCTTGAGGGTAGCCCGGTGCGTTTTGTCGGGACCTGCACCATTGGCACTGATCACCTCGATCTGGACTGGTTTCAGCAAGCTGGTATCCAGTGGGCCAGCGCTCCGGGCTGCAATGCGCGCGGCGTGGTGGACTACGTGCTCGGCAGCCTGTTGACGCTGGCTGAAATCGAGGGTGTTAACCTTGCGCAACGCACCTACGGTGTGGTCGGTGCAGGGCAGGTGGGTGGCCGGCTGATCAGCGTATTGAAAGCTCTGGGCTGGAACGTGCTGGTTTGCGACCCGCCACGCCAGGCTGCCGAAGGCGGTGACTTCGTCAGCCTCGACGAGATCCTGCAGCGCTGTGACGTTATCAGCCTGCACACGCCGCTGAGCAAAACCGGGACGTCACCGACCTGGCACCTGCTCGACGACGCGCGTCTGCGTCAGCTCCGGCAGTGTGCCTGGCTGATCAATGCCAGCCGTGGCGCTGTGGTGGATAACGCAGCGCTGCACGACGTGCTGCTTGAGCGGGAAGACCTGCAAGCGGTGCTGGACGTGTGGGAGGGCGAGCCGCAGGTCAACGTCGCGCTGGCTGACTTGTGCGTTCTGGGTACACCGCATATTGCCGGTTACAGCCTGGATGGCAGGCAGCGCGGTACGGCACAGATCTATCAGGCGCTGTGTGGCTTTCTTGATCAGCCTGCTACGATCGAGCTGGACGATCTGCTGCCAAGACCCTGGCTGGCGCAGGTCAGTCTCGACGCGGCCTGCGACCCGGTCTGGGCGCTTAACATGCTGTGCCGTGGCGTGTATGACCCGCGTTGTGACGATGCGGATTTTCGCCGCAGCCTGACCGGTGACACCGCCAGTCAGCGTCTGGCCTTCGATGCACTGCGCAAGCAGTACCCGCCACGCCGGGAAATCGAAGGGCTGAAGGTGCACCTGGAGGGCGAGTCCGAGGCGTTGGCGCAATTGGTGCGGGCGCTGGGTGCGGTGCTGGTCTGATCGCCAGGCGGGCTATCGGGTAATAAAAAACCCGACCAAGTGGTCGGGTTTCAAGTGTCTGGTACGGCTCGGTCTTATTTTTCCGGGGTTACCCAGTTCTTATCGCATTCCTGGCAGGCAGCCTGAACCATTTCTTCGGTGATCAGGACTTCTTCCCCGTGCTGGTCGAGAACGGCACCGCCAACCGGCAGATTGGGCGTGGCTCGAACGACTTGAACTTCGTTGCTGCGCTCTTGCGGGTTCATGGTGTTTCTCCTTTCATCAGGTAACGGCGTTAAGTTAACCGCGCTTGATGACCGGTCCGTGACATGTACTGTCAGCCGCTCAAACGCGCTCCAAGTGCAACAGATATGATGCAAATCTGCCAGCAGGCGCTTAGATCGATGTCTTATAGCGGCCTCTGTAAAGCAGTCATAACCTGACTCTTGAAGCCAGCCGCAAGTTCATTCGAAATGATGTTCGGCGCGCCCGGCAACACCGGTGTAGGCTTTGCAATTCAGACAGATCGGGCAGACAGGCAGGTTCATCGTTCATGATTTCACGGATTACCCGACGTCATCGCCAGGCCTTGCGTCTGGCTGCGAGTTTCATCGCGCCGTATCGCTGGCAGGCGCTCGGCGCATTGCTGGCACTGGTCATTACTGCGGGCATTACTCTGTCGATCGGGCAGGGCATCAAACTGATGGTCGATCAGGGTTTCATGACCCGTTCACCACAGTTGCTCGAGCGCTCGATCGGGTTTTTCATGCTGCTGACGGTCGGCCTCGCTGTCGGAACCTTCGCCCGTTTCTATCTGGTGTCGTGGATCGGCGAGCGTGTGGTTGCCGACTTGCGCAAGAAAGTATTCGATCACCTGATCGAACTGCATCCGGGCTTCTACGAGAACAATCGCAGTTCGGAAATCCAGTCGCGACTGACCGCCGACACCACGCTGTTGCAGTCGGTGATCGGCTCGTCGCTGTCGATGTTCCTGCGCAATGCGCTGATGGTCATCGGCGGCATCGTGCTGCTGTTTATCACCAACCCCAAACTCACCAGTATCGTGGTGGTGGCGTTACCGCTGATCATCGCGCCCATTCTCATGTTCGGGCGGCGGGTACGAAACCTGTCGCGCGAGAGTCAGGACCGGGTCGCCAATGTCGGCAGCTACGTGGCTGAGGCCTTGGGGCAGATCAAGACGGTGCAAGCCTACAATCATCAGCAGCAGGACAAGCAGCGCTTTTCGCATACGGTGGAGCAGGCGTTCGAGACCGCTCGTAAACGCATCCTGCAGCGCTCCTGGCTGATCACGCTGGTAATCGTTCTGGTGTTGGGTGCGGTGGCCGTGATGCTGTGGGTGGGCGGCATGGACGTGATCAGCGGTCGCATCTCCAGCGGTGAGCTGGCAGCGTTTGTGTTTTACGCGCTGATGGTCGGTATGGCGTTCGGTACGTTGAGCGAGGTGATTGGCGATCTACAGCGCGCCGCCGGTGCGGCGGAGAGGATCGGCGAGCTGCTTCAGGCGCGCAGTGAGATCACCGTGCCGACCACGGACCTGCAGAGCCTGCCGCAGCGCATCAGTGGGCGCCTGGCGCTGGAGAATGTCACCTTCGCCTACCCGTCGCGTCCCGAGCGCAACGCGCTGGATGACCTGACCCTGAGTATCGAGCCCGGTGAAACCCTGGCGCTGGTCGGGCCCTCCGGCGCGGGCAAGTCGACCATCCTCGATCTGCTGTTGCGCTTCTACGACCCGATTAAAGGGCGCATCCTGATCGAGGGCGTGCCGATCGCGCAGCTCGATCCCCATGACTTGCGTCGCTGCTTCGCGCTGGTTTCACAATCGCCCGCACTGTTTTTCGGCAGTGTCGAAGACAACATTCGCTACGGTAACGCCACCGCGAGCCTTGAGCAGGTAGAGGCGGCGGCGCGCATTGCCCATGCGCATGAGTTCATTCTCGACATGGCCGACGGCTACCGTACGCATCTGGGTGAGGGCGGGGTGGGATTGTCCGGCGGACAGCGGCAGCGTCTGGCGATTGCCCGCGCCTTGCTGGTCGATGCGCCGATCCTGTTGCTGGACGAGGCGACCAGTGCGCTGGACGCGCAGAGTGAGCATTTGATTCAACAGGCCCTGCCGAGCCTGATGCAGGGGCGTACCACGCTGGTCATCGCCCACCGGCTGGCCACGGTGCAGAATGCCGACCGGATTGCCGTCATGGATCAGGGGCGTTTGGTGGCCGTGGGCACCCATCAGCAGTTGATCGCCAGCAACCCTCTTTATGCGCGACTGGCGGCGTTGCAGTTCAATGCCGGGGTTGAGTAGGAGAGGGCGAGAAGGGCTTGTGGGGAACGTGGGAGGTCAAGCCTCCCACTCGCTGAGCCTCAGCGATATTCGCACAGGTAGGCGGTATCGACTTTGACCTTGATCTGGAACTTGCTGTTGGCCGGTACGTTGAACTGGTTGCCGGTGGCAAAGGTTTCCCAGTCAGTGCTGTCCGGAAGCTTCACGCTCAACTCGCCGGAGATCACATGCATGATTTCCCGTTGCGCCGTACCGAACTCATATTCGCCCGCTGCCATGACACCGATGGTTGCCTCACCATCGGCCTGGGTGAAGGCGATGGATTTGACGGTGCCGTCGAAGTACTCGTTGACCTTGAACATGGGCGGTTCCTTTTGAAAGGGCTGAAAATGGCTCGCCAGTATGCCCAACACGGTAAAACTCGTCACGCCCCTTGCACGTGAACGCTGACGAAACGTCGACCTGCAGCGGCATTCAATTGGGCAGGATCAACGGCAGCAGCCTGGCAGTATTGCGCGCATCGACCAGGGCGCGGTGCTGTTGCCCGCTGAACTGCATGCCTGCCAGTTGCAAGGCACTGTTCAGCCCCATCGGTTTCTGCAAGTGGCGGGCCTGGGCGAAACGCTGTTTGAGATTGACGTGCGGCATGCTGGACAGCGCACTGTCGAGGTGATGGTGGCGCCATTCCTCTTCCAGTTGCTGACGATCGTAGTCCCCCCAACTGGCCCAGCCCACGATGCGTGCACGGTGATGGCTCAACCAGCGCTCGAATTGCGGCCACACCGTCGTCAGCGGCGCAGCGCTGTCGATGCTGCTCTGGTTGATGTGGGTCAGCTCGCGGCAGAAATGGGTCAGCAGCGGTCTGCGTGCCGGGCGCACGAAGCGCTCGAAATGGTCAAGCTCGCGTCCGTCCTGATTGACCAGTGTCGCGCCTATCTCGATGACTTCCATTTCTGCGACTGGCCATCCACCTTCTTCGGTCGTGGCCTCAAGATCAATCACCAGCCAGTGCGGCATCATCAAGCTTCCTTACGATAGTCAATGGCTTCAGCGTAGCCAGATTAACCCGTTGCGCACACTCTGGGCTTTGCATCGGCATGCTTGTTGTTACAACGGCCTCTACAGTGACCACAGGTGATTGCATTGGTGCCTCGCAGGCGGCTGTCACGTGCCTGGATGAATACTGCAAGCGCACCGCAGAGCGCTGACGCCGTCGATTTGACAGTTGTTTAAATCACGGAAACCGCATAGTTTGGACGGCTTTGATTGATGTCGTGTTTTATGAAAAGACTTGCAGTGTTAATTAACGGTGTGGCGCGCAAGCTTGTGACCGGCGTTATGCTCTTCATTCCGTTGATGGCAGCGCCGCAGGTCTTTGCCGCGCAGATCGTGCGGGTGGCCGCAGTGCATTTCCCCCCTTACATGGTGCGCCCTGAAAAAGGTGAGGACGCTGGCCTTTTACCCAAGCTGGTCGATGCCCTGAATGGCGAGCAGGACGAATATGAATTCGTGATGATTCCGACATCGGTGCCTCGGCGTTTTCGTGATTTCACGGAAGGGCGTTTCGATCTTGCAGTTTTCGAAAACCCCGACTGGGGCTGGAAGGACATTCCCCATGAGCAGATCGATATGGGGCTCGAGGATGCCGAGGTCTATGTGGCGCGCCGGGTGGAAGGACGCGGGCAGGATTACTTCGACACCTTTGCTGACAAGCGTCTGGCATTGTTCAGTGGCTATCATTATGGATTTGCCAACTTCAACACCGATCAGAAATACCTGAGCGAGCACTTCAGTATTACCTCCACGTACTCCCACGACAGTAACTTGCTGATGGTGGTGCGCGGCCGCGCCGATATTGCACCTGTTACCCGTTCGTACCTGATTGATTTCATGGCGCATAACAAGGATGAAGCGGCGCAGCTGATGGTGTCCGACCGTATCGATCAGACCTACCGTCAATATGCGTTGTTGCGTCCGAATGGCAGCATCGATGTGGCGCACTTCAAACAGCTACTGGAGCGGTTGCGTGCAGATGGGCAGTTGGCGAAAATTTTCGAGCCGCTTCACATCAAGGTGCTTGCGGTCAATGCCGAGATGCCCGGTAAATAGCAGGGGGGCAGGTTTTGCGCCTGCCACCCAGAGGCACTCAACGGTCGTTGGCGTCCTTGGCATCCATTTCTGCGTTGCGCTCATGGACGCGCTTGAGCTGTTCTTCAGTGAGGGGCAGTTTCTTGGCTGTGTCGCGCAGCATCATCAGACCGCCGACGACCGAGCCAATGGCTACGAGCAGAATTAACCAGGCATACCAGGGCATAGCGCTCTCCTTGTTGTGATACCGGTTGGAGCAGCAAAGCTGCCCAATGGTTCAAGTGTATGCGCCCTGAAGGGGTTGCGTACGAAAGCATTCGCCCGCAACCCTAAGATTCTGCCAACTACTTCCCGGTCAGCATCGCGTCGGTCGGCGCGTCGGCGCGCGATTTGGCAGTCAGGCTGAAATAGATGAAGCCGATGGCCATCAGGCCCAGAAAAATAAGGCCGATCAATGCGTTGAACCAAGCCATTGCCACCAGGCACACGACGGCCAGCGCCAGCGCGATGCCGGGCACTACCGGATAACCGGGGGCGCGGAACGTGCGTTCCAGGTCAGGCTCGGTCTTGCGCAGTTTGAACAGGCTGAGCATGCTCATGATGTACATGACGATGGCGCCGAACACGGCCATGGTGATCATCGCAGCGGTCAGTGTCATGCCGCTCAGGTTGATCAGCCCGTCGCTGTAGATCGCGGCGATGCCGATGAGGCCGCCGGCGATGATTGCCCGGTGCGGTGTCTGGAAGCGCGAGAGTCTGGCCAGCGAGGCGGGGAGGTAGCCGGCGCGGGCGAGGGCAAAGAACTGGCGCGAGTAGCCCATGATGATCCCGTGGAAGCTGGCGACCAGACCGAACAGGCCGATCCACACAAGCATGTGCAGCCAGCCTGAGCTGTCACCGACCACGGCTTTCATGGCCTGGGGCAGCGGATCGTTGATGTTGGCCAGGGTGCGCCAGTCGCCCACGCCACCGGCGAACAGCATGACGCCGATAGCCAGAATGACCAAGGTCAGAATGCCACTGATGTAGGCCTTCGGAATGGTCCGTCTCGGGTCCTTGGCTTCTTCGGCGGCCATCGCAGCGCCTTCGATGGCCAGGAAGAACCAGATGGCGAAGGGGATGGCAGCGAACATGCCGGCAATGGCTTCTGGTCCGAAAGTCTGTGAACCGGCCCAGCCGTTCAGGGCGAAGTTGCTGAAGCTGAATGCAGGTGCGACGACGCCCATGAACACCAGCAACTCGGCCACAGCCAGAATGCACACCACCAGCTCGAAGGTCGCCGCGAGCTTCACGCCCACGATGTTGAGCGCCATGAATACGATGTAGGCGCCGACTGCCGCATGCTTGGGGTCAAGACCCGGGTATTGCACGTTAAGGTACGCACCGATCGCCATGGCAATGGCCGGTGGCGCAAAGACGAATTCGATCAGGGTGGCCATGCCGGCGATCAGTCCGCCTTTTTCGCCAAAGGCGCGACGGCTGTAGGCGAACGGACCGCCTGCGTGCGGGATGGCCGTGGTGAGTTCGGTAAAACTGAAGATGAAACAGGTGTACATGGTGGCAACCATCAGGGCTGTTACCAAAAAGCCCAACGTACCCGCGACGCCCCAGCCGTAGCTCCAGCCAAAGTATTCGCCGGAAATCACCAGCCCTACCGCGATCCCCCATAAATGAATCGTGCCGAGCGTCGGCTTGAGTTGTGTGCTCATTGTTTTCTCCCTGGGATTCGATAATCGTTGAAACATCCTGTTGCAGAGGCCGTGCCAGTGCACTGTTCAACGTCGTGTTGCTTCAAAACAGGTCGTTTGTGGAACGTGTGGGTTAACTGATTCACCTTGTTGTGCAGATTCGGTGCAGGCTAGTGCAATGACGGTCGCTGCAGGTGCAGGAAATCGTGACGTTTTAAGACCGCCATTGGACAAATGCCGACCTATGGGTCCCGCCTGTGCGCCGGTTCGGCTACAATGCGCGCCGATTTCGACTTACCTGAGAACACGCTCATGTCCGCCTGCCAGACTCCTGTCATCGTCGCCCTGGATTTTCCGACCCGCGAAGCCGCCTTGCGCCTGGCTGATCAGCTCGATCCCAAGCTGTGCAGGGTCAAAGTCGGCAAGGAACTGTTCACCAGTTGCGCGGCCGACATCGTCGAGACCTTGCGCGACAGAGGCTTCGAAGTGTTTCTGGATCTCAAATTCCACGACATTCCCAACACCACGGCAATGGCGGTCAAGGCGGCGGCCGAGATGGGGGTGTGGATGGTCAATGTGCACTGCTCGGGCGGCTTGCGCATGATGGCGGCCTGTCGGGAAGTGCTTGAGCAGCGCACCGGTCCACAGCCGTTGCTGATCGGCGTGACCGTTCTGACCAGCATGGAACGTGAAGACCTGGCCGGTATCGGCCTGGACATCGACCCGCAGGTGCAGGTGCTGCGCCTCGCTGCTCTGGCCGAGAAGGCCGGGATGGATGGTCTGGTCTGCTCCGCGCTGGAAGCACAGGCTCTGAAAACCGCTCACCCGTCATTGCAACTGGTGACACCTGGCATCCGCCCGGCGGGCAGTGCGCAGGACGATCAGCGTCGTATCCTGACCCCTCGTCAGGCACTGGATGCAGGCTCTGACTACCTTGTCATCGGTCGCCCGATCAGCCAGGCGGCTGACCCGGCGAAGGCCTTGGCGGCTGTGGTTGCCGAGCTGGCTTGAGTGGATGGATGCGTAGCGTCACGGCGCTTTACCCGCATAGCGGAGAAGGGCTGTGACGCTGCGAAAAGCCTGCGGGTTTATTCCACTTTCAGGATCAGCTTGCCCTGATTCTCACCGCTGAACAGCATCTGGAAGGTTTCCGGGAACGTCTCGAGACCGTCCACGATGTGCTCCTTGCTCTTGAGCTTGCCTTCCTTGATCCAGCCGGCCATGACCTGGCCCGCTTCTGCAAAGCGCTCCGGGTGGTCCAGTACGATGAAGCCTTCCATGCGGGCGCGATTGACCAGCAACGACATGTAGTTGGCCGGGCCTTTGATTGCCTTGGTGCTGTTGTACTGACTGATGGCACCACAGATCACGACACGCGCGCCGACCGCCAGTTGGCTGAGTGCCGCGTCGAGAATGTCGCCACCGACGTTGTCGAAGTACACATTCACGCCATCCGGGCAGTGGCGTTTCAGACCGTCCATGACGTCTTCGGATTTGTAGTCGATGGCTGCGTCAAAGCCTAGCTCCTCGGTCAGCAGACGACATTTTGCCGTGCCTCCCGCGATGCCGACGACCCGGCAGCCCTTGAGCTTGGCGATCTGCCCGGCCACGCTACCGACCGCACCTGCCGCACCGGAAATCACCACGGTGTCACCGCTTTTCGGTTGACCGACGTCCAGCAGCGCCAGGTAGGCGGTCATGCCGGTCATGCCCAATGCCGATAGATAAAGCGGCAGGGGCGCAAGGCTGGTATCTACCTTGTAGAAGCCCTTCGGCTCACCGGCAAAGTAGTCCTGCACGCCCAGGGCGCCCTGGACGTGATCACCTACGGCGAACTTGGGGTTTTTCGATTCAAGTACTTCACCCACGCCGAGGGCGCGCATCACTTCGCCCAGCTTCACGGCTGGAATGTAGGATTTGCCGTCATTCATCCAGCCACGCATTGCCGGGTCCAGTGACAGGTATTTGTTCCTGACCAGAATCTGCCCGTCGGCAAGTGCGCTGACCGCGGCTTCCTGATAGGTGAAGTCATCACGGTGCGCATCGCCCGAAGGGCGCTTGGCGAGCAGGAACTGGCGGTTGGAAAGATCGGTCATGGCAGGGTCTCCTGAAAAGGGTTCAAGAATGGATTCAAACGCTCATCGCGCCATTCGGGCAAGAAGCGATCACCCAGCGAATGCCGTTTGATCCATGTGGTTGATAGGAGTCCGTTGCGCCGCTGGCGTTCAGACGGATCTGCGGATGAAAAATGCTGATGACGGATATGGCTTGAGTCGCCCCCCCTCAGTGCTCTAGATTCCTTGTTCGATCAACGCTTGGACGACATTATGCCTGCCACCTCTTCAAACACTCTCCACCCCCGTGCTCTGCGAGCTGGCGACGCCGTGGCACTGGTGTCTCCGGCAGGGCCTGTGGACCCCGGCAAGATCCAGGCGGCGGTGGCGGTACTCGAAGGGTGGGGGCTGCGTCCACGGGTCTATCCGCATGCGCTGGGCAGCTACTCGTTCTATTCGGGGACCGATGAAGAGCGGCTCGCCGACCTCAACGCCGCGCTGGCTGATCCGGAAATCCGCGCGGTCATCTGCACTCGCGGGGGTTATGGCGTACAACGGATCGTTCAGCAGGTGGATATGGACGCGGTGCGTCGCGACCCCAAGCTGGTGACCGGCTTTTCCGACATCACCGCGTTGCACGGTGCGCTGTGGAACCACGCGCGCCTGGCGACCATTCATGGGCCGGTCGCTTCGCAGCTGGAACGAGGCGGCCTGTTCGTCAGTGGTATGCGCCATGTGCTGATGAGTAGCGAGCCGGTGTTGCTCAAGGCTGACCCGGCCTCGCCAACGGCCAGGGTCAGAACTGGTGGTAGCGCACAGGGCCTGCTGTTGGGCGGCAACCTGTGCATCCTCGATACCTCTGTGGGTACGCCGTTCATGCCTGACCTGAGCGGTGCGATCCTGCTCATCGAAGAGGTCAACGAACCCGCCTACCGGGTCGACCGCATGCTCACCCATCTGGGCAACTGCGGGATTCTTGCGTCTCTGGCGGGCGTTGCCGTCGGCGAATTTACGCCTGCCGCCAACACTGGCCGCACCATCAGCCCCGCCGATGTGCTGCTGGAGCGGCTGGGCAGTCTTGGCATCCCGGTGCTCGGCGGTCTGCCGGTAGGCCATGGAGATCTCAATCAGGCAGTGCCACTGGGCACTCAGGCGATACTTGATGCCGACGCCGGAACCCTGTTGGTAGCGACTGCCGCGCGTAGCTGATGTCTCTGCCACGCTGCTGGTGGTTGGCCTAGTCGGTTTTGCGTGTGTTCAGGATCAGCAAGGTCAGCAAGCCCGCGACGATGCCCCAGAACGCCGAGCCTATGGAGAACAGCGTCAGTCCCGAAGCGGTGACCATGAAGGTGATCAAGGCGGGCTCGCGTTCCCTCGGTTCGGCCATCGCAACGGTCAGGCCATTGGTGATCGATCCGAGCAGCGCCAGCGCAGCAATCGAGAGCATCAGTTCCTTGGGGAACGCACTGAACAGACCCGCCAGGGTGGCACCGAAAATGCCGGCTATTGCATAGAAAATCCCGCACCATATCGCCGCTGTATAGCGTTTGGATTTGTCCTCATGGGCATGAGGGCTGGTACAGATGGCGGCACTGATCGCCGCCAGATTGATCCCGTGGCAGCCAAACGGTGCCGTGAGCAGTGAGGCAAAGCCTGTCACCGATATCAGTGGTGAGGTCGGCGGGAAGTAGCCGTCGGCTCGCAACACGGCCACACCGGGCATGTTCTGCGAGGTCATGGCCACCACGAACAGCGGGATGCCGATGCTGACCGTCGCCGCCCATGAAAACTCTGGAGTGGTCCAGACCGGCATGGCGACTTCCAGCGCCAGGCCACCAAAGTTCAGCAAGCCCAGCAGGCCTGAGAGGCCGATACCGACCAGCAGCGCGAGCAGCACCGAATAGCGTGGCGACAGGCGCTTGACCAGCAGGTAAGTGAAAAACATACCCAGCACCAGGCGGGTGTGGTGCTGTGCGGCAATAAAAATCTCACTGCCGATCCGGAACAGAATTCCTGCCAGCAAGGCCGCGGCCAGCGAGGCTGGCAGGCGCCGCACGATGCGCTCGAAACTGCCGGTCACCCCGCACAGAGTCACCAGTAGCGCGCTGGTGATGAACGCGCCAATGGCCTGCGGGTAGCCGACGCCGCCCAGGCTGGTGATCAGCAGGGCGGCGCCGGGTGTCGACCACGCCACGGTAATCGGCATACGGTAGCGCAGCGAGAGGCCGATGCTGCACACCGCCATGCCCATGAACAGCGCCCACAGCCAGGATGAAATCTGCACGCTGCTCAGCCCTGCCGCCTGGCCCGCCTGGAACATCAGCACCAGCGAACTGGTGCAGCCGGTCATCATGGCGATGAAACCGGCAACCACCGCCGACGGCGATGAGTCTGTCAGCGGGCGCAATGGCACCTTGAGGGATTGGTTCATGCAGGGCGTTCCTAGAAACGGGCAGGTAGCAAAGGGCGCCAAGCCTAAACGCATGGCCGCTCGGCCTTGCAATACAGCGACACAAGTAAACGCCAGCACAGTTGCAGACGTGGCGTTTACTCGGCGTCAGCCCCGGTCGGGCAGGCGCCGGATTGCAGGGTCTGCCCCAGCGCCCGATTGACCGTCAGCCAGCCATCCACGGCATCCTGACCCGCTTCGGCGAACACCCGCTGCAGCAGTTTGACCTGTTCGCGGCGCAAGCCCTGTTCAAAAAGGGCGCCTTCATCGGTGAGGCCCAGCAGTCGTTTGCGCTTGTCATTCTCGGGGGCCGCGCTGTGCACCAGATTCATGGCGATCAGCTGGCGCAGCGGGGCATTGAGGGCCTGTTTGCTGACGCCCAATACGGTGAGCAGCTCCTTGACGCTCAGGCCGGGGTAGCGGGCGATGAAAAATACGGTGCGCTGGTGCACACGACTGAAGCCGCGTCTGGCCAGCATTTCATCAGCCTTGGCAGTGAATGCCTGATAGCCGAAGAAGAAGGCTTCCATGGCCATTTGTTGATTGGCAGGTTTTTTAAGGTCAAGCATGTTGACGTATCCGGGTTGGTCGTCGTAATTTGAGTCAACCAGTTTGACGTATTTCCAATTGTCTCGGCTACAGGTAACTGCCATGGCTTTCTCCGAACGCGTTTCCCGTCTGAAAAGTTCTCTGATCCGCGAGATCCTCGCCGCCGCTCAGCGTCCGGAAGTGATGTCGTTCGCCGGTGGTCTGCCCGCCGAGTCGATGCTACCCAAAGTAGAGTGGGCCGACATGCCTGTTGCGCTGGGCCAGTACGGCATGAGCGAGGGCGAACCTGCGCTGCGTGAAGCGCTGGCCGCCGATGCCCTTGCCTTGGGTATCGAGTGCGACGCCAGTCAGGTCATGGTGGTCAGTGGTTCTCAGCAGACACTGGACCTGGCGGCCAAGCTGTACATCGATAAAGGCACCGAAATTCTTCTCGAAGCGCCCACCTATCTGGCGGCGTTGCAGATATTCCAGCTGTTCGGCGCCGACTGCATCACTGTGCCGCTGCAGGCCGAAGGCCCAGACCTGCTTGCCATGCGCCAGCGTCTGGAGCAGCACACGCCAGCGTTCGCCTACCTCATTCCGACGTTCCAGAACCCCTCGGCGGTGCGCTACAGCCAGGCCAGTCGCGATGCCGTTGCGGCGTTGCTCGACGAGTTCGGTGTCACGTTGATCGAGGACGAGCCGTATCGTGAACTGAGTTTTGACGGCAGCAGTGCCAGGCCGATTGTCAGCGGTTTGAAGACAGCCAGCTGGATTTACACCGGTACGGTTTCCAAGACGCTGCTGCCGGGCCTGCGAGTGGGCTATCTGATCGCCAGCCCCGATCTGTTTCCGCACTTGCTGCGTCTGAAACAGTCGGCCGATCTGCATACCAATCGCCTCGGCCAGTGGCAGGCCTTGCAGTGGATTGGTACTGAGCACTATCGTGAGCATCTGGTAACGCTGTGCGAGTTTTACCGGGGCCGTCGTGATGCGTTCGAGAGTGCCTTGCAAACGCATTTTTCCGACCTGGCCACCTGGAACAGCCCGCAAGGCGGACTGTTCTTCTGGTTGACGCTGAAGCAGCCGCTGGACACGCGCACCTTGCTGGATACAGCGCTGGCGCACGATGTGGCGTTCATGCCGGGCGAACCTTTCTTTGCCGATCCGGACGCCAATCACGGTCACTTGCGGCTCAATTTCAGCCATATCGACCCTGCACGGCTCGATGAGGGTATAAAACGTCTGGCGTCGGTGGTCCGCGCAGCACACCTTCTGCAGGCCGCCTGATTCAAGACGTCAACATAGACGCAGCAAGGGAGCAGTCTGATGTACAAGGTTTATGGCGATTACAACTCGGGCAACTGCTACAAGGTCAAGCTGATGCTTAACCTGCTGGGCAGCGAGTACGAGTGGGTGCCGGTGGATATTCTCAACGGCGAAACCCAGACCCCGGCGTTTCTGGAAAAGAACCCCAACGGCAAGATTCCGGTGCTGGAGCTGGAAGACGGCACTTGCCTGTGGGAGTCCAACGCGATTCTCAACTTTCTGGCTGATGGCTCTTCATACTTGCCGAGTGAACCAAGGTTGCGCACCCAGGTGCTGCAGTGGCAGTTCTTCGAACAATACAGCCATGAGCCGTCCGTTGCGGTGGCCCGTTTCATCCAGTTCTATCTGGGCTTGCCGGCCGAACGCATGACCGAGTATCGCGCTATGCAGAAGGCCGGCTATCGCGCACTGGCAGTCATGGAGCAGCAGCTCGACCGTACGCCGTTTCTGGTCGGCGAGAATTTTTCCATCGCCGACATTGCCTTGTATGCCTACACCCATGTCGCGCATCAGGGCGGTTTCGATCTGGCACCCTATACCGGGATCCGCCGGTGGCTGGATCGAGTCAAGGCACAGCCGGGTTATATCGGTATGCTGGACTGACACATCCGTCATGTGAACAAAGGGAAATGTATGCGCGTTCCAATCGTACTTCTGGGCGCTTTCATTGCGCTGGGTATCGGCTGCTCGGCCCAGGCCGAGGACTGCGACGCCAATCAGGCCAGCATGAACCGCTGCGCTGCCAATGAGCAGGCAGCGCTCGATGCCGATCTCAACAAGCAGTACAACGCGCAAATGGCGTGGTTGAAGACCCCGGCGAAAAAGCAGGCATTCAAGGATGCGCAACGAAAGTGGATAGCCCTGCGTGATGCCGATTGCCTGTATCAGGCGGGCAAGCCCGAGGACTCAGGCTCTATCTGGCCCTTGCTGCAGTCGCAATGTCTGGCCGAGCAGACCCGTGTGCGGCTTAAGCAGTTGCAAGCCTATGTGGCCTGTCGCGAGGAAGGTTGCCCGCGCTGAGAGGCGCCGGGCAAACAGCGGTCATATCGCTCCGAAGCGCTGGTTCAGGTAGTCGATGATCACCTTGGATTCATACATCCACACGGTTTTGTCGCCTTCCTCGATGCGCAGGCAAGGCACTTTGATCCTGCCGCCCTCGTTGAGCAGGGTCTGGCGATCGAGCTCGTTGTTTTTCGCATCGCGCAACGCGACCGGAACATTGAGGCGGCGCAGGGCGCGACGCGTCTTCACGCAGAACGGGCAGGCATGAAACTGATACAGCGTCAGGTCCTGAGCCGCTTCAGCGACAGCCGCCTGGGCCTGCGGGTCACGTTTTTTCCTGCTCGGGCGAGTCAGGAAATCGATGCCGATGACGAGTTGGCCGAGGCCGACTCTTAACGCTTTCATGAACAAGGTCATACCTCTTGCGGGCGGTGGCGTGCTCAGCCGTGCGTTCAGCTTGCCTCATGGCAGGTGAACGCAGGCTGAATGATCACTTGATCAGGCTGAGAAACTCACTGCGGGTGGCCGCGTTTTCACGGAACTCGCCCAGCATCACCGAGGTGATCATGGCCGAGTTCTGCTTCTCCACGCCACGCATCATCATGCACATGTGCTTGGCTTCGATTACCACCGCTACGCCCAGCGCGCCGGTGACCTGCTGGATAGCCTCGGCGATCTGGCGGCTGAGGTTTTCCTGGATTTGCAGACGGCGCGCATACATGTCGACGATTCGCGCCACTTTCGACAAACCAAGCACCTTGCCCTGCGGGATGTAAGCCACATGTGCCTTGCCAATGAACGGCAGCAGGTGGTGCTCGCACAGCGAGTACAGTTCGATGTCCTTGACCATCACCATTTCACTGGCATCGGAGCTGAACAGTGCGCCGTTGGTCACTTCTTCCAGGGTCTGCGTGTAACCGCGACACAGATACTGCATGGCCTTGGCGGCGCGCTTGGGGGTGTCCAGCAGACCTTCGCGCGAGACGTCCTCGCCCAGTTGCCCGAGGATGGCGGTGTAATTCTGTTCCAGTGTCACAGAGGGTGATTCCGTATAGGTTTCAGAGCGGTACGTTTGGGGCTGTACCGATTTTTTACCAATCGAGCTGGTGTCCCGTTTGCCGATCCCGCTCCAGTGGAGTTGGGCGATTTCGCATACGTAACCTACGGATCTCGTTGATTGGCGATGAATGCGGGGTTTATCCCGGCGATTGGGCACATGGTAGCGTAGGTGTGCTCGCAGTTGTACTGCCGTGGCCTCGTAATGCTTTCGCAATCAGCGCCGGTTTTTAGACTTTGCCCGGCGTTGCGCTATAGCCCGGTGCTTTTCAGTGTCGCAGAAAAGCGAATGCAGGGAGCATGCGTTTTGGCTTGGGCTCTCCGACATGCGTTTCTGTTGCCTTGATTGGAGCGCTGGAATGAAATATGCCGTAGCTTTTTCAAGCGTTTGCAAAGCAGATGTGAAGCGTATCCTTGCTTCATGAAGGCGGCTTGTGAGATGCAGGCCAGAGTCTGATAGGAGGTTGGATGCCGAGTCAAAAGGACGAGCTGGAACTTGAGAAACTCCAGGCTGAGGTTCACAAGTTTGTGGCTGAGGCACGAAAAATGATCGCGGAGACCAATAAGCTCCAGCGCGAAACGAGCTTTTATCCATTTGTGGCGGCTGGTGGGTTGATCACCGTAATCGTTACTGCTGCCGCTTTCATCCACAAGCTCCAGGCAGCCAGTATCCAGTAGCGGACAGCGACTTGCAGCGCTTGAGATTCAGTCTGGACCAAGCGAAAGTGTGTACGCAACGCATGAATCGGCATTTCGAGAGAAGATCAGTATGAGTCACGATCAAGTCATAAAGCGGATGCGCGAAGACCTCGAGCAGTTGGGCAACGAGGTCCGCAACATGCCTGCCCATGAACCACGAAACGTTCTGGTGTCTGCTGCATCCGGTGCAGTATTTGCTCTGGTTTTTTCATGGCTTGCATTCAAGGTCTGGTTCTGAACGCCTGCGATAGCTATGCCAGGGCAGTGAGTCGTCTGAGTCAGGTCCAAAGTCGTATGGCTTTTTTGTGTCTGGCGGTTGTTTTGTTTGCCCTGAAAAATCCGCTTTTACAGCTTTTGTATCCTCTCGCTTACACGTTGGCGACCAGATCGCTACCCACTTCCGGGGTCCATTGCGGTCTGAGTAGGCAGGTTATCAATCCATTGCCTGTCTAGAGAGTGAACCCGGATGTTGAGTCGAGTAGCAAAAATAGCGTTGTTCGCGATTGTACTGTCGTCGGTTTCCGGTTGCTGGCCGTTCTGGCCTGGTCCGGGTGGACATGGCGGTGGCGGTGGCGGTGGCGGGCATCATGAGGGCGGTGGCCCTGGTCCTGGCGGTCCTGGCCCGGGTCGCTGAGTCACCAGCGGGGCGGCGGCTTGCTGCCCGGTGTAGAGGGGCGGACTGACTGCAAGGGCGCGGCGGGTTCTACTCGTCGCGCCCTTCCATCATGATGCGCCTGAGGATCACGTACACCGCACCTGCACCGCCGTGTTTGGCCAGGCAGGAGCAAAAGCCCAGCACCTGCGAATGCTGACGCAGCCAGGTGTTGACGTGGCTCTTGATCATGGGTCGCTTGCCGTCCAGGCGTACCGCCTTGCCATGAGTGACGCGTACGCAGCGTATTTCCAGACGGGTCGCTTCAGCCAGAAATTCCCACAGCGTCTCACGCGCTACTTCCACGCTCATGCCATGCAAGTCCAGGCTGCCCTCGAAGCTGATCTGCCCGAGTTTGAGCTTGCGCATCTGACCTTCCTGCACGCCGTCACGCGACCAGCTCAGGACATCTTCAGGGCCGACATCGATCACGAATTGATCCGACAAGCCGTCGACGGTCACCGAGTCGGTGCGCACAGTTGCAGACTGGCGCAGGCGGGCGAGCATTTTTCGATCAGTCTTGGGTTTGCCGACATCGGCGTGTTCATGCTTGAGCGGCTTGACGCCGCGCGTCTCGCTTCTGAACAGGGAAAAATCGTCGTCTTGCATGAGGCCTCCGCGAAGGAGGCCATTCTAACCGCTCAGGCGAGGGGGTCAGTTGTGTTTTTTCATCAGATGCGAAGAGATGCTCAAGCCGCCGCCACTGCGCTGACGACGGCAGCGGCGCCACAGCCAGACGCCGATGTACAGCACCAGCAATCCGCCGATGGCCACAAACGCCGCGCCGCCCGGGCTGGCATTGAGTTCGCCCAGCATTTGCGGATGAACCGTGAGGCTGGATGCACCGGCAATCGCCAGCAACAGGCCCGCGACCACAAGGAGCAGTGCGATCAGCGTGCCGATGCGTTTGCCCCAGTTGCCCTGACCCCTGGGGCGCAGGCGACGTGCATCGAAACCATCTGACGTTTTCATGCCTTTTCCTCAACAGGTATCAGCTCAATGGAGTATCGGCGCTCTGACCCGGGGAAGGAGGGGTGGTTCCCGCCTCCGGGACGATCCATAACGGCACAGGATGGGCGGTTATGTGAGCGGTGTCACATGCTCCCTTACCCGTGCAGCTTCAAACAAGGTCTTTGGTCAGCGCCAGGGTGGCGAAGTTGTCGGCCATGATTGCCATCTCGGTTCTGTGCACGACCTCTGCGCTGACCACGCCGTGCGGGCTCGGCAGGTCACGGGTTGCGCAGGCATCGTCGACCAGGGTGCAGCGATAACCGTAGTCCTTGGTGGCGCGAACCGTGGTGCTGATACTCGAATGGCTCATGAAGCCACAGACGATCAGGTCCAGGTGCCCGAGACTCTGCAGCAGCTCATGCAGTCCGGTGCCATTGAAAGCATTGGGCAGGCGTTTCTCGACCAGGTGTTCATCGCCCTGCGGCAACAGCTCCGGCACCAGTTCACCGCGCTCGCCATGTGGGTCGAACGGGCCGCCCACGGTGCCCAGATGGCGGATGTGAACGATCGGGCACTTGACCGCACGAGCCTTCTCGACCAGCCGGCCGATGTTGGCCATCGCTTCTCTGACGCCGGTCAGGGCCAGCGGGCCGCGGAGGTATTCTTTTTGCGCGTCGATGATGATCAGCGTCGCGTTACTCAGATGGGCGGGCGCATGCACCCGGCCGCTGAGCTGAAACATGGTCTTTAAATCGGACATTCACGGGCTCCTTTGTGTGGGGCTTTTGCGACATTGTCCTCTGGCTGAAGCGTTCTGGGAATGGCAACCATCGCAGGCCACGGTTTTTATGGCCTGCAGGGCAGTTGAAGGAGGGGGTGGCTGGCGGTTTGCCTTGATGGCGGTAGACGAATCATGGAAACTTCCCGGCCTATCGGGTACGAAGAATGCACGTTGTTCGTAACCAGACTGTTCACCGGGGCTCGTCTTACAGCAGTTCGTTGCCTTTCAAGGAGTTTGTCCATGATCACTTCCCGTCTGCGTACCGTGCGCGACCATATACGCTGGGCCGTCAGCCGCTTTCACGAGGAAGACGTATTTTTCGGTCATGGCACCGACAATGCCTGGGATGAAGCGCGGCAACTGGTGCTGGGGGCGCTGCACTTGCCTTGGGAAATTGCCGACAGCTACCTGGATTGCCGTCTGGAAGTCGACGAAATATCCGACCTGCAACGCTTGATCAAGCGGCGCATCGACGATCGTGTGCCAACCCCGTATCTGCTGGGCGAGGCCTGGTTCTGTGGCCTGTCGTTCATTGTCGATGACCGCGTGTTGATCCCGCGTTCGCCCATCGCCGAGCTGATCGAAGAGCGTTTCGCCCCTTGGCTGGCCGACGAACCGGCGCGGATTCTCGATCTGTGCACAGGCTCCGGTTGCATCGGTATCGCCTGCGCCGAGGTGTTTCCCGATGCCGAGGTGGCCCTGGCCGACCTGTCCTATGACGCACTGGAAGTGGCCAATCAGAACATCGAGCGTCACGGCATGGAGGATCGCGTCTACACCGTTCAGGGTGACGGATTCGATGGCCTGCCGGGTCAGCGCTTTGACCTGATCGTGTCCAACCCGCCTTATGTGGACGCCGAAGACTTTGCCGACATGCCCGACGAGTATCAGCATGAGCCGGAGTTGGCGCTGGCCTGTGGCAGCGATGGTCTGAACCTGGTCCGCCGCATGCTCGCCCAGGCCGCCGATCATCTGAACGAGAAGGGCCTGTTGATCGTCGAGGTCGGCAATAGCCAGGTGCACGTGCAGGCGCTGTACCCGGAGGTCGATTTTGCCTGGCTGGACTTCCAGCGGGGTGGGCATGGTGTGTTCATGCTCACGGCAGAACAGTGCCGCGACCATCAGGCACTGTTCCAGTCGAAGGTTTGAGGTCAAGAGCCGCGATAAGCGGCTGAGGCTGAGACAAAAGGGAGGCTGATATCAGCCTCCCTTTTTTATCGGCTTTATCGGCGCGTCTTTTATCGGTGCGTTGCGATCCAGATCAGCAGGCCGGCCTGGAATACCGCGAAGGTCACCAGACAGGCAATCGTGAAGCGCAGGCCGCTGTCTTCACGCTTGTATTTGCTGACCCGGTCTTCATGCTGGCGTATCGTCACTTCTTGCTCGATCAGATTTTTCTCGGCCTTTTCCAGCATCTGCGAGGCTTCGAGAATCTCGATGATCTGCACCTTGTCGTTGTTCCAGGTGCTGTGCAGGTTGCCGACGTGTACATCCTTGATCGCGCCTTTCATGTGCTGGGCATCGGCATACGTCACTTCAAAACCCAGAGTGCGCAGAAAGTGATCGCGACGCAGACGTGTGTCTTCGTTCAGACCGTCCTTGCTGGCCAGCGCCACGCCTTCAATCTTGTAGGAAGACCATCTTTTCTGCGCCCAATGCACCGCATGAGCAATCATGAAACGCCCGATACCGCGGTTCCATGGCTCGATCTGCAAGCCTGACTCGGGACCGAAGCGCACCATGCGTTTTTCGTGGTCGGCCCAGATATCCAGATGGTTCTGTTCCTTGCGGACCCGCTGACCTGGCAATTGCACCGTGATGCGCAGCAGGCTCAATGCCTTGCTGTGCCGCTCGGCACGGCCGAACTGTACGAAGCGCAGAGGGCGGCCGCCGGTAGCACGGTCGGTGGGCAGTGGCGACAGACGCAGCATTTGAAAGCTTTCGGGCAGAACGTCTTCCCACGGCTGCGGGGGCACCGGCACTGCAACTTCTGCGCTGGCCGGTTCTGCGAGGGTTTCAGTCATGGTAGTTGCGTCTGTCATAAGGGTGTCCTTTCCTGGGCCTTGCCCCGGGGCACGTTTGCCGGGGCATAAAGGTGCCGAAACACTAAGGTGCCGGAACACAGGGCCAGCACATTGCTATCGGCCAGATTCGCCAGGACTGAAGGACTTTTAACTAGCGCGCGTCAGATCTTTTTTCCGGGTGCGGCAGCGCCTTGATGAAGCTCAGGATCCGCTCGGTCACTTCGCTGGCCAGCGGTTGGGTCGGATTGCGGTAGGAGAGCAGTTGCTGCTGCAAATCGTCCGGGACGATGCGCAGTACATGATTCATGCCGTCGATCAGGGCCAGTTGGGCATCCGGTTTGGCTTTCTGCAGCAGCAGGGCGTCACCCACACCGACCTGAATGTCGTTGCGACCCTGAACGATCAGCGCCGGAATGTGCAAAGCACCGAAAGCCGCCGCCGGGTCCTGGCGGAACAGCGAGATCAGGTAAGGCTGGACACTGGGGCGGAAGACCACTTCCAGCTCGGCGGGCACGTTGTCATCGGTCTTGCCGGCCTTGAGTTCGTCGAGCAACTGATCGCTGCGCTGCAGCAGGTCCGGTGGCAGGCGCTCCTGAAACTGTTCGCGCAGGACCTGATCCACCGGTCGTCCGGTGCCGGCCACGGAAATCAGTGCCGCTGCACCTACCTTTTCAGCCGCCAGCGTCGCCACCAGCGCACCTTCGCTGTGGCCCAACAGAATCAGCTGGCCCAGGCGCGGGTTGGCTTTCAGCGCTCTGGCCCAGAGCTGCACATCGGCCACGTAGCGCTCGACGCTCAGGTTGCGTTCATCCGGTGTAACCGCCTTGCTGGCCGCTACGCCGCGTTTGTCGTAGCGCACGCTGGCGATATTGTTGCTCGCCAGGATCACCGCCAGGCGTTTCATGCTGTCGTTGCGTCCACCTTCCGGGTTGTTGCCGTCGCGGTCAGTGGGGCCGGAACCGGCGACGATCAGCACCACCGGCACCGGTTTGTCGGAACGCGGCATGAGCAGCGTGCCGTACAGCTTGCCGTTTTCGGTGTCCACGCTTATCGGTCGCTGCACCGCGCTGGGCGCCGCAGCGCTGGCGGTTGCGGCGGCCAGACTCAGGATCAGGGTTATCGGCAGGGCCAGCAGACGCAGCGCATTGGGAACTCGAAGCAGGGAAATACCGGATAACATCGCAAGGCCATCATTGGGGGAGTCACGCTTGGACGCACGCGGTGACAGAAGGTTCGAGGATGAACTGAACCGCGAGCCTGCGTATACTGGCGCGCTTGGTTTAACGATCTGGTTTTTTGGCTGATTTTTCGGAGCGCCCGCATGTCCGGCAACACTTTCGGCAAGCTGTTCACTGTCACCACCGCCGGCGAAAGCCACGGCCCGGCGCTGGTCGCTATCGTCGACGGCTGCCCGCCCGGGCTGGAACTGGACCTGCAAGACCTGCAGCGCGACCTCGACCGGCGCAAGCCGGGCACCAGCCGCCACACCACGCAGCGTCAGGAGGCCGATGAAGTCGAGATTCTGTCGGGTGTCTTCGAGGGCAAGACCACCGGTGCGTCCATCGGCCTGCTGATCCGCAACACCGATCAGAAATCCAAGGACTATTCGGCGATCAAAGACCTGTTCCGCCCGGCCCACGCCGATTACACCTATCACCACAAGTACGGCATCCGCGACTACCGCGGTGGCGGACGCAGTTCGGCAAGGGAAACCGCCATGCGTGTGGCTGCAGGCGCGATTGCCAAGAAGTACCTGGCAAGCCAGGGCATCGTCATTCGCGGCTACATGAGCCAGTTGGGCCCGATCCAGATCCCGTTCAAGACCTGGGATTCGGTAGAGGACAATGCGTTTTTCTGCCCCGACCCTGACAAGGTGCCGGAACTGGAAGCCTACATGGACCAGTTGCGACGCGATCAGGACTCGGTCGGTGCGAAAATTACCGTGGTCGCAGAAGGCGTAATGCCGGGTCTCGGTGAGCCAATCTTCGATCGTCTGGACGCTGAACTCGCCCATGCGCTGATGAGCATCAACGCGGTCAAGGGCGTGGAAATCGGTGCCGGTTTCGACTGCGTTGCCCAGCGCGGCACCGAGCACCGCGACGAGATGACGCCACAGGGTTTCCTGTCCAATCACGCGGGCGGCATTCTCGGCGGTATTTCCTCCGGCCAGCCGATCATCGCGCATCTGGCGCTCAAGCCGACCTCAAGCATCACCACGCCAGGGCGTTCGATCGATGTCGATGGCAACGCCGCCGACGTCATCACCAAGGGTCGGCATGACCCGTGTGTCGGCATCCGTGCCACGCCGATTGCCGAGGCAATGATGGCCATCGTTCTGCTCGATCACTTGTTGCGTCATCGCGGTCAGAACGCCGACGTCAGCGTCAACACACCTGTGCTGGGGCAGGTGTAATGCACGCCGTCACGGTTGCGGACTGCTAGCGTGGCACAACCTGCCGGCGGACAGCTGCCTTACTGGCGGCTGTCCGGGTTCTACGTATGCTATTTCGCCTTGCTGGGCCTGTCGGCGCCTTTCATGGCCCTTTACCTGCATCATCTGGGTTTTTCCAGCGCACGGATCGGCGAGCTGGTCGCCATTCCAATGCTGATGCGCTGCGTCGCGCCCAATCTCTGGGGGTGGCTGGGTGATCACACCGGTTGGCGTCTGACCATTGTGCGGTCTGGCGCCATCTGCACGTTGCTGGCGTTTTCGCTGATCCTGGTCGAAAAAAGCTATGCCTGGCTGGCGATGGTCATGGCGCTCTATGCGTTCTTCTGGCACGCCGTCCTGCCGCAGTTCGAAGTCATCACCCTCGCACACCTGCAAGGCCAGACCTCGCGTTACAGCCAGATCCGCCTGTGGGGCTCGATCGGTTTCATTCTGGCCGTCGTGGTGCTGGGGCGGGTATTCGAATGGTTCAGCCTGGACCTGTTTCCCTACATCGCGCTGGCGATCATGTCCGGTATCGTTGTCAGCAGCTGGTGGGTGCCGAATGCGCATCCCGCACCGTCGAGCCGCGAAGCCGGGTCGGGCGGTTTTCTCAGGCAACTGGCGCGCCCCGGTGTATGGGCGTTCTACCTCAGTGTCGCGCTGATGGTGCTCAGCCATGGCCCGTATTACACCTTCTTGACCCTTCACCTCGAAGAACTCGGTTACAGCCGCGGCCTGATCGGCGTGCTATGGGCGGTCGGCGTGGTGGCTGAAGTGCTGATGTTCATGGTCATGAGCCGGATTCTGCAGCGCTTTACCGTGCGCCAGGTACTGTTCGCCAGCTTCCTGCTGGCCGCATTGCGCTGGCTGCTGCTGGGCCTGTTTGCCGATCACCTCACCGCACTGCTGATTGCCCAAGTGATGCACGCCGCCACGTTCGGCAGCTTTCACGCCGCTGCCATTCATTTCGTGCAAAGTAGCTTCGGTCCGCGTCAACAAGGTCAAGGGCAAGCGCTTTATGCCGCCTTGTCCGGGGTCGGCGGGGCGTTAGGCGCTCTGTATTCCGGTTACAGCTGGAACGCGCTGGGGCCGACCTGGACCTTTGCCATTGCCAGCCTTGCAGCGTTTGCCGCTGCCGTCATGATTGTCACACCCAAGAAAGAGGAAGGTGTATGAGCCGCGAACAATTGAGCCTGGAGATCATCGAAGCCGGGCGTTTTCTGTATGGCCGAGGCTGGTCGCCTGCCACTAGCAGCAATTATTCCGCGCGCCTTTCTGCCAGCGAGGCGCTGTTGACCGTATCCGGCAAGCACAAGGGCCAGTTGGGCCCTGACGATGTGCTGGCCACCGATCTGGCTGGCAATAGCCTGGAGCCGGGTAAAAAGCCGTCTGCCGAAACCTTGCTGCATACCCAGTTGTACAGCTGCAGGCCGCAGGTCGGTGCCGTGCTGCACACCCACTCGGTGAACGCGACGGTGTTGTCGAGGCTGACCACGGCCGATCATCTGGTGTTCGAGGATTACGAGCTGCAAAAGGCCTTTAGCGGCGTGGTCACTCATGAGTCGCAGGTCGTGGTGCCGATTTTCGACAACGATCAGGACATTGCCCGTCTCGCGGCAAAGGTGCAGCCTTGGCTGGACACCCATCCCGAGTGCGCCGGCTACCTGATCCGCGGTCATGGTCTCTACACTTGGGGGGCAAAAATGAGCGATGCCTTGCGCCAGATCGAAGCGTTCGAGTTCCTGTTCGAGTGCGAACTGAAAATGCGCGCGGTCTTGAACCGCTGACAACGTCTTGCCAAACCAGCCTGTAAGCCTGACCGGCCTGTAAAAGCCGGAAGGCGTTGCACCAAACCGAGGATTCACGCATGAGCAGCCTGTCCGTTTATCACGTTTCAAGCCCTGATATACCCAACAAGGTGCTGACCCATCTGGAAGACATCGCGTCGACGCTGGCCGAGCATGGCGTGGCGTTCGACCGCTGGGAGGCCGCCACGCCGATCACTCCCGGTGCCAGTCAGGAAGAGGTGATCAGCGCCTATCGCACCCAGATTGACAGGCTGATGAGCGAACGCGGTTATGTCACCGTGGATGTCATCAGTCTCAACAGCGATCACCCGCAAAAAGCCGAATTGCGCGCCAAGTTTCTTGAAGAGCACCGCCACGGCGAAGACGAAGTACGCTTTTTCGTCGCCGGGCGGGGCTTGTTCACCTTGCACATCGACGATTATGTGTACGCCGTGCTGTGCGAAAAGAACGATCTGATTTCCGTACCGGCCGGCACGCGGCACTGGTTCGATATGGGCGAGAACCCGCACTTCGTTGCCATCCGCCTGTTCAATAATCCGGAAGGCTGGGTAGCAAACTTTACCGGTGAAGACATTGCTGGCCGTTTTCCGCGGCTTGAAGACTGACAGGAGCCCCATTCTGATGCCCATCAAAGCTATCCTCACGGATGTCGAAGGCACCACCAGTGCAGTGAGTTTCGTTTTCGACGTGTTGTTTCCGTTCGCCAGAAAGCACTTGCCCGCATTCGTTCGTGAAAATGCCGAGCAACCGGCTGTGGCGCAGCAGCTGCAGGCGGTGCGTGACCAGGCCGGTGAGCCTGACGCTGAGGTCGAGCGCGTCATTGCAATATTGCTGGAATGGATCGCCGAAGATCGCAAGGCCACGCCGCTCAAGGCTCTGCAGGGGATGGTCTGGGAGCAGGGCTACAACGCCGGACAGCTCAAGGGCCATGTTTATCCGGATGCTGTCGATGCCTTGAAGCACTGGCATCAACAGGGTTACCGGCTTTACGTTTATTCCTCGGGCTCGATTCAGGCTCAGCAATTGATTTTCGGCTGTTCCGAGGCAGGCGATCTGTCCGGCCTGTTCAGTGGTTACTTCGATACGACGTCCGGCCCCAAGCGCGAAGCGCAGTCCTACCGGACCATTGCGCAGGCAATGGACTGTCCTGCCGAGGACATTCTGTTCCTGTCGGATATCGTCGAAGAGCTCGATGCTGCAAAGGCCGCCGGCATGGCCACCTGTGGTCTTGCGCGTGATGGCGGGGCGCTTGCCGGGCACACGTATGTGGCCAGTTTTGCGCTTATCGATCCAGCCTCTTTCTAGAAAACTCCCGCCTGCTGTGCGCGGCATCGTCCTGATGCCGCTGCATCGAAGTCCAACGCTTAAACACTTATTTTGTAAGGCATTTCCTGCTTTTTGGTGAGCGATTGCCTGGTCGAAAGTACGTTGAATCTGTTTGTTCTGTTCGCCGTTTTTCAACGTGATTATTCGTGTAAGTTCTGCGCCATCGTCAACGGGGTCACGGTCAACACCTGTACCGATTTCCCGGCGAAGAAGGAGCGGCAGCGATGGGCAGTGCCATGACAGAAAGCGCAACCAGGGACTTATTGATACAGCAGATGGTGAGCACGATTACCGAGCTCGATGGGCAGGCCGCCATCGAAAACGCACTCGAATGGTTACGGCGCGAATGCAACAGCGAGCGCGCGATGTTCTTTCAGTTCAAGGGCCCGGTGTTACTGACGTTCATCACGTCCAACGTCGACGATGCCTGGGGCGATGCCTACCGCCAGCACGATTTGATCACGCAAGACCCGGTGATCCGTTGTTATCGCAATCAACTGGGCTTCCTGAACTGGCAGGATGCGTTCAGGCAATACCCGGTATCAGCCTTTTATGACGCGCTCGTCGATACCTGTGAACTGCTTCCGGCCATCTCCTACGGCTACACCAATCATTGTCGTGGTGCCGACAGCGTGACATCGGTGTGTACCCTGGGCGAAGTGGAGCGGCCCATCAGCGCTGAACAAAAGTACCTCATGAGCAGTCTCATGCCGGTGCTGCACAGTGTCGCGCGGGGTCTAAAGTTCTGTTCACGCGGTCTGACCCATCGTGAGCTGGAAGTGTTGCAGTGGGCCAGGGATGGAAAGACGGCCTGGGAGATCTCGATGATCCGCGACGTGTCGGAGTCGACGGTGAAGTATCACCTCAAGACCATCTACTCCAAGCTGGGCGTTGCCAACAGGGCACAGGCGGTGGGCGAAGCACTTTGTCGGGGGCTGATCAGGTAGCCGACCAGGAAAACGCAGGCAAAAAAAAGCCGCGAGAACAAAGTGTAATCGCGGTAAACAAGGGATGAGAGAGCGTACAGCGGATGCCACCCATCAGGGTGGCGGGCAAATCAACGTGTGTGGTACGTCGGCAGATCAAAACGGTGCTGGCTTTGCAGCATCGAGATAGCTGGCAGCTCGCTGGCTTGTGCAGCCAGATCGCGGCGAATAGCGCTGATTACCCATTCCAGTTGAACCGGAGTGTGCAACTGAGCATAAGAGACTGAGCGACGGATCTGCTTACCATCCTGGGTACGCAGTGACAACAGAACACCACCATCAGGACGCGGCTGAGTGGTGACGGTGTAGTCGGAGAATACGGAAGCGAATTTTTCTTGAATAAAAGTCATGTGAGGCGGCTCCATTGCTCATGGGATAACAAGCTTGCAAGTACTATTGCAGTGTCTGTGCCAGACTTTCTCTTAAATTAAATCCTTTAAAATCAATAGCTTGAAATATTTTCTATTTTCAGGCTTCGTGCATTTTGCATGAACACCCGTCGTGCGCCCTGCATTTTGCCGTTTCTTGCACGATAGGGATCGGGCAGAAGGGGGATTGCATAGCTTCTGGCGATCAAGAGCAGGCATTGCGCATCCGGATCGATGCTGATCGAACAGCTGGCGAGAGTTGAGGTCAGTGTGTTTATCAGTGCCGGGTCAACATATGTCCGGAGTAACGTGCGCCAAGGAGTAGTTAATGACCGATACAGATATCAGCGCCTCGAAAACCATGACTGAAGACGAAGCCGCCGAGTTCGCCGAGCAGGTATTCGATGTGGCTCGCCAGGGAAATGCCGTCATGCTGGACCGTCTGCTTGAAAAGGGCGTGCCCGCAGATCTGCGCAACCACAAGGGCGATACGCTGCTGATGCTGGCCAGCTACCACTGCCATGCGGATGCGGTCCGTGTGCTGCTGAACCACAAGGCTGATCCTGAAATCCGCAACGATAACGGCCAGAGCCCCATCGCCGGCGCAGCGTTCAAGGGCGATTTGGCAGTGGTCAGGTTGCTGGTCGAGGCGGGCGCGGATATAGACGGTGCCTCTGCTGATGGGCGTACCGCACTGATGATGGCGGCGATGTTCAATCGCAACGAGATAGTCGATTACCTGATCAGTCAGGGCGCGGACCCGCATGCCACCGATGCCAAGGGCATCACTGCACTGGGCGCCGCTCAGGCAATGGGCGCGACCGTCACCATCGAGCAGTTGACCAGAATGGGCGTGCAGCCAGCCCGGTCCTGACAGCAAGGCATGAACACATAGAGGCGCGATGGATTTACCGCTATCTGTAACTGTTCGGGAATGCTCATCTGCGCAAAATAAAGCTCTGGCGTCCTCCACGTTCGCATGGAACCGAATCCGGCCCAAAGTCCACCCAAGCTCCGTACTAGAAACATACCGTCGGAGTGTAATCAGCATGAATAGAGTTTCCGGTAGTTCGTCAGCGACCTGGCAGGCAGTCAACAATCTTGTGGAGCAAGTGAGCGAGAGAACCACGTTGTCCACGACAGGTTATCAGACGGCAATGGGCCGCTTGAACAAACCTGAAAAATCGGATGCGGATGCGCTAATGACTGTGAGGAGGGCGCAACAGTACACGGACAGCGCGAAGCGTACTTATATTTCGGAAACGCTGATGAATCTGGCAGATTTGCAGCAACGGAAAATATATCGCACCAACAGTGGGAACTTGCGTGGCGCGATTGAGATGACGCCCACGCAACTCACAGATTGCGTACGGAAGTGCCGCGAAGAGGGTTTTCCAATTGTGACATACAGGCGCTGGAAATCGGCTTGCACCTTCGCCATAAGCTAGGGATCTCAGATTTCACCATCTACAGCAACCGTAAGTTAAGCCACAACTATGTGGTCATCCACCCGACTAATGAGTTTCCGAAAGGAGCGATTGTAGACTCTTGGACGGGACAGGGCGTGGTGGAGCTTGACTTTAAGACCCGGTTGAAATTCAAGCACCGGGAAGAGAACTACTCAGTAAATGCCAATATGCACGAGTGGATCGAGAGATACGGCCAAGCGCATGTGATTGACTAAATCCTAAATCCACGACTTCCAGAGCACTTATGCAGCGAAGTCGTTTGATCGTGACGACGCGTCATACTGGCTGAATTGGGGCGTTGGCACAGCCACATTACTGATGGTCGCGCGAGCGTGAACGTTGAACATCAGTATTTCTCAGTTATGGGCAAAACCACTCAGCGTCGGGTTGCCGGCCACGGTTTTCGCGCATATCCACGTCCCTTGGGGCGCTGCGTCGTCATATGCAAGGTCTCGCCAAGGCGGTGTTCTCCAACCGCCTTGTGCTGCGGAACACGGGCTTCGGGGATTAATAAAAAAATGCACTTGAGCCTCGTTTCTGTTCGTAAACCCTCCTGCTGCCTGGTCGAATCGATAAAACCACCGTTTGATGGACGCCAAAATCGTCGGTTTTTCAGTCCAATTTAATCTTGGCCGGTTGCGCTCGATTGCAGGTCGAAGTGCATAGATTCGGGTTCGTTTACAGTCAATGCTGGTTCGCGGGGGCCGGATAGACTCAATTAATGTCTGTCGAAAAACCCGATATTGCAGGTCGAGGCCATTTCGATTGCAGGTCGTTACCGTTATCCTTCGCGCCTCTTTTTTTGCCCGCTATCAGGATCGCCCCCATGAAAGACTCACTGGTCGAATTAATCAGCAAAGTCAGCTCCGGCTGCATGGGCGACGATGAAATCGTGCATATCGCCGATGAAGCCGCGCAGGCGTATGCCGATCCGCAGGCATTTCTGGCCGCCAACCCTGATATCAACTACGACGATACATTCCCGATCCCGCTGGGCGAGTGGGTCGTGGTGGGCAGCCTGCCGGAAACCGTTCTGTTCCAGGCCGACAGCTACATGGACCTGTTCGAGCAGATCGTTCAGTCGTTTGGCAAGGACGTGACCTTCAACATCAAGCCCAAGCAGCTGGCCAAGGTCGAGCCGCTGGTTGCGCTCAATCGCATTCAGATTCAGTTGAGCAGCATGAACAAGGAGATGGGCGGCTATGTGCTGATGAACTTCAGCCAGCCACTGGATGACGAGTTGCAAGCGGTGCTGGTATACGGTTGTGACGAAGCGCGCGTAGTCGAGCTGGCAGCATCGGCCGGCATCCATGCCGCACCTGCACTGCAAGCACTGCGCGGTTAACCCAGCGCCGTATCGAGAAACATCATCACCGCAAACCCGCCCATCAGGCCCAGAGTTGCCGAGGTCTGATGGCCATTGCGGTGGGTTTCCGGGATGACTTCATGGGACACCACGAAGATCATCGCGCCTGCCGCCAGCCCCATGCTCAGCGGGTAGGCGATGGCAAAGCCACTGGAGATACCCAGGCCCACCAGTGAGCCCAGTGGCTCCATGAGGCCGGAACCGATGGCTACCAGCATCGCCTTGAAGGCCGACAGGCCGGTCGCACGCAGGGCCAGCGCAATGGCCAGACCTTCGGGAATGTCCTGAATGGCGATGGCGGTGGTCAATGGCAGGCCGACATTCATGTCGCCGCTGGCGAAACTGACGCCAATCGCCATGCCCTCAGGCAGGTTATGCAGGGTGATCGCCAGCACGAACAGCCAGACCCGGCTGATTCGCTCCGAATGAGGCCCCTGGCGGCCTACGCTTTCATGTTCGTGCGGGGTGAACCTGTCCAGCCCCAGCATCAGCAGCACACCCAGCCCCAGACCGGCGACAACCGTAGCAGCTGCCCACGGCCCGCTGTCGGTAATGTCCCGGGCGGCTTCCAGGCCCGGAAGAATCAGCGAGAACGAGCTGGCCGCCAGCATCATCCCGGCGGCAAACCCGAGCATGATGTCCTGAACGCGTTGCGAGACGTTGCGCAGGGCAACCGCCATCACTGCGCCCAGCGCCGTCGCCAGAAAACCAGCGATACCGCCCAGCAAGGCGTGATTGAAGTTGACCTGACTGGTGCCATAGAAAGCGTTGTAAAGACTGATGCCACCCAGGCCGACGACGATCAGCAGGGCGAGGGCGAAGCCCAGGCTTACCAGCGGGCTGCCCTGAAGCTGGTTTAACCAGGCCGCCCAGGGCGTTCGGGAGGATGCGGGCGTAGGCATTGATAGGGCTACCTATGTAAAGGGGGAGAAAGCAATGGTGACTGAAATACAAAGTCGACCCCGTCTGGGAGCCCGAGAATATAAGGTTGGTTCAACGGAACCCCCGAACGGCGCGACTATCCTAGGAGGGTAAGCATTCAATTTAGGGGCAACACCATGGGTTCTAGCTTCAACGGCCTGGTCGGCTTGATCATTCTGGCGCTCGATATCTGGGCCATCATCAACGTCTTGAAAAGCGGTGCCGAGACCGGCAAGAAAATCCTTTGGGTATTGCTGATCGTACTGCTTCCTGTGGTGGGCCTGATCATCTGGGCAATCCTCGGGCCGCGTGGCAACGTCCGTATGTGATACGTCCATACGCTGGGCAAACAACGCTTGATTACCCTGGGTAATCAGGCGTTTTTCGTTTCATGCGCCGGGCATTCGCGGCGGCAGTGACACGCTAAGCTGCATAGAGGTTCGACCTGTCATGTTCCTCGACGTAGAATGCGCGCCTTTGTTGTGGGCGGTCGGCCGTCCTGTCATCAGTACCCAGCGGGAGCTTACCCATGAGCGATTATCAGGAAACGTTATACGAAGGCTACGGCCAACGCTTTCGTATTGAAAAAATGCTTCACGAAGTACGTACCGATCACCAGCACCTGGTGATCTTCCAGAACCCGCGCATGGGCCGTGTCATGGCGCTGGACGGCGTCATTCAGACCACCGAAGCGGACGAATTCATCTACCACGAAATGCTCACCCATGTGCCGATTCTGGCGCACGGTGCAGCCAAGCGTGTGCTGATCATCGGCGGTGGCGACGGCGGCATGCTGCGTGAAGTCGCCAAGCACATGAGCGTCGAACATATCACCATGGTCGAGATCGATGCGACCGTGGTCGAGATGTGCAAGGAATATCTGCCCAATCATTCCAGCGGTGCCTTCGACGATTCACGTCTGAACCTGGTCATCGACGATGGCATGCGCTTCGTCGCGACCACCGAAGAGAAGTTCGACGTGATCATCTCCGACTCCACCGATCCGATCGGCCCGGGTGAAGTACTGTTCTCGGAAAACTTTTATCAGGCCTGCCATCGCTGCCTCAATGAAGGCGGCATTCTGGTCACCCAGAATGGCACGCCTTTCATGCAGTTGAGTGGCGTGCAGACCACAGCCGGGCGCATGAACGGTCTGTTTGCCGACTGGCATTTCTATCACGCTGCGATCCCTACTTATATCGGCGGAGCAATGACCTTCGCCTGGGGCTCAACCAACAAGAGCTATCGCAAACTGCCGCTGGAAACCCTGCGTCAGCGTTTCTCGGGCAGCGGTATTGTTACGCGTTATTACAATCCGGAAGTCCACATCGGTGCGTTCGCCTTGCCACAGTACGTTCTGCAGGCCGTAGGCAAGGCCAGCAACGACTGATGAGTCGGTCCGGCTCCTCGAGCCGGATTTTCTCGAGCGTGGCCTGTAAGGCTTTATAAGCGCTTAATTCGCGACAGAAATTTCACACGTTCTGTCACAAAATTGCGCGCGAAGCTGAACAGGCACGCGTCTTCATCGGCCGAGCTGGCCCCTGGCGACCCGCAATCAAGTAATATCTGCGCCCTGTCGCGCGCCGTCTCCTTCAAGAGGAGGGCGGCGCCGCACTCTGAACCTACCCCTGAATCCACCGGATCCTGACAACCATGGCCAAAACGGACGCCCAGATTCATCGGCAAGCCCGCCTGCAAAACCCCACTGTCAAATCGCATCTGGCGTACATCCTGCTCAGCGGCTTCGCCCTGATGGTGATGTACACGCTGTTGCGTATCGGTCTGCTGGTCTACAACCGCGAGATGATTGGCGACACGCCTGCCTCGACGTTCCTTGAAGCACTGTTCAACGGCACGCGCTTCGACCTGCGCCTGACCGTGTACCTGCTCATTCCGCTGGTGCTGTCGCTGTTCAGCGCACGCGCCATGGCGGCACGCGGGTTCTTCCGTTTCTGGCTGACGCTGGTTGGCAGCATTACGCTGTTCTTCGGCTTGATGGAAATGGACTTCTACCGTGAGTTTCACCAGCGCCTGAACGGTCTGGTGTTTCAATACGTCAAGGAAGACCCGAAGACTGTTCTGAGCATGCTCTGGTACGGTTTCCCGGTGGTCCGTTACCTGCTGGCATGGGCCGTGGTGACCTGGCTGCTGAGTCTGGTGTTCAAGGGCATTGACCGTGCAACCCGTCCACGTGTTGCTGCAAAAACCAGCCCGGAGGCCACTCGTTCCATTGCGCCGTGGTATGTGCGCGCCGGTGTGTTCGTGCTGGTGTTGCTGGTCATGGTGGTCTGCATCCGTGGCACTCTGCGTCAAGGTCCGCCGCTGCGCTGGGGCGACGCTTACACCACTGACTCCAACTTCGCCAACCAGTTGGGCCTCAACGGCACACTGACGTTGATCACTGCGGCCAAGAGCCGTATGTCCGAAGATCGCGACAATATCTGGAAAGCCACGCTGCCACAGAACGAGGCTCAGCAGACCGTGCGCGACATGCTGCTGACCCCGAATGACAAGCTGGTCGAGCCGGATATTGCCGCTGTGCGTCGCGACTTCACGCCGCCGGCAGAGAACACCTTGCCGATCCGCAATGTGGTCGTGATCCTGATGGAAAGCTTCGCCGGTCACTCGGTGGGCGCCCTGGGCAACGATGCCAACATCACGCCGTACTTCGACAAGTTGTCCAAGGAAGGCCTGTTGTTCGATCACTTTTTCTCCAACGGTACCCACACCCACCAGGGCATGTTCGCCACCATGGCGTGCTTCCCGAACCTGCCGGGCTTCGAGTACCTGATGCAGACGCCGGAAGGCAGCCACAAGCTGTCGGGGCTTCCGCAATTGCTGAGCACGGGTCGCAACTACGACGACGTCTACGTCTATAACGGCAACTTTGCCTGGGACAACCAGTCGGGCTTCTTCAGCAACCAGGGCATGACCAACTTCGTCGGCCGTGAAGACTTCGTCAACCCGGTGTTCTCCGATCCGACCTGGGGTGTTTCCGACCAGGACATGTTCGACCGTGGCGCGCAGGAGCTCAAGGCCCGTCAGGACGGCAAGCCGTTCTATGCCTTGCTGCAGACCCTGTCCAACCACACGCCGTATGCGCTGCCGGATCCTCTGCCGGTCGAGCGCGTCACCGGGCACGGCTCGCTGGACGAGCATTTGACCGCCATGCGTTATGCCGACTGGGCGCTGGGCCAGTTCTTCGAGAAGGCCAAAAAAGAGCCTTACTACAAGAACACGCTGTTCGTAGTGCTGGGCGACCATGGTTTCGGTAACGACAAGCAACTGACCGAAATGGACCTGGGCCGTTTCAACGTGCCTCTGCTGTTGATCGGCCCTGGTGTGCAGGAGAAGTTCGGCCAGCGCAGCAGCATCGTGGGGACGCAGGTCGACGTCGTGCCGACCATCATGGGACGTCTGGGTGGTCTGAACCGCAACCAGTGCTGGGGCCGCGATCTGCTGAACCTGCCTGAGGGTGACAAGGGCTTCGGTGTGATCAAGCCGTCGGGCAGTGAGCAGGTGGTCGCTATCATCAGCGGCAACCGTATCCTGATCGAGCCGACCGAGATGCCTGCCAAGTTGTTAACCTACACCCTTGGCGCCAAGCCGCATGCCGAAGAAGTGCCTGATGCGCCCGACACGCAGGAGCTCAAGCGCAAGCTGGAAAGTTTCCTGCAGACGGCCACCAAGAGCCTTCTGGATAACACGGCCGGTGTAGAAGCCAGCAAGAACCGCAACTGATGACAACCGACTCGTCCGGGCGACCGGCGAGTCGGATCAGTCAAGCGACAAGGGCCCTCGGCATTGACTGCGAGGGTCTTTTTTTTGCCCGGCATGGCTGGCCCTGCGGCGCAATCGGTTGAACGAATACACGGGCCAAAAGGTCCAGATCACATAAGCCAGAGTGCCTGGCTTCGTATGGGAGGCATTGATGAAACAGTGGGCCATTTCGTATCTGGACAAGGATGGTGTGCAGCAGCACCGCGAGGCTGGTTTTGATGAGCGTCCGAGTGAGGAGGAGGCGGCGCGTTTCCTGCGCAAGGATCTCTACCCAGTTACCGACGAGCTGAATCTGAATGATCTTGATGGGCGTACTGAAGATCCTACCGTGAAGACGCTCAAGGACCATAACAGTGTGCAGATCATTTCCATTACAGAAGTCGCCTGATCTGCGCTGATCAAAAACCTTTTAGTGGCAACCACTTGGCATCCGGCCCACGATGGGGCTACTCTGCAGACGAGGCTGTTCAATCAGCCTCTGACATCTCGATACCCGACCGGTGCCAAGCCTGGTCCGGTCAGCTACATGCTTGATTCCCCGCGTCGGATTATCTGTCGCGAGGCGCCCTCCGAAGACTCGGCGGTCGCTCAGGAAGAGTTGAAACTCTATCTATCGTTGCATAGGAGGACGTTTCATGAGCACAGCCTATCAAGAGGACATCAGCAGTAACGTACTGCGCCGCATGAAAGAAGGCGGTTTTGACTTCGCGCGAATCTATCCCATCGAGTTCTACGCCATCTTCCCGGACGAGGAGCGGGCACGGCAGGCCGCAGAGCAATTTCGCGGCGAATCCCTCAACACCCAGGTAAACGTACGTGATGACGGTCATTGGCACCTTCAATTGAGCAAAGTCATGTACGCCACCTATGACGGCATTGGTGACTTCGAGCAGGACTTCCAGACGGTCATTTCACCTATGGACGGCGAAGTCGAGGGATGGGGCGTTACTCAGGAGATCAGAAGACTGCACGCTTGATGGCTGCGGATTGTCAGGCACTACACCACCACCGGCTGATTCGGGATACGTTCCGCATCGGCCGGTTCTGTTTCTGGGCCTGGTTCATAAGCAGTGGTCAAAAAAAAGCCACTCAAACGAGTGGCGCAAAGGGAAGTCTGTTTAAAATCCGCAGGCATTTTTGGCTTGCTGGACAAAATATCGTTTAGGGCAAAATCGGCGTTTGGCGCCCTGTTTGCTCTGTTGCTGTGGAGTGTGGCGAACTAATGTCGTTGGCGGAAATCAACTCTGACTATGCTGATCATAGATTTCACGGTTGAATGACGCTTCCGAATGAGGCGCAAAAGAATTGGCTTGGGCGTTTAGTGCACAGGAATGGTGCGTAGAGCGTCGAGTGTTTACCTAACCTTTTGAAATCAAAGCGTTTATGCCGGTGGCACGGGCTTTGCGATGGTCTTGGTGTCCATGGTGACAAGGAGTACGGCATGATCCGCACCTTTTATGACGAGATGTACGATGCGGCCGGCGTAGTCCGTCCGCACTATCGGGAGTTCGCCCGCTGGCTGGGTGATACACCTCCCGAGCTTTTGGCTCAACGCAGGCGCGAAGCTGATCTGCTGTTTCACCGTGCCGGGATCACATTCACCCTCTATGGTGATGAGCAGGGCACCGAGCGGCTTATCCCTTTCGATACCATCCCGCGCAGCATCCCGGCCAGCGAATGGCGGGTTGTCGAGCGTGGCTGCATTCAGCGCGTCAAGGCGCTGAACATGTTTCTGGCCGATCTGTATCACGACCAGAGGATTATCAAGGCCGGGATAATTCCCGCCGAACAGGTGCTGGCCAACGAGCAGTACCAGTTGGCAATGCAGGGTCTTAATCTGCACCGCGATTTGTACTCGCATATTTCCGGCGTCGATCTGGTGCGCGACGGTGACGGCACCTATTACGTGCTGGAAGACAATCTGCGCACCCCGAGCGGCGTGAGCTATATGCTCGAAGACCGCAAGATGATGATGCGCCTGTTCCCGGAGCTGTTTTCCGCGCAGCGCATTGCGCCAATCGATCACTACCCTAATCTGTTGCTCGACACGCTCAAGAGTTCCAGTCATCTGGACAACCCGAGTGTCGTGGTGCTGACGCCAGGCCGCTTCAACAGCGCCTTTTTCGAGCATGCGTTTCTGGCTCGCGAGATGGGCGTTGAACTGGTGGAAGGTGCTGATCTGTTTGTTCGCGATGACCGCGTGTTCATGCGCACCACCGACGGCCCGAAAGCCGTTGACGTGATCTATCGTCGCCTCGATGACGCATTTCTCGATCCTCTGGCCTTCAACCCTGATTCGATGCTGGGCGTCCCTGGGCTGCTGTCTGCCTATCGATCCGGCAACGTGGTCCTGGCCAATGCCATCGGTACCGGCGTCGCGGATGACAAGTCGGTTTATCCCTACGTCACCGACATGATTCGCTTCTATCTGGACGAAGAACCGATTCTCAAGAACGTGCCGACCTGGCAGTGCCGCAAGCCTGAAGAGCTGTCACATGTGCTGGCCAACCTGGGCGACCTGGTCGTCAAGGAAACCCAGGGCTCCGGTGGCTACGGCATGCTGGTCGGTCCCGCAGCGACCGCCGCCGAGATCGAAGCCTTCCGGGCACGCCTCAAGGCCAAGCCGCATGCGTACATCGCCCAACCCACCTTGTGCCTGTCGACCTGTCCGACCTTTGTCGAGAACGGCATCGCCCCGCGACATATCGATTTGCGCCCGTTTGTTCTGTCCGGTCGTGAAACCCGCGTTGTGCCTGGCGGGCTTACCCGAGTGGCCTTGCGTGAAGGCTCGCTGGTGGTCAATTCGTCACAGGGTGGCGGAACCAAAGACACCTGGGTGGTCGAGGATTAAGGATGCCTGCCAATGTTAAGTAGAACTGCCTCTGATCTTTTCTGGATGTCGCGTTACCTGGAGCGAGCGGAGAACCTCGCCCGAATGCTGGACGTGAGCTATTCGCTGTCGCTGATGCCGCAGGACGGGCGGGGCGACGGGCTGGATGAAATAGCCATGCCGTTGCTGATCACCGGAACGCTGGAAACCTATATCGAGCGTCATGGCGAGCTGCACGCCGAACGCATGCTGCATTTCTTTGCCCTGGACGCCACCAATCCGGCCAGCATCTACAGCTGCCTGGGCGCAGCGAGGGCCAGTGCGCACGCGGTGCGCGGGCGTATCACCGCAGACATGTGGGAGAACATCAACTCCACCTGGCTGGAGATTCGCGGCATCGCCCAGCAGGGCCTGACCCGCTACGGCATGAGCCGTTTCTGCGAGTGGGTCAAGGAGCGTTCGCACCTGTTCCGTGGCGCGACCTACGGCACCATCATGCGTAACGATGCATTCCGCTTCATCCGTCTGGGCACGTTCATCGAGCGCGCCGACAACACCATGCGCATGCTCGATGCCCGTTATGAAATGCTTGAATTGCGTGGGCCACAGGCCAACGCCGCCGCAGACAACTCGGCGGCCGGGTATTACCAGTGGAGCGCCTTGCTGCGCGCGCTGTCCTCGTTCGAGGCTTACACTGAGGTCTATCGGGATGCGCCAGGCGCGCGTCAGGTTGCCGAACTGTTGCTGCTGCGTGCCGATATTCCGCGCTCGCTACGCGCTTGTCTGGAGGAGATGGACGTCATTCTGGCCAGCCTGCCCGGCGTCAACGGTCGACCCGCACAGCGCATGGCGGCCGAGATGGACGCCAGATTACGCTACACCAGCATCGACGAGATTCTGTCTGAAGGCCTGCACGAGTGGTTGAACGAATTCATTCCGATGCTGGCTCAACTGGGTGATGCCATTCACACTTCGTATCTGGAGGCTGCATGAGACTTTCGATAAGCCATGAGACCACCTATCACTACGATGACCAGGTGCGCTCGAGTATCCAGTATCTGCGCCTGACACCTCACGACAGTGAGCGTCAGCAAGTGCTCAGCTGGCAGCTGACGTTGCCACGTCCGGTGCGTGCGCAGATAGACCCCTTTGGCAATATCCTGCATGTTCTGAGCCTGGAAGAGCCGCACGAATCGATCATCATCGGCGCGCGCGGGCAGGTGGAGATCGACGAGACCCGCGAGGCCGAGCACGAAAGCCAGTCGGCATTGCCGTTTTTGCGCGTGACCCGACTGACCGAGCCTGACGAGGCGATTCGCAGTTTTGCGGCGATGGAGTGCCGCAAACGAGCTGACCGCACCGGGTTGATCGACCTGATGCAGGCGCTCAACCAGCACATGACCTACACCCAGGGCGCGACCGAGGTGGACACCAGTGCCGCGCAGGCTTTCGCCGGACGCTCTGGCGTGTGTCAGGACCATACCCACGCGTTTCTGGCCTGTGCCCGCAGCCTCGGGGTGCCGGCTCGTTATGTCTCCGGTTACCTGTGCAGCGAAGACAGCGAGCATCTGTCCAGCCACGCTTGGGCCGAGGCCTGGATAGACGACGCCTGGTACAGTTTCGATGTCACTAATCAGTTGGCCATTCCCGAGCGTCATTTGAAACTGGCGGTAGGGCTGGATTATCTGGACGCCTGTCCGGTGCGCGGCATGCGGCGCGGTGGCGGATCCGAGCATATGCACGCCAAGGTCGTGGTGTCGCCCATGACCGGCACGCCGAAAGTGAAAACCCGTGTGCAGGTCCAGGCGCAGCATCAGTAACGCGTAACTGGGCTGTGCATCATGCAATGGCCGGGCTCAAGTTCCCGGCCGTTGCTTATTCGGCGGGGTCGTCGGTGATGTCGTAGAGCGCGTTGTGCAGCTCTTCATAGTTGCCGCCATTGATGACGCTGAAGTAGCCCGCAGCCCTGAGCTGGTCCTGAGCCTTGTCGGCCTTGCTGTCCGTGCTGCTGAAAATCACGAACACCGCATTGCGGTCGTTGAGCACCTGTTTCATCTGATTGACCAGCCGTCGGTCATCGACGCGCACGGCGTTCAGTACCGTGCCTGCGTCATAGTCGGTCTGACTGCGAACATCCATCGCCAGCTTGCCTTCCTTCAGCGCTGCCACGGCCGCAGCCTGATCGACCATCCCCGCGTGTGCTGCGAAACTACTGACAAGTGCACAAACAGCAATCCATTGGCGCATAAACTCCACCTCCCTCAGTGCGAATGGAAAGAGTGGCACAGTTGAACGTCGATCGAAAGCGCGTGGATCAGCCAAACAATCGATTCAGGTTAGGCACGATCAATAACAGCGCAGTGGTGAAGAGGATCAATCCCGCCTGACGTACTTTAGAGTGTTTGAACTTGAACATGGCCGACCGCCTTTTGTTGTTATTCCTGAGCAACAGAAGCAGGCGCGATCTGCAAAACAGATAATCGACTGCTGGCAAGGTTACGCATTGAACAGGTGGGTCCGGTCATTCGACCGCTGGCCCGAGCGCTGAAAGGATTTTGCGCGCCTCCTGTTACAGATATAACCATAGAGCCGAGGTGCCGTTCAGCTTAGAACTGTTGGGAATCTAACTGTGTTTATCTAGAAGCGAACGTTATTACCGGGTGCGGCGCTGAATGCACAGCCCTTTTCTAGACGCTTCGGCATTGGCCGTCAGCTTTGCACCGTTCGTCCGGGACAGAATTTTCCTACATGGAATAAACGTCTGAAACGGGCGGGGGTGCAGCTTGATTTGCCGAGGTCTTCAAGGCAGGCTCTGCTGGTGCGCTATTGCCTCATTACTGCTTCAGGGTCCCTTTTATGTCTTTACGCATCTGTATTCTGGAAACCGACAATCTGCGGCCTGAACTGGTCGAGCAATATCATGGGTATGGGCGGATGTTCGAGTTACTCTTCGCTCGCCAGCCCATCGCCGCAGAGCTGACGGTCTACAACGTGGTGCAAGGGGACTATCCACCTGCAGACGAGCAGTTCGATGCTTACCTGGTCACCGGCAGCAAGGCCGACTCATTTGGCACCGACCCGTGGATTCAGACCTTGAAGGTCTACCTGCTGGAGCTGTATCAGCGCGGCGAAAAACTGCTGGGTATCTGTTTCGGTCATCAGTTACTGGCCTTGCTGCTGGGCGGCAAGACCGAGCGTGCGGTGCAAGGGTGGGGCGTCGGCATTCACCATTATCAGCTGGCCCCCGCCAGGCCGTGGATGACGCCGGCGATGGAAAAGCTCACGCTGCTGATCAGCCATCAGGATCAGGTCACCGCGCTGCCCGAAAACGCGACGGTGCTTGCGTCCAGCGAGTTCTGCCCGTTTGCGGCCTACCATATCAATGATCAGGTGCTGTGTTTCCAGGGGCATCCCGAGTTCATCCATGACTTTTCCCGCACCTTGCTTGACCTTCGCCAAGAAGCGCTGGGCGAGCAGATTTACCAGCAGGGTGTCGCCAGCCTGGATCACGACCATCATGGTGCGACGGTGGCGGAATGGATGATGCGCTTTGTGGCGCACAAGCCGGAAAAACAGTCCGTCTGACCCGACGCATGACTCATCGTCATTGGCTCGGCGGACTGTTTGAACGGGAATGCGGTGGCGGGGTTAGAGCCAGCCGGAGCGCTTGAAGCTGGCGAACAGCGCCGTACACCCGCCCAGAATGACACCCAGCACGATGAAGTAGCCGTGTTCCCACTTGAGTTCAGGCATGTTCTCGAAGTTCATGCCGTAGATGCCGGCAATGGCCGTCGGGAACGCCAGAATCGCTGCCCATCCGGCAAACTTGCGTTGCACGATGCTTTGCCTCGACGACTCCAGCAGCAGGCCGATTTCGATTGTCTGGCTGGCGATGTCACACAGGTTGCCCAGGTCTTCCATCTGCCGCTTGACGTGAATTTCGACATCGCGAAAGTAAGGACGCATGTTCTTGTCAATGAACGGAAAACTCAGTTTCTGCAATTCCTCACCCACTTCCACCATCGGTGCTACGTAGCGGCGCATGCGTAACAGATCGCGGCGCAGAGCATGAATGTGCTGGATGTCGGACTCGCGCAACGAACCACCAATGACGCTCTGCTCCAGTTGCTCGAGCTCGGCGTGGATGGCTTCGGTCACCGGCTGGTAGTTCTCGGTCACGAAGTCCAAGAGCGCGTAGAGCACGAAATCTTCGCCATGCTCCAGCAGCAGTGGTCTGGCTTCGCAGCGCTGACGCACCAGCCCGTAGGACTTGGAGTGACCGTTGCGCGAGGTGATGATGTAACCCTTGCCGGCGAAGATATGGGTTTCGATGAACAGCAGCTTGCCGTTGTCGCGAACGGGGGCGTAAGTCACGATGAACAGTGCATCGCCAAAGGTTTCCAGCTTCGGACGGCTATGCACCTCAAGCGCGTCTTCAAGGGCCAGCTCATGCAGGTTGAACTGCTCCTTGAGGCTGGTCAGCTCCGCGTTGGTGGGCTGCTCCAGTCCTATCCAGACGAAATGATCGGGCTTGGCTGCCCAGGCAGCGCCCTCATCGAGGGTAATATCACGGACTTTTTTGCCCTTTGTGTACACCGCTGCTGCAACAACTCGGCCCATGGCGCTATCGCTTCTTCAATTTGTCAGTGGCGCAAAAACATGCGCGGTCGCTGATCAGATTGATCAAACGCGTATGAGTTCGCCGATAAACGAAAGCCCGTTTACACGGGCTTCGGTTGGGGATCAGAGCATGTGCTGCCGATCCTTCTCGATCGCTGCCTCCAGCGTGTCGAGCAAGGCCTTTCTGACCTTGAGTTTGGTCTTCTTGTGCGCGTTCATATTGATCTTCTTTAGCTGCCCGGCGACGGCCAGTGCGGTGCTCTGCAGCTCCTCGACGCTGACCACCCGGTCGAGGAAACCGGCGGCCATCGCTGCTTCAGGGTCGAACATCTCGGCGTTGATCACCGAGCGATTGAACGCCGATTTGCGCAGGCGATCGCGCGCCAGTTCTATGCCGGCGTGGTGCATGGTCATGCCGATCTGCACCTCGTTCAAGCCGATACTGAATGGCCCGGCGACACCGATTCGATAATCGGCAGACAGCAGCAGGAAGGCACCCTTGGCAACCGCGTGGCCGGTGCAGGCGACGATGATCGGGAAGGGGTGCGACAGCATGCGCCGCGCCAGCGTCGAGCCCTGTGCGACCAGCTCGATCGCGGCCTCGGCGCTGGAGGTCATGACCTTGAGGTCGTAACCGCCCGACAGAATGCCCGGCTGGCCGGTGAGAATAACGATGGCCCGATCCTTTTCGGCCTGATCCAGCGCCGCGTTGAACGCAACGATCACGTCCGGGGAAATGGCATTGACCTTGCCGTTGTTCAGGGTCAGCGTGGCGACGCCGTCGTCCAGATGGTACGAGACCAGATCACTCATGACGTGATTCCTTTATTGAAGTGAGCAGACGTTACTCATCCATAAGGAACAGGTAAAGCGCTGACTGCCGGGTCACTGAATGGCGTGCCGATCAATGGCTGATTTTGCGCCGACTGCGCGCCGCGTCATGGCTGGATATCGTTGAATCCGCAATATTCTTCCCAGTCCATCCCCAGTGCTTCGGCGACCTGGCGGTGTGCTTCCAGGCGCATGCTCTGCAATTGTTCGGGCGACTCGGCAATCAGCTCCAAGGCCAGCTCCCAGGTCTCGATACCCAGGCTCTCGGCCTCGTCTTCGAACGCCCATTGCACTTGCTGCTGTTGCTCCTTGGGGCTCAAGGCGCTGATTTCATCCTTCAGGGTCGGATGGGTCGCGAGGTATTTCGCCAGCGCGGCCTCGTTCCACTCAAGTGTATTCATGTGGTTTTGCCTCAAACGTTTCGATAGCCAGGCTGTCTCTTTGAATAGTCTGGCAAGACCGCGTGATTGTGAGGGAGGTGGCTTTTGATGTCAGCACTTGCAAACGGTTGTCCGCACGAATTTATCGATCATTTGAAGAGGAACCTGTCGTTATGATCAAAGTGAGCGTGCTGTATGCGTATGAAGAGGGTGCCCGTTTCGACCACGATTACTATCGTGACAAACACATGCCGCTGGTGCAGGAGCTGATGGGCAAGTACTGCAAGGGCTACAGCGTGGACCGCGGCATAGGCGGAGCAACGCCAGGTTCCGACCCCGTGTATATCGGCATGTGCCACATTTACTGTGATTCCATTGAAGACTTCGAAGCCGGCATGGGGCCGCATTCAAAGCAGATCAATGCCGATATCATCAACTACACCGACCTGATCCCTGAAATTCAGATCAGTGAAGTGCGTGCCGATGTGAAAACCGCTCAGTAGATTATCGAGCGGTATTCCGAAAGGCCGCCTGTTTTTTCGAGGACATTCCACCCGATGGATCGAAACATTGGCTGTCGTAACGCGGGCTTTGGCACTGCGAAGGAATGTTCGGGGGAGGCGGGCGGTTTCTCTGGAAGGCCTTGTAGCGCTCGGTCTCGATCACTTGCACTCGAGTGCGACCGCCGACTTTCAGGTATTCGATAGCCTTGAGGTTGGTCTTGTGAACGTAGTCCAGCGGCTCGTCTGCGTTCCGCATATAGGCCGGGCCTTCGCGTTGCAGTGCGCTTTGCGCGCTTTCATCACACGGAATCGATGCATAACTCACCTTGCCTTGGGGTGATGTGCATTTGAAGATCTCGCCGTATGCTGCACCGCTGCCCAGCAAAGCGAATACCGACAGCGTTATTGAAAGCCTTTTCATGAGGTTATCCCTACTGGACGCGAGCATGGCGCAAGGCTACCACTTGCTCTTTGTCGCTGCCATATCCCTCTGCCAGGCCCGTTCGTCAGACACATCGCACGGCTGTGGCCTCAGGCTCTCTTAATATCAGGTCCTGAATTTAAAAACGGAGGCGCATATGACCGGCACCCAGCCAGGCAGCAACAGCGGAAACAAGAACGATCCGGGTTTCGACGAGAAGTCGCCGAACACCCAAGACCCGCAGATCGACCCCACCGAGCCAGCGAAGACGCCTGCTACCGATAAAGGCAGTAAGGATGATTACCCGCCTTACACGCCGGACAAGTAACTGACAGACTGCCCTCGGTGAGTACCGGGGGCGATTTATATCCGGACCTCGCTTTACCCCCTCGTACTACTTGTTGGCATCAAGGTATTCCAGCAGATCTTCCATTCGCTCATCGTTACCCATCCACCACAGCTTCATGCGTGTACCGGGGACAACTTCGCTCGGGTCCTTGATATAAGTGCGCAACACTTCACGCGTCCAGACCAGCCCCGAGTTCTTCATCGCGTCGGTGTACACGTAGCCTTCCTGTTGCCCCGCCTGACGACCAATGATGCCGTTGAGGGGCGGGCCAAATGCGCTGCGTGCAGAAGGGCCGATCTTGTGGCAGCCCGAGCAGAGGCGGGTGAACACGGCTTTCCCGGCCTCGGCATCGCCTGCGCCCTGAGCAAGCGCAGGCAGGGTCAGTGCCATCAGGAGTAATGCGGTTTTTTTCATCGGTCATCCACTGCGCGTTCGGCCTTGCGCTTAAAAGCGGCAAATTTTAGCGCAATTATCGCGGGATCACTTGCTGGCCGGTATCTGGCTCGACAGTTCGTCGAAGTCACGCTTGTAACTCGCCATCTCGGCTGCGCTGACAAAGCTCTGTTCAAGGACCACCTTCTTCGCTCCGGACTCGATGGTGTCCAGTTGATGAAGGAAGCGCTTTTTCTTCCTGGCCTCCATCCGCGTGCCTGCCTCATCGATAGCTGTGCGTAGCTCTGTTGCCCGCTGGTTTACAAAGTCCTGGCCGCGACGGTCAACCGTGAGCCCGTCATTTTCGACATAGCCTTCCAGCCCGGTTTTTTTCAAGACCAGCCACAACGCCTGATCCGGGGTAAAGGTGCCCTTGAATTTCTTGACCTTTCTGCTGCTGTCCGCGCCCAGGTTGACCTTCACCGGGCAGCCGGACCGATGCGCCAGTTGCTGCAAGGCCTCGTCCAGACGTTGCGAAGGCATGTCGTACGCCACTGGCGTCATCTGACACGCAGCGAAAGCAGGGCCAGCCGCCAGACATGCCACAGCGAGGAGCAGTTTTTTCAGGGTGTTTTTCATGATTGACGGGTTTCATCCGGGAGGTAGGGCTTGGAAATCGTATTCTGCATGATGTTCCCTGTCTGCCCGACGCTTGCTTGAGCAGTCGTGTCCCTGATGTCTCTTGACTCATGCCAAACGCTGCATGCTCAAATCGCAGACAAAGAAAAGCCCGCGATGGGGGGTAGCGGGCTTAAGGTCTTGCTGGGAATTGAGTTAACAATAAACCCGCGAACGTGAAAAAAGCGTGAACTGCCGGATACAATTTATAAACAATTCAAATCACGGTTCGCCGTCCCAGTAATCGAGGTTTTCCGTGGTCCGCTGGTTGGCGGTGAACACTCGGGTCCCTTGGACAGAAACCATGGCCTGGTACTTGCCCGAGTCCGGGTATTCACACACTTCGGGTGTTTCCCGGGTGCTGATCGACAGGTATTTCAGCGGCGCCTGCGAGGTATTGATTATCTGGTGCGGGTAATCGGCACCTGCGGGGATAAACAAGACGTCCCCCGTCTTGATCGGCAGCATCTCGCCCGCGACACGCAGACTGCCTTCGCCCTCGACGATCACGAACATCTCTTCTTGCACGTGATGAAAATGATAAGGGCAGGAGCGCTTGCCCGGCGCCACGACATCAATCGACGCCCCCAGCTTTTGCGCGGCTGTGCCAGTGCCCAAGCGGGCTGCCGAGCTTTCATAGAGCGGTTCACGAACTTCATGTTCGAGGGGAGCCTCGTTAAAATTGCGAATCAGACGAGACGCCAGTTCACGTGCGCGTTCATTCATGTCGGTCGAGGCTCGGGGAGTTCAGGAGAGGGTACTTTAGACCAGAGAGCATGATGCGTTGTGGGCAGTTGCCTTGATCAGGCAAAAACAGTCCCAGGCAGCCGCCACAAAAAGCCCCACGCGCCGCGTGCATCCGGCGCGCAGCTCGGAAACCTATTCGCCTGAAACTCGTCTACACTTCACATCACGCTTCGGCCCCTTCCAGAGGACGCACCATGTTTTCAAAACCCGATATTCAGCGAGTTCTTGAAACAGCCTTTCTGCCTTCAAAGTGCGAGTGCGTCGTCGCGCCAAATGAAACCTTCTCGGTGAAGCTTCTTCACCCCGAATCAGGTGAGATCCAGCTCTATGTAACGGGGCTGTCCCTGTCCGAAGTAAACAGCAGCCGGTCCATCGCCCGGCTGGTGCTTTCGCTGAGAGAACAGAGAGATTTGATGGGGCAGATGAATTTGTCCATGAGGCGGATGGCGTAAGGACTGGGCTCGTAATTTGATTGCGATTATTTGATCGCAGTCATAAAACGCTATCGCTTCCGGCTAACAGTGCGCATTAGCCCATACGGCGTTGCACAGTCGCTTTTTGAGAAGTCATAAACCACAAAGCCCCTGAATTCTTTTCAGAATTCAGGGGCTTTGTGGTTTAAAATATGGCGGTGAAGAAGAGGTTCGAACTAAACAACCTTCCAGCCCTTATAGTGCCGTAATTGCTGACCTAAACGGATGTTTTACGCACGATAGACATTCTGCTGCGGACATAATGGCAGAAAATTTGGAGCTTCAGGGTGGTACGTGGCATGTTCTTCTCGCCATCCCCAAGGATTTGCAGAAGGCAGTCGGCGGGCGGAAGATTTTATCCCAGTAGCTGAAGACTGGTTCTCGCCGTGAGGCAATGAGTCGTAGGTTGTTGATTATCAATGCTTGGTAGACTGCTATCAAGAATGCTCGTCAAGGTGTGCCGTTACCGGAAGGCTGGCAGGACGACGTGGTGCTTAGGATCAGCGCTATTGACGAGGTGATCCGACGTCAGACGTTGGCCTTAATAGGTGAGGCGGTTAAGCAGCCTGATCTAAGTGCTGAAGAAACAAGCACGATTATTCGGTGCCTCATGCATAAGCCCTTGGTTGACCTGTGCATAGAGGCTGACATTGTCCCATAGCGGACGCTATGAGCTTATCGGCCCTTTATGGCGGAAGCCACGAATAACCCACGCTACCAGTACACCGAGAGCATAGAGGACAGCACACCCAATTAGCCAACCTGCACCGATCCATCCAGCGCTTTCGATTTGCAGTGTAAGGAGATGACTCAAGTTGTCCTCGAAACTCGCCCTTTGGATAGTGTGGCTCGATCAGTTTGACCAAGCCATTCCAGGGCACGACCTGATCCATCTCGATCAGGAAGCGTTCACGGCGGGGTTTTTTTGCGTTTGCCAGCGTATTCGGCGCCAGCGAAGGACATCTGCTTCATCGGGACTCAACCGTTCAGTGCTTGGGACTGGAGTATTTCACCAGATTTAGAAGTCTTTTTCAGAGTTTCCCTAAGCGATGAACAGGCGGTGTTAAGCTGAATGGCAACAGTGCCATGTCTCCAGCACGCAAAACATGAGATTAATTGATATTTATTTGGAATCGGATAAATCCAGTACAAATATATCAATTAATCCATGCAGGTCGGATGGTAACGATGCCTCAAGATTCAGTCTGAGTTGTTCTGCTGATTTAATTTCGGACGTTTTGAGTCCCGCTACAGGCACGTCTGCCCCAAACCATAGAACAAGAAAAACCCCTTGGTGTTCGGCGTCGGGGTGTATTGAGTAGCGCTCATGCAATTGACACTTTGCGGCTGTGTATAGCTCTGGGTGCCATTGTCCTTTTACCTCTGTGACCAGTAGTCGTCTTTCTCCATTAATCAATCTTGCAGCGGTGAAGTCACTTCGCTTGTCATTTTTAAGATGGTGCTCTGGGGTGATTGCGATATCTTTAGATACAAGCTTTAGGCTTAGTCGCTCAGCTATAATTGAAGTACAGGGATTTTCATTTAAATGTTTGTCACCTTCAAAGAAACGAGCACCTGAATTGAATTCACCTCCATCGATCGCTCCTTGAAAATCATGCAATTCATCAATAATGCATTGACGCAATCCTTCTACTGTAGCGATCGAGTCAAAATCTAAAAGGTCTGAAATTTGCTTTGAATTCGGAGCCTCATAGTTTTGAAGGGAGCGCTTCCTAAGTTGGCCACTGTATATACTACCGATATCCTTACGAAGGCCGATAAACCTAGGATCTGCTAGTAACTCTGCCAGCGGCCCTATAGCAGCCTCAGGATCGAATGAATCAAAACTCCAAACTAAATTTCGTATGTGACGGTACGCGTTTTCGCTCTTTGGGCTGTCGCTCCCCCAGTGGTCAGGTAGATCAACACTGGGCCATTTTTCAACATAGGCGTCAAGCACCGCTTTCGTTTTTAAAGCGGTTAAGCTAGGCCAGCCATGACCCTGGCGGCTATATAGGCTTGACCGGTCGAACAGATAGAGGATTAAATCTGGATCCGTTTGTAGCCAGTGCCACTGCGGATAACTAATCCCTTCAATAAAATAAAACGCTCGAACAAACCAGAACTTGCATCTAGAAATTATAGCAGGATCGCCTAGTGTCTCGGGTAGTCGATCTATCAAATCAGATGTGCGCTCTCTGATGACTTGCTCTAAAACCGCGCGATCTCCATGCTCTGCGGCGATATCAAATACTGTGTCAAGCGTATCATGATTCAAGTTGTCGAATCTGGCGAGCCACTCCATCGAAAGCCTGGATTTCAGTTCACAAAATGCCTCATCATTACCCAGCAACCAAACATCGGGATTGACGCAAGATGGCGTCTCAAGTTGAGGCTCGATAAACTCTCTCAAGAACGCCTCTGGCGCACCTGTCTCGGCGAATATGATCCTGTCAATCTCCTCCTTCAGAGTAGCCCTGGCGTTCTCATTCACAGTACTATAGTGAACGTTAATGCAGCCCCTAAGGGATCGAAGTAGGGATGGATCAACTTCCTCCAAAGAGTTCTCATCCGCCATGATTAGAATGAAAGCGGCGTACAATACCTGAACAGCTCGAGAGAATTTTGATGAGCATCTAAGCTCTGCCAGTTCACGTAACCCTGGGACTGACGGGGCTATAAAGCCGAGGCAGTTTTTTAATGCTGTACGTGCTATTTCTTCGTCGCCAAACTCTTCATTTATTTTATCGGGGTGCATCAATGAAAGCTCTGCGAAACGCACAAGACATGCCCAATGTGCTCCTGACGCAATTAGATCTCTGTTCTCTCTGACGTATAGGATGTTCTGCTCATGAATCAAAGCCTGCCTTCTACGACTCCGCGCCATCCTTCTTTTGAAGTTTCTGGGAAGGTCACGCATGTTTTTAAGTTCGGATGCCGCACGTGCAAATGTAGCCCATGCGCGCATGAATGCAGGTTTTGCCGAGGCTTGCCTACGCAGACGTTGCCGCAGTGGATCAGGCCCTCGCTCATTCGTTGTCCGATGTTTGTGGTGAGGAGTAATGCAAGTACCCCATAGAACGGGATTATCAGTCTCGAATGCCAGATCGGCTAAATATTGTCTATCCTCTTCAAATAGGCCAAGTCCAGAGTGAGAATGAAAATCAAATTTGTGGATTTTGGTGTTGCTAATTGTTTCGCGGTCAGTAAGCGGTGTGAATACTAATGCTAGCAAACCTTGTCTCAATTCAACGTTCTTTCGCATTACTTTGACGGCCGCACTCTGCTGAGTGCTTTTCTGATAGTAATAGTTCAAGTTGTTCACCCACTGCCAGACCCGAGCTGGACTATAGGGTGGAGGAACGACGCCGAAATAATTATCTAACAACAAACCAACTATCTTGCTAATGCCTGTTCGGCAACTGCATTCATAGGGTTGCTTATCACAGGTGCACACCAAGCCGAAGGTCAGATCATCTAGAAGCCGTTCGACTATTTCAGGATTTAACCCTCCAACAAATCGCTTTACAAAATATCGAGATGCGGCCTGGGGGCTGTACTGCTAATATCCCTCTGGATAGAGCCTCGCGCACCCCCTAAGAAAGTCGAGCGTTATAGCATGGTTGTATGGCGTTACATATAGATATGTGATGATGTCTGAGGCTATATGCAATGAATTATGACTAGCCTCAGCGATTAGAAATGTGAGATTGGCTTTGTGATCGAAGGACGGAATAGAAAGCAGACACTTGCTCGCTAGCAATCTCGAATTTTGAGATTCATCAGTTGATAGCAGAATATGCTGTAGTTCCGCCTCAAGGTGTGATGCCTCCTTGCTAGAAAAAAGTAATTCCAGTATAAGATCTCGAAGATGCCCATCCTCACCAGCTGACAAAATTGGTCTGATCTCATCGATGACATCTTTCGAGAAAAAACCAGCCATGCTGAAAGTGCGCCCATAGTCGCCCCTTCGGAAATAAGGGTCTCGCATTTCTATGTCACGTAGTTTTTGAATGAGAACCCTCTTTATGGGTGAATAAAGCTGAGAGGGGTCGCCGTTAGCGAGTACTGCGTACGGGTCAAGCTGGATAATGGCGTTCTGTATATCTTTATTTCCTAGTGCGGCCATCCATCCAATCAAGCCGCGCAGTTCGTCACGTACGGTAGCATTCGGTGCAATCACTGAAAAACATTTTGGTAGGGTCAGCGTGTCCTGTGGGTCTCCAATACGCTTCACTAAATAGGAAGCTGCGCAATATTCAGCCACGACCTTGTGAACTGGGCGGTGAAGATCAGGGTGGTCTCCTGGCCTAAACAATTTCGTTGCTAAGATATCAATGTTTGAGTGGTTTTTGCTTTGCACCGAGTTGAGCATCGGAAAAATTCGAGTCTCGCTTGCCTCGCTAGTAGTGACACCATCTGCGCCAGAAAGAAGTAGTTTGGCAAAAATTTCAGATGCTAACGCAACTTTGTCTACTACCGGAAAGGAGTTGTGCTTGCTTGCGATGCTTGTATTGACCTCTCTGGCCAAGCGCTCAACGGCCATTGAGAAGATTGATTTTTTGTCTTTGAATCTTCTACCACTTTCTATGTACGCGTCGGCGAAGAGCTTAAGAAATTGCGGGTTGGGTAAAAGAGACTCCAAATCGAACTTAGATAATTCATCACGGAACGCTTCAAAGTTTTCATCCATGACATGATGAGAGAATATAGCTCGCTGTTCTGCTTCGTTGAACTCTTCTAATCTAACCACCAACGGGATATATCCAAAGGCATCTTCAAATGCCTTGGTTGATGACGCACCCCACTCGCTTGAACGACTGGATATGATGACATGTCTTGGAGCAGATCTTCTCGCGTAGGCTAGAAGCCTATTGATGCCAACTTGGTCGATTTTCGCAAGCTCATCGAAGGCATCGATTACCAACGAACCATTCTTCGTCTCGGTCCCCACGTGGCTGAAGAGGTTGGCAGTCACACATTCCACTTCCAACTGAGCCGCGAGGCTTTTGAGCAGTGATGACTTGCCACCACCTGGTTCAGATAGCACGACCACGTAGGCTGAAACACTCATCAGCTCATGCTCGGTGAATGTCCTCTCATTAGTAGCGAGCGTCCGAGGTAGGTAGAAGTCTTGGCTCATTAGGGGCACTCGATTTGTGTGGATGCGCTGGGCTCTGGGACAGATGGCGACTGGAACTCAAAGCGCCACGTTTAACATTAATAAACCAAGATTACGGCATTTCCGGTGATTTGAGACAGGCCATCAGCTGAGGCGAAGCTGTGCTCCTACACCGGGGTAAGCTCTGCTGGCAGGGTTGAGGCCACTACATGTATCACCGTCCCGCTGAAACACCTCGAGAAAGAAGCGGAAGAGATTTATTTCTCCCGCTTTTGGCGTCCACTCTTGGCCGATAGCTGAAGGTCATCAACGGCGGTTTTCGATACCAATACAAACTGCTGGTAAGGCCGGCCGGCCGACTGGCTTCGCGGTCTCTCGTCGGTCGATCACACCACGGATTGCCCTCAACCTAATCGCTTCTGTAGAAACAAACAGTTATGTTCTGTAGGGAAAACATCGAGACGCCAGAGCCCAGTGAAACCATATCGTTAATGGAAGGATGGAGTTTGTGAATCAAAGTATCGAGCCAGATTCCAGCGCAACTTCTTTCGCCATGCGCATCAGCTGTGATGCCTACGCCTTGCCTCAGTTTGCTCGGGTCCCGCAAGTAGCCCTATGAATGACCAGAGACAAATATTTCGCCGTAGAGCCATAGGTTCGTCGGTCTATCACGGCCATTTTTTCAGACCCCAGAAACCACAAAACCCCTGAATTCCTTTCAGAATTCAGGGGCTTCGTGTGTTTCAAATATGGCGGTGAAGGAGGGATTCGAACCCTCGATACAATTTCTTGTATACACACTTTCCAGGCGTGCTCCTTAAGCCACTCGGACACCTCACCGTATCTCGACGACAACGTTGTGTCTGCCGAGGCGCGCTAATGTAGTCGAAAGCTTTTCCTAACGCAAAACTTTTTTTCAGATTTTTCATGCGCTTAAGCAAATAAACGCTGATTCGCCAGTAAAAGGCCCTGGTGGGGGATGCGGCCCTTGGGCAAAGGGCCGCTTGTGGTGCAGGCCTTAGGCGCTGAAGCCGCCGTCGATGGTCAGGCTGGCACCGGTGATGTAGCCCGCTTCAGGGCCAGCGAGGTAGGCGACGAAGCTGGCGATTTCTTCGCTGGTGCCGTAGCGGGGCAGGGCCATCAACGCTTTCAGGGTTTCGGCGAATTCGCCTTGCGCCGGGTTCATGTCGGTGTCCACCGGGCCGGGCTGGACGTTGTTGACGGTGATGCCTTGCGGGCCGAGGTCGCGGGCCATGCCTTTGGTCAGGCCGATCAGCGCCGATTTGCTCATGGCGTAGGTGGCACCGCCCGCAAAGGGCATGCGGTCAGCGTTGGTGCTGCCAATGTTGATGATGCGGCCGCCTTCTTCCATATGCCGCGCGGCTTCCTGGCTGGCGATGAATACGCTACGCACGTTGATGGCCAGGGTCTTGTCGAAGTCCTGCATGCTGAATTCATTGAGCGGCGCAATGGCCAGAATGCCGGCGTTGTTGACCAGGATATCCAGCCTGCCAAGGGTCTCGGCAGTGGTCTGCACGGCCTGGCGAATGGCTTTTTCGTCGGCGCTGTCTGCGCGAATGGCCAGTGCGCGGCCGCCATTGGCGACGATGCTGTCCTGAATCTCCAGAGCGCTGACCTCGGAGCTGACGTAGGTAAACGCCACGGCAGCGCCTTCTTTGGCCAGGCGCTGGACGATGGCTGCGCCGATACCACGTGAGCCGCCCTGCACGAGCGCTACTTTGCCGGCGAGTTTAAGGTGTTCGATCATGATGTTCTCCTTGGGGGCAGGTCTCGGACAAGCCTGAGGCTGTCGACGATTGCGACCAGAATAGACCTTGATTGCGATAGTCTTGCTGAACCAAAAGTTCGGACTGATTGATCATGGATATTCAAGACAACAGCGCGCTGATCCTCATCGACCTGCAGCAGGGCATCCATCATCCCAAGCTCGGGCGACGCAATAACCTACAGGCCGAGAGCCATGTCAGCGCTCTGCTCGGTGCCTGGCGGCAATCCGGGCGGCCGGTGATTCATGTCCGGCATTTCTCGACGTCGCCCGAATCAGTGTTCTGGCCGCAACAGTCAGGCGTCGAGTACCAGCCAGCGTTCTTGCCGCAAGCCGATGAGCGTGAGCTGAGCAAACAGGTCCCCGACGCGTTTTGCGGGTCTTTCCTGGAAATGTGGTTACGCTCCGACGGGATCAGGCAGGTGGTGATCGCCGGTGTGGTCACCAACAACTCGGTCGAGTCCACCGCGCGCAGTGGCGGCAATCTGGGGTTTGACGTGCTGGTCGCGCACGATGCTTGCTTTACCTTCGATCAACAGGACTTCTTCGGCACGCCGCGCAGTGCCGAAGAAGTGCACGCGATGTCACTGGCCAACCTGCACGGCGAGTACGCTACGGTGCTGTCGACGGCGCAGATTCTCCAGCAGGTTGCTGTCGAATAAGCGCCTGACGGGCTTACTTGCGGGTTTTCTTCGGCGCAGCGGGTAGTGGGGCGAAAAGCGCTTGCAGGTCTTCGTCGCGCAATTTCCAGTCGCCGCTGGTGCGCCCGTCGAGCACGCCCGAGGCCAGCGCTGATTTTTCCCGCTGCAGGCGCTGGATTTTCTCTTCCACGGTGCCGCGCGCGATCATCTTGTAGACGAATACCGGCTTGTCCTGGCCGATACGGTACGCACGGTCGGTCGCCTGGTTTTCCGCTGCCGGGTTCCACCACGGGTCGTAGTGGATCACCGTATCGGCGGCGGTCAGGTTGAGGCCGGTGCCGCCTGCTTTGAGGCTGATCAGGAAGATCGGCAGCTTGCCGCTCTGGAAATCATGAATCGGCGTGCGGCGATCGCGGGTCGAGCCGGTCAGCAGGGCGTAGGCGATACCGCGCTGCTTGAGCTCTTCCTCGATCAGGCTGAGCATCGAAGTGAACTGCGAGAACAACAGGATCTTGCGACCTTCGGCCAGCAGTTCTTCGAACATCTCCATCAGGCTGTTGAGCTTGCCCGAGGTGCCCTGTTTGCTGTTGACCGGCATGTCCTGATTGACCAGGCGCAGGTCGCAGCACACCTGACGCAGCTTGAGCAGCGCTTCGAGAATGATGATCTGACTGCGTGCCACGCCTTTGCGGGTGATTTCGTCCCTGACCTTTTTGTCCATCGCAAGACGTACGGTTTCGTACACATCGCGCTGCGCGTCATTGAGGTCGACCCAGTGAATGATCTCGGTCTTGGGCGGCAGTTCGGTCGCCACCTGCTCCTTGGTGCGACGCAGCAGAAACGGCTTGATGCGCGCATTGAGGTGATGCAGGCGGTCCTGGTTGCCATGCTTTTCGATGGCGGTGCGGTAGTTGCTGTTGAATTCCTTGCTGTTGCCCAGCCAGCCGGGCATCAGGAAGTGAAACAGCGACCACAGCTCGCCCAGATGGTTTTCCAGTGGCGTGCCGCTCAGGCATAGGCGCTGGCGGGCGTTGAGGTTGCGTGCGGCCTGAGCGGCCTTGCTGTTGGGGTTCTTGATGTACTGCGCTTCATCGAGAATCAACACGTGGAAGGGCTGTTTTTCGAGCAGTTCCAGGTCCCGTGGCAGCAAAGCGTAGGTGGTCAGGATCAGGTCGTAATCCTGAAGGTTGCCGGCATCCTGATGCCGGTTGGCGCCATACAGTGCCAGCACCTTGAGGTCCGGGGTGAAGTGCTCGGACTCGTCCAGCCAGTTGGGGATCAGGCTGGTCGGCATCACCGCCAGTGCCGGGCGGTCGAGGCGTCCGGCCTGTTTTTCCATCAGCAGGTGGGCCAGAGTCTGCAGGGTCTTGCCCAAGCCCATGTCGTCTGCCAGCACGCCGCCGACTTCCAGCTCGCGCAGCGACTGCATCCAGCTCAGGCCTTCCAGCTGATAAGGGCGCAGCGTGGCGTTCAGGCCATCGGGCAGGCTGACCGGCGCGTCCTTGATGTTGATCAGGCGTTCGGCGAAGTGACGTAGGCGGTCGCCGCCCTGCCAGGTCAGCGGCAGGTCTTCGAGCTGAGTAAGGCGCGCCGCATCGGCTTTGCTCATGCGCAGCGCGTTGTTGCCTTCCTGACGCCAGTAGAAGTCCCCCAGCGTCGCCAGTACCGGCTTGAGCCGCCCGTAGGGCAGGGCGATCTGTACCGGGCTGCCGCCGCTTTGCGTGAAGTGATTGAGCTGCACCAGCAGTTGTTCTTCGTCGCCGCGCTTGGCCACGGCCGACGGGCTCATCAGTTCGGGATGGCTGCGGATCAGGTTGATCAGGATCGGCAACAGGCTCAGGCGCTCACCGTTGACGATGATGCCCAGTTCCAGGTCGAACCAGTCGCGTTCGTTCTCTTCGTCGATGACCGCGTACCAGTCTTCCACCGGCGTGACGTCGAAACCGAACTCTTCCTGAATGTCGATTTCCCAGCCTTGTTCGCGCAGGCGCGGCAGGTCATCGAGGACAAAATGCAGCCAGGCCTTGTCGTTGGGCAGTTCGTACATGTCGCCGGCGCTGTCGGGCAGTGCCTTGCTTTGCCGGGTGGCGACCTTGAAACCCAGATCGGCCAGTTCCTGACGCAACTGCCGCTCCCGTTCGCCCTGACGACGGATGCGCAGGGTTTCGGTGTCGGTGTGTTCGATGATGTCGCTTTTCTGGTTCACCAGATCGCTGCCCAGCGAACTGACCAGAATGCTGACGTTGGTGGTGCCAACCGCGTAATGCTTGCCGTAGGCAAAGGCCAGGGCGGCACGGTGCTGAATGTGCCGCTGCATGCGCCCGTTGCGCGGCTCGTAGGCACTGAACTCGATGCTGGCCAGAATCAGCCTGGGCCGTGGCTGCAGATCATCGATCAGGCGCTCCGGCAGCCTGGGCTTCTGCTCGACGGGCTTTTCCGGCTCTTGCTGGTGCGAGGCCAGTGCGGCCTGCAGCAGCGGACGGTTGTGCGGGTCCTGCAGAAACAGCAGGGCGGCCACGCAATGTTTGCAATCGTTGCGAACCGGGCAGGTGCATTTGCAGGTCAGGTAGTTCTTATAGCGATCGGGGTCCTTGAACAGCAGCGTCTGGGTGTAGATTTCCAGGCCCGAGCCCCGACAGGCGGTGCGGATGATCTGCGGGCTGGAGTCTTCCAGCACGATGCGTTTTTGCCGGGCGTAGTCGCGCCCTCGCTCAAGCGTTCGCTCGTGGAATAGGTCTGTCCAGGCCGCAGCCAGGACTTTTTCGAGAATGGACGACAAGTTTTAAAAAGCCCTACGCCGCAGCGATGCTCAAAAAGAAAGGGGACGCCTGGGCGTCCCTTGCGTACGTAAAGATCAAAGAGGAGAAACCTTGATCAGCAACGCGAGGTTGCCGTTGTCCAGATAGGTCAGCTCACCGTTCTTTACCCTGGCAGTCTGCTTCAATCGTTCACTGCTGATGACCACGCCATGCGGGTCCAGCTGGTTGACCCAGAATTGTGCACCAATATCGGTGAAGCGTGCCATCGCCAGACTCACGGTGCCCTCGATCGGGTAATGACCAAGCCGCTCGTCACCACTGGTGATGGCGACTTTGCCCGGTTCGCTGCCGATGCTCTGCTGCCAGGCGCGCTGCATCAGCACTTCATAGTGGCCGCTGCTTTGCAGTTTGCTCGCCAGATCATTGAGCGCGGGGCTTCGTTCATCGCTCGCGTCGATCTTCTGTGCGCCCTTGTCCCAGTTTTCCGGTACAAGCTGGCGGGTCGAGGCCGGCTCGCCGTTCTGGCGAAACAGCAGAATCTCGACCTGATACAGGCCATCGGCGAACGCTGCCGGCGCGATCAGCGTCAGCAGCAGGATCAATGAACGAAACAGAAGCATGCGTGAATCCTTCAAGCAGTTTTCGGGGTCAGGCGCTCAAGCAGCGCTTCGATCGTGTTGAAGCGCTCTTCCGGGCGCTCCATGGGAACCATGAATTTGAACAGCGTGGCACCTTCGAACTTGTAGCGGTTGGGCTGGCTCTGGATCAGTTTGATCAGGGTCAGTGGGTCAACCGGTGTCTCGGCCGCGAACTCGATACGGCCACCTTGCGGGCCACCGTCGATTTTCCGGATGCCGAGCTGTTCGGCGTGCAGTTTGAGCAGCGTGATACGCACCAGGTTCTTGGTCGGTTCCGGAAGCAAGCCGAAGCGGTCGATCATTTCGACCTGCAGGTCCTTGAGGGCCTCTTCGTCAGCGGCGTTGGCAATGCGCTTGTAGAGAATCAGGCGCGTGTGCACATCCGGCAGGTAGGCTTCGGGGATCAGTGCCGGCACGCGCAGGTTGATTTCCGGTCCGCCGCCCAATGGCTGATCGAGATTGGGCTGCTCGCCCTTGCGAATCGACTTCACCGCGCGCTCGAGCATTTCCATGTACAGGGTGAAGCCCACCGCCTGGATCTGACCGCTCTGGCCGTCCCCGAGCAGTTCGCCTGCGCCACGGATTTCCAGGTCGTTGGTGGCGAGCACGAAGCCCGCGCCCAGGTCCTGGGTGTTGGCAATCGCTTCCAGACGCTTTTCGGCGTCGTGGGTGATCTGTTTGCGTGGCGGCGTCAGCAGGTAGGCGTAGGCCTGGTGGTGACTGCGCCCGACGCGGCCGCGCAACTGGTGCAACTGGGCCAGACCGAACTTGTCGGCGCGCTCGATGATGATGGTGTTGGCGCTCGGTACGTCGATGCCGGTCTCGATGATGGTCGAGGCGATCAGCACGTTGAAGCGCTTGTGGTAGAAGTCGCTCATCACCTGTTCGAGTTCGCGCTCGCGCATCTGCCCGTGGCCGATGCCGATACGTGCTTCCGGCACCAGCTCGGCCAGATCGGCAGCGCATTTCTCGATGGTCTTGACGTCGTTGTGCAGGTAATAGACCTGACCGCCGCGCAACAACTCACGCAGCAGGGCTTCCTTGATGGTCGGCTTGTTCTGCTCCATCACGAAGGTACGCACCGACAGCCTGCGCGCCGGTGGCGTGGCGATGATCGACAGGTCGCGCATGCCAGACACGGCCATGTTCAGGGTGCGCGGGATCGGCGTTGCGGTCAGGGTCAGGATATCGACCTCGCTGCGCAGCGCCTTGAGCTGTTCTTTCTGGCGCACGCCAAACCGGTGTTCTTCGTCGATGATCACCAGACCGAGGTTCTTGATCTTGACGTCATCCTGCAACAGCTTGTGCGTCCCGATAACGATGTCGATCTTGCCCTCGGCCAGATCGGCAACCGCAGCGTTGACTTCCTTGGCCGACTTGAAGCGGCTCATCACTTCGACGGTCACCGGCCAGTCGGCGAAACGGTCGCGGAAGCTGTTGTAGTGCTGCTGGGCGAGCAGGGTGGTCGGCACCAGAATGGCCACCTGACGCCCGCCATGCACGGCGATGAAGGCGGCACGCATGGCCACTTCGGTCTTGCCGAAACCCACGTCGCCACAGACCAGACGATCCATCGGCTTGGGCGCCAGCATGTCGGCGCGCACGGCGTCGATGGTGGTTTGCTGATCCGGCGTCTCTTCAAACGGGAAGCCTGCGCTGAAGGTCGCGTAATCGGCTTTGGGGTCGGCAAACGCATAGCCTTCGCGGGCTGCGCGACGCGCGTAGATATCCAGCAGTTCGGCGGCCACGTCACGGACCTGCTCGGCAGCCTTGCGTTTGGCTTTCTGCCAGGTTTCCGAGCCCAGGCGGTGCAGCGGCGCGGTTTCGTCGTCGCTGCCGGTGTAACGGGCAATCAGGTGCAGGTTGGCGACCGGGACGTACAGCTTGGCGTCTTCGGCGTAGGCCAGCATCAGGAATTCGGCGACCTGGTTTTCGACTTCCAGGGTCGCAAGCCCGAGATAACGACCTACGCCATGATCGATGTGCACCACCGGCGCGCCTTCGCGCAGCTCGGTAAGGTTCTTGATGACCGCGTCGTTATTGCCGCCGTCGGTGCGCTTTTCGCGGCGACGGCGCTGCATGACGCGCTGGCCGAACAGCGGGCTCTCTGCGATCAGCGCCAGGGCCGGTTGTTCCAGCAGCAGGCCTTCGTCAAGCGGTGCGATGGTGATTGCCAGCCGGTCCTTGCCGTCGACGAAATCCAGCCAGCTGTCGACGGTCTTGGGGCGCAGCTTGAGGCGTTCGAGCAGCTCCAGCAGCACTTCCCGGCGTCCGGCGGACTCGGCGGTGAACAGCACGCGACCGGGGAAGTCATCCAGAAAATTCGACAGGGCCGCCAGTGGTTGAGTGGCCTTGGCTTCGATGGACAGGTCCGGCAGGGACTGCGCCGGGAAGCGCTCGCGTCCGGCACCGGCGTCGACATCCTGCTGGCTGGCGACCACGCGCGGCCAGTTTTTCAGGCGCGCGAAGCAGTCTTCTACCGGTAGAAACAATTCTGCGGGCGGCAACAGCGGCCTTGCAGGGTCGACGCGGCGTTCTTCATAGCGATTGCGCACGTCGTTCCAGAAGTTCTCGGCCGCCTGTTCGATGCCCGGCAGGGAGAACACCTGGGTGTCCTGCGGCAGGTAATCGAACAGCGTCGACGTTTCTTCGAAGAACAGCGGGATGTAGTACTCAATGCCGGCCGGCGTGATGCCGCTGCTCAAGTCCTGGAAAATCGGGCTGCGCCGGAAGTCCACGTCGAAGCGCTCGCGAAAGCGCGCCTTGAAACGTGTGACTTCTTCTTTCTGCAACGGGAATTCACGGGCAGGCAACAGGCGCACCGACTCGACCTTGTCGATGGAGCGCTGGGTGTCCGGATCGAAGGTGCGCAGCGTTTCGATTTCATCGTCGAACAGGTCGATCCGAAACGGCAGTTTGCTGCCCATCGGGAACAGATCGATCAGCGCCCCGCGCACGGTGAACTCGCCATGTTCGTAGACCGTGTCCACATACCGGTAGCCGCTGGCTTCCAGGCGCGTACGCATGGCTTCCACATCGAGCTTCTGGCCGACATCCAGCACCAGGCTGCTGCCGAGCAGAAATTTGGTCGGCGCCAGTCTGTGTAGGGCGGTGGTGATGGGGACTACCAAAACGCCATGCTCCAGTTCCGGCAGGCGATAAAGGCTGGCAATGCGCTGGGAAATGATGTCCTGGTGCGGCGAAAACAGGTCGTAGGGCAGGGTTTCCCAGTCCGGGAAGTGCAGAACCGGCAGCGTAGGCGCAAAAAACTTCAGCTCTTGCTCAAGCCGCTCGGCGCTTTGGCTGTCGGCGGTCAGGAGCAGGGTGAAGCGCTTGGCCGCGCTGGCGGCTTCGGCAATGGCCAGGCTCAGTGTGGCACCGGGAAGATTGCCCCAGTGTTGTTTGCCTGCAGCGGCAGAAAGATGCGGTAGACGCAGAACTGGCACGGGAAGGTCGGGCTCCAGGCGTTGCAACAGGGGCGGCGATTGTAACGGGGGAAGGTGGTGGCTGTCAGTTTTCCGGAGTATTACCGAGTATTTACGGGCGAAAATTATGTAGTGCGCGTCGATATGACAGCCGTGCATTGCTCATAAACAAAGGCGCGGTCATAATGTAGCCCCTTTTTTCAGCCCCTACATGTGGAAGGTTCCCGTGACTCAGAAGCCCGACCAGTGTCTTGGTGAATGGATTGATCGTGAAGCTCTCGCCGAAGCGATGATCCCGCTCATCGGTCAGCTCTACCGCAATAATAATGTGGTGAGCTCGATCTATGGCCGTAGCCTGATCAACCGTTCAGTCATCGCGATTCTCAAAGCTCACCGCTTTGCGCGTCATCGTCAGTCCGATGCGGTTGAGTTGTCCGTACACGAGACGTTCCCGCTGATCAAAGCGATGAGCGAACTCAAACTGGGTGCCGCTTCGGTGGACCTGGGCAAGCTGGCCGTGAAGTTCAAGACCGAAGGCAATGGCCGCACGCCCGAGCAGTTCGTTCGTGAAGAACTGGCCAGTGTAGTGGGTCAGCAGGGCACCAGCCCACGCAAGGGCACTGACGTCGTGCTGTACGGTTTCGGTCGTATCGGTCGCCTGCTGGCGCGGATCCTGATCGAGAAGACCGGTGGTGGCGATGGCCTGCGTCTGCGCGCCATCGTGGTCCGCAAGGGCGCGGAAAACGATCTGGTCAAGCGCGCGAGCCTGCTGCGCCGTGACTCGGTTCACGGTCCGTTCGATGGCACCATCACCATCGACGAAGCCAACAGCACGCTCACCGCCAACGGCAACCTGATTCAGGTGATCTACGCCAAGAACCCGTCCGAGGTGGATTACACCCAGTACGGTATCAAGGACGCCCTGCTGGTGGACAACACCGGTGTATGGCGTGATGCCGAAGGTCTGGGTCAGCATCTGGCCTGCCCGGGCATCGACCGCGTGGTACTGACCGCGCCGGGCAAGGGTAAGCTGAAGAACATCGTGCACGGTATCAACCACGGTGAAATCACTGCGGACGACAAGATCGTCTCGGCGGCCTCCTGCACCACCAACGCCATCGTGCCGGTGCTCAAGGCAGTCAACGACAAGTTCGGCATCACCAACGGTCACGTCGAAACGGTGCACTCGTACACCAACGACCAGAACCTGATCGACAACTTCCACAAGGGCGACCGTCGTGGTCGCAGCGCGGCGTTGAACATGGTCATCACCGAAACCGGTGCGGCCACCGCTGCTGCCAAGGCATTGCCCGAGCTGGCCGGCAAGCTGACCGGCAACGCGATCCGCGTTCCGACGCCGAACGTGTCCATGGCCATTCTCAACCTCAACCTCGAGAAGCAGACCACTCGCGAAGAAATGAACGAGTACCTGCGCTACATGGCGCTGCACTCGGACCTGCACAAGCAGATCGACTTCGTGAACTCGCAGGAAGTGGTCTCCACTGACTTCGTCGGCTCGCGTCACGCCGGTGTCGTGGACGCCGAAGCCACCATCGTCAACGACAATCGCGTTGTGCTGTACGTCTGGTACGACAACGAATTCGGTTACAGCCATCAGGTGGTTCGCGTGATGGAAGACATGGCAGACGTCAATCCGCCAGCCTTCCCGCAGTAAACGTTGAACGCTGAGCTGCCCGGTCTGACCGGGGCAGCAGATAAACGGGCCGAATCCTGCGCAGGCAGGCTTCGGCCCGTTTTGTTTTGTGGCTGACCATGAGAATCTGTGGCGCGCAGATTTTCTGGACGATGGAGTATCAAGGATGAGCAGTTCGGCCCTGGACGGTTCGCAGCACCCCCTCAAAAGCAGCTTCTTCCTGCTGTTTCTGACGATCTTCATCCCCTTCGGGCTGGGGCATTTCGTTTCCTACCTGTTTCGTACCGTCAACGCAGTGATTTACGTTGATCTGCAGACCGACCTGAGTTTGCCCGCGAGCAGTCTGGGTTTGCTGACTGGTGTGTACTTTCTGACCTTCGCCGCCGCACAGATTCCGCTCGGCGTCATGCTGGACCGCTATGGGCCGCGCAGCGTTCAGGCGCCGATGCTGCTGTTCGCGGTCGCCGGCTCGGTCATCTTCAGTATTTCCAGCACCGAGACAGGGTTGTTGATCGGGCGAGGGCTGATTGGCCTGGGGGTAGCGGGCTCGCTGATGAGTGCGATCAAAGCGTGTGCCATCTGGTTGCCGGTCGAGCGTTTGCCGCTGAGTACCGCCTGCCTGCTGTCGATTGGTGGGCTGGGTGCGATGGCGTCGACCACGCCTTTGCATGCGCTGCTGAGCTGGTTGACCTGGCGAGAGGCGTTTCTGGTTCTGGCGCTGCTGACCTTGTGTGTGGCGGTGGTCATACACCTCAGCGTTCCCAAAGCCTACGAGAGCAAAAAAACTCGTTACAGCGATATGTTTGCCGCGGTCGGCAAACTGTACTCGTCGTGGACGTTCTGGCGTCTGGCGCTGTACTCGGTGTTCGCGCACGCCATCTACATGTCGGTACTGTCTCTTTGGATGGGGCCGTGGCTACGCGATATGGCGGGCTTGAGCGATTCCGGGATGGCCAATGTGCTGTTGTTCGGAGCTATCGCGATGGTGGCGGGATCCCTGACGTTCGGCGCGATCACCGATTATCTGCGCAGGTTCGGCGTGCAGCCAATCATGATCTGTGGCACCGGCATGCTGATCTTTGTCGGTTTTCAGGTGCTGATGGCGAGCGGCTTGTCAGTATCGCCCTATCTGATTGCCATGGGCTTCAGCTTCTTCGGCACCTCGACGACCATGAACTACGCCATTGTGGCGCAATCGGTGTCACCGGAACTGGCGGGCAGGGTGAGTTCTTCATTCAATCTGGTGGTGTTCGTGCTGGCGTTTTTCCTCCAGTGGTTGATGGGAGTCGTACTTAATCTATGGCCAGCGTCCCAGGGCGCCGGTCACTCGCTCGAGGCCTACCAGTGGTCGTTGGGCCTCATGATTGCGCTGCAATTGCCTGGCGTGTTGCTCTGGCTCAGCTTTCGTCCCTGGAAACGCAAGGTCTGAAAACGCAAAACCCCGGCCGAGAGACGCTCGAGCCGGGGTTTTCTTTTGCGATGCAGCGATCAGCTGGCTGAAGCCGCCACAGGCGCTTCAAGCTTTTGCCCGCCCTTGCGGAACAGCACCAGCGTGGCCACCAGGCCCAGCACTGCTGCGCCGGTCAGCCAGATGCCTGGCGCTGCCTTGTTGCCCAATTCGTGAATCAGGTAAGTACAGGCCGCCGGGGTGAAGCCGCCGAAGGTCGCGGTCGCCAGGCTGTAGGCCAGCGAGAAACCCGTGGTGCGGACTTCGACCGGCATGATCTCGGTCAGCGCCACGACCATCGCGCCGTTGTAGGAGCCGTACAGGAACGAGAACCACAGCTCGACCATCAGCAGATTGCCGAAGCTCGGGTGTGCAACCAGCCACGACAGGGCGGGGTAGGCAGTGGCGATGGCCAGCACGGTCGCGGCAATCAACAGCGGCTTGCGGCCGATGCGATCAGAGAACGACCCCATGATCGGCAGCCAGATGAAGTTGGACACGCCCACGCAGACCGTCACCAGCAGACTTTCCAGGTCGGTCAGGTTCAATTCGTTCTTGCCGAAGGTCGGGGTGTAGGCGGTGATCAGGTAGAACGACACGGTGGTCATCACTACCAGCGCCATGCCGCCCAGCACCAGACCGAAGTTCTGGCTGATGGAGCGCACCACTTCACGCAGCGTCGGGCGATGCGTGCGAGCTTCGAACTCTGGTGACTCTTCCAGCGAGCGACGGATGATGAAGATGGCCGGCACGATGAGGCAGCCGATCAGGAACGGCACGCGCCAGCCCCATTCGCCCATCTGCTCAGGGCTCAGCCAGTGGTTCAGACCCACGCCCAGCAAGCCGGCGAAGACCACGGCGGCCTGTTGGCTGGCGGACTGCCAGCTGACGAAGAAGCCTTTGCGGCCCGGTGTCGAGATTTCAGCCAGATACACCGAAACGCCACCCAGTTCCACACCCGCCGAGAAACCTTGCAGCAAACGACCGAGCAGCACCAGCAAGGGTGCGATGACACCCAATGTGGCGTAGCCGGGTACACAGGCAATCAACAGAGTGCCCATTGCCATCATCGCGAGGGTGATAATCAGCCCTTTGCGACGCCCGTGACGGTCGATGTAGGCACCGAGAAAGATTGCGCCCAGAGGACGCATCAGGAAGCCCGCGCCGAAGGTCGCCAGCGACAGCATCAACGAAGCGAAAGCGCTGTCGGAAGGGAAGAAGGTTTTTGCGATGGCCGTGGCATAGAAGCCGTAGACCATGAAATCGAACATCTCGAGGAAGTTACCGCTGACAACGCGAAAGATCGCTTTGCCCTTACTTGTTGTGGAGGCCATTTAGTTACTCGCTCAGGCTCGTCGGCTTGGAGTCCGTTGTCGTTTTTATCCCGTTCGCATCGCCATTTCGTGTGTGCAACTGGCGATGCGCACTTGTAACAGTATGTGTAACAGGGCTCAAAGACAACCGTTTCGGCGATTTGCTATCAGTTAACTGACGCTTGACAGGTCAAGAATATGGAAATCGTGCTGCGTGTCATTTTTATGAAACTTGATGAAACTTGATGAAAATTGATGAACAGGCAAGGCGCACAGGGAGCATAAGTGGCCGTCGACCACTAATATGCCGGTCGGCCTTGTGTCGGGGCGGTTCATGGGGTGTCAGGGCAGGTATGGACGCTTTTCTGTCTTGGTCGCCAATGGCAGCAAGTCACTCTGAAGGTTTTTATAGTGCGGGGCATGGGTTTGCGTAGGTTTGGCAAGGTTGCAGGGTGCCTCGTGTTGCTGGTGTGCAGTGGTTGTGGTCAGGAACGCAAGCTGGAAAGCTTTGGTGGGCCGACCATGGGCAGCCATTATTCTGTGGTGTATGCGCGCGCCTCCGGGCAGCCAGAGCCTGCGGCTGTGCGTCCGCAGGTTGAAGCGATTCTGGACGAGGTCGATCAGCAGATGTCGCTTTGGCGCACGGATTCGGATATCGAGCGCTTCAATGCATTGCCCGCCAATAGCTGCCAGGTGATGCCGGAACCGGTCTTGAAAATGATCGGCGTGGGCGAACAGCTGGCGCAGGAGAGCGACGGTGCCTTCGACCTGACGGTCAAGCCGTTGATGGACCTGTGGGGGTTGGGGCCTCATACGCTGTTCGAGCAGATGCCGCTGGTGCGGCAACTGGCCCGGACTCAGGCGCTAGTCGGTTATCGCAACCTGCGCATCGTCGGCGACCGGTTGTGCAAGAGCGCCGCGGTGCAAGTCGACCTCAACAGCATCGCCGCGGGTTATGCGGTAGATCGCATCAGCGAACGGCTGGACGCGCTTGGCTTGCACGATTATCTGGTGCAGGCCACAGGTGAGCTGAAAGTCAGTGGGCTCAAACCCGACGGCTCGCCCTGGCGGGTGACCCTGGACGCGCCGCTTGATGATGGCACTGTCACGCAAAAAGTATTTCCGCTCGAAGGCTACGCCGTGTCTACGTCGGGCGACTTTCGGCGTTACACCGACCATGAAGGATGGCGCATTTCCGATACGATCGATGCCCTGACCGGCAAACCGATCAGCCACAGTCTGGCGTCGGTGACGGTCATTGATCCCTCGGCGTTGATGGCCGACGGTCTGTCCTCCCTGCTGTTGATTCTCGGCCCGCAGCGCGGCTGGGATTATGCGCAAGAACATAAAATCCCTGCTTTTTTTGTGATTCGTGCCGATAAGCGCTTTATCATCCGCAGCAACGCGTCGTTTGATCGTCTGGTTGTGGAGCAGCCGCGATAAGTCAACGTGCCGGATTATCCGGTCACTGGCGTCAGGTGCAGACAAAAATTGGCCTTCGACGCGACCAAGGGTTAATGTTCGCCGCCTCGGTGCAGCGCTAGACTGCGCCGCGTGATTTAGCCAGAGATGCCAAAGTGGCGCCTCGGTCTGTTTAAAGGAGTACGCATGGCTGTCTACAACTACGACGTAGTGGTACTGGGTTCCGGCCCTGCCGGAGAAGGCGCGGCAATGAACGCCGCCAAGGCGGGGCGCAAGGTCGCCATGGTCGACAGCCGTCGGCAGGTGGGCGGCAATTGCACCCATTTGGGCACCATTCCGTCCAAGGCCCTGCGTCACTCGGTCAAGCAGATCATTCAGTTCAACACCAATCCCATGTTTCGTGCCATCGGCGAGCCGCGCTGGTTTTCGTTTCCGGATGTGTTGAAAAACGCCGAACTGGTCATCTCCAAGCAAGTGGCCTCGCGCACCGGTTACTACGCCCGCAACCGTGTCGACGTGTTCTTCGGCACCGGCAGTTTTGCCGACGAGACCAGCGTCAACGTGGTCTGCACCAACGGTGTGGTGGAAAAGCTGGTGGCCAACCAGATCATCATCGCCACCGGTTCGCGCCCTTATCGGCCGGCCGATATCGATTTCAGTCACAAGCGTATCTACGATAGCGACACCATCCTCAGCCTGGGCCATACCCCGCGCAAGCTGATCATTTATGGTGCCGGTGTGATCGGCTGCGAATACGCCTCGATCTTCAGCGGCCTTGGCGTGCTGGTCGAGCTGGTGGATAACCGTGATCAGTTGCTGAGCTTCCTGGATTCGGAAATTTCCCAGGCACTGAGCTATCACTTCAGCAACAACAACGTGATGGTTCGCCACAACGAAGAGTACGAAAAGGTCGAAGGTCTGGATAACGGCGTTATCCTGCACCTCAAGTCCGGCAAGAAGATCAAGGCCGATGCCTTGCTGTGGTGCAACGGCCGTACCGGCAACACCGACAAGCTGGGTCTTGAGAACATTGGCCTGAAGGCCAACGGTCGTGGTCAGATCGAAGTGGACGAGACCTACCGCACCAGCGTCTCCAACGTCTACGGCGCCGGCGACGTGATTGGTTGGCCAAGCCTGGCCAGTGCTGCTTACGACCAGGGTCGTTCGGCAGCGGGCAGCATGGTCGACAATGGCAGCTGGCGTTATGTCAACGATGTGCCGACCGGGATCTACACCATTCCCGAGATCAGCTCGATCGGCAAGAACGAACACGAACTGACGCAGGCCAAGGTGCCTTACGAAGTGGGCAAGGCGTTCTTCAAGGGCATGGCGCGTGCGCAGATTTCCGGGGAGCGGGTCGGGATGCTGAAAATCCTGTTCCACCGCGAGACGCTAGAGGTGCTGGGCGTGCATTGCTTCGGTGACCAGGCGTCCGAGATCGTGCACATCGGTCAGGCAATCATGAGCCAGCCGGGTGAAGCGAACACCATGAAGTACTTCGTCAACACCACGTTCAACTACCCGACCATGGCCGAAGCCTATCGGGTAGCCGCATACGATGGCCTCAACCGGCTTTTTTAAGCGACTCCGGCCGGTGGCCTGAGCCGGCCGGGGAGACCGATTTCAGTGATTCCCGAGCGTGGCGGTGGCCAAACCGGGAAAGTCTGTAATCAGGCTGTCGACGCCGAAATCAGCGAGCCTGCGCATCAGTGCAGGTTCGTTGACTGTCCACACCGACACATGCAGGCCCTGACGCTGTGCTTTCTGCAGCCGCTCTGGGGTACACAGTGTCCAGTTCAATGCCAGAATTTCACAGCCGTAACTCTGGGCGACCTTCAGCGGGTCGAGCCAGGCGTATTCGGCCACCAGCCCGCGCGCGATGTCCGGCGTCAGGTCGAGGGCGGCGCGCAGCACTTCGCGAGAGCTGGAGGTGATCGTCACCTTGTCCAGCAAGCCATGGCGCTGAGTCATTTCACGAATCGCCAGCACGGTGTTGGCGGCGCGAGTGCGTGAAGCGCTTTTGACTTCCAGCTGCCAGTGCTCGAAATCGCATTGTTCGAAGAGCTCTTCCAGGCGTGGAATCGGGCACGGCGAGACCCAGCCAGGGCCACCCTTGCGCGCGTCATACGTCACCAGGTCGTCTGCCAGGTGTTCGTTGACCTTGCCGCGTCGGTCGGTGGTGCGCTTGAGGGTCGGGTCATGAATGACCATCAACTCTCCATCCTTTGAAAGATGCAGGTCCAGTTCACAGCGGCGCACGCCGTGCTTGAGGCATTCCTGAAAGCTGGTCAGGGTGTTTTCCGGTGCTTCGCCCTTGGCGCCGCGGTGGCCGTAGATAAGGGTCACGTTTACTCCTGGCTACTACTGGTAGTGATAAAGAGGCAGGGTGTTCAATTTCCGGATGGCTGGCCCTGTTCCAGCGCCTGACGCCGCTGCTGAGCCTGACGCTGCAACACGTGGCGGGCGAGTAACTGGCGCTGGGCGTCCGGGAGATTGACGAACTCGGTACTGATATCGAAATTGCCGTCTGCCAGCGTGTCGCATTGGCAAACCCTGGCGCGCAGCATCAGACCCGCGGCCTGAGGCATCAGCACCATTTTGATCGACAGTTGTTCGCCGACTGCAAAAGCCTGTTGAGAATTGAACTGAATCCCGCCTTCGGACAGTTTGACCGGCTGGGGAGCGCCCAGCTTGCCCAGTGCGGTGTGGGCAACCACTTCGCCCAGCAGGTCGATGCGCTTGCTCAGCGACTTGAGAAAACTGTTCAGCACCCGGTCGCGCTCGTCGAGCTGGCGCATCAAATGCTGCGACTCGAACTCGCTCACGTGCAGCTCGCTGAGCAGGTCGAACAGCGTCGAGGTGTCCTGCATGGCATCCTGGCTTGCCTGGTCGGCGGCAGACAGGGGGTTAATTTCCAGTGCGACGCTGTCGTCGATACGGTAGTATTCGCGGCGTCCTGCTTCATCTAATGTCGACATGGCGAACCCAAGCTAGCGGCGGTGGTCAGAGAGTTTCGAGTGTAAAGCTGCACGTCAAGGCCCGCCACACGGACGTCCTCATTCCTGCGAACAAATTCCTACATGTTCAGACCTCTTTTTGTATTTATCGGCACGCGCTACACCCGTGCGAAGCGACGCAATCATTTTGTTTCCTTCATCTCCCTGACCTCCATGATCGGCCTCGCCCTGGGCGTTGTGGTCATGATAGTCGTGTTATCGGTGATGAACGGTTTCGATCACGAAATGCGTACCCGCGTGCTCGGCATGGTGCCGCACGCGACCATTGAATCGGCTGATCCGATCACCGACTGGCGCGGCCTGGCCGCGAAAGTTCAGGAAAACCCGCAGGTGCTGGCCGTTGCGCCGTTCACCCAGATGCAGGGTTTGCTGACCCACGACGGCAAGGTGCAGAAAGTGCTGCTCAACGGTATCGACCCGGTTGAAGAGCGCAAGGTCTCGATCATTGACCACTTCATCAAGCAGGGCCAGCTCGACAGCCTGTCGCCCGGCAGCTTCGGCATCATGATCGGCGACAAGGCCGCAGCCAAGCTGGGCGTCGGCATCGGTGACAAACTGACCTTCGTTGCACCTGAAGTGACGGTGACGCCGGCCGGGATGTTCCCGCGCATGAAGCGTTTCGAGGTGACCGGCATCTTTCACGTCGGCGCTGGCGAAATCGACGGTTTTCTGGGGCTGACCAACCTCGATGACCTCGGCCGTCTGCACCGCTGGAAGCCCAATCAGGTGCAGGGCCTGCGTCTCAAGTTCGACGACCTGTTCGCGGCGCCACGTACCTCGTGGGAAATCGCGCAGAAGCTGGGCGAAAACAATTTCTACTCGCGTGACTGGACGCGCACCCACGGCAACCTGTATCAGGCCATCCGCATGGAAAAAGCCATGATCGGTCTGTTGCTGCTGCTGATCGTGGCGGTGGCGGCCTTCAACATCATTTCCACGCTGGTGATGGTCGTCAATGACAAGAAGGGCGACATCGCGATTCTGCGTACCCTGGGCGCTACGCCGCGACAGATCATGGCGATATTCATGGTCCAGGGCACGGTGATCGGCGTGGTTGGCACGCTGATCGGTGCGGCCTTGGGTATTCTGGCGGCGCTCAATGTCAGCGCAGCCATTGCTGCACTCGAAGGGCTGATCGGCCACAAGTTTCTCAACGCCGACGTCTACTTCATTGATTACCTGCCTTCGCAACTGATGGCCCAGGACGTGTTCCAGGTCTGTGGTGCAGCGTTGGTCCTGAGTTTCCTCGCCACCCTGTATCCCGCCTGGCGTGCTGCGCGCACCCAGCCGGCGGAGGCGTTACGTTATGAGTGAGTCGGGCATGTCTGATAAAGCAGTATTGAGTTGCCGCAACCTGGGTAAATCCTACGAGGAAGGCCCGGAGTCCGTGGTGGTGTTGTCCGGCCTGCAGCTGGAGTTGCACCCTGGCGAGCGTGTTGCGATCGTCGGCAGTTCGGGGTCGGGCAAAAGTACCTTGCTCAACCTGCTGGGCGGGCTGGACACGCCGTCCGAGGGCAGTGTCTGGCTGGCCGGCGAAGAGTTGTCGGCGCTGGGCGAAAAGGCTCGCGGGCTGCTGCGCAATCGGGCGCTGGGTTTCGTCTACCAGTTCCACCATCTGCTGCCCGAATTCACCGCGCTTGAAAACGTCTGCATGCCATTGTTGATCGGCCGTACGCCGATCCCCGAAGCCCGCAAGCGCTCCACTGCATTGCTGGAACGTGTCGGCCTCGGTCATCGTCTGGCGCACAAACCTTCGGAGCTGTCCGGTGGCGAGCGTCAGCGTGTGGCAATTGCCCGTGCCCTGATCAATCAGCCGGGTCTGGTGATGCTTGACGAGCCGACCGGTAACCTCGATCACCACACGGCGCAGGGCATTCAGGACCTGATGCGTGAACTGAGCACGTCGTCGCGCACGGCGTTTCTGATCGTGACCCACGACATGAACCTGGCCCGGCAAATGGACCGCGTCCTGCGTCTGGAAGACGGCCGCCTCGTCGAGGCCTGATCGACCCGGCCCGGCGCAATTCATCGCGCCGGGTTCCAGTTTTTATACGGTGTATTTTCCCACGGTGCTTCGCGAATGTTCAGACCGTTACCCATCTTCATCGGCATGCGCTATACCCGCGCCAAACGCCGCAAAAGCTTCATCTCGTTCATTTCGATGACCTCGATGATCGGTCTGGCACTCGGTGTCCTGGCGATGATCGTGGTGCTGTCGGTCATGAACGGTTTTCAGCGGGAAATGAGCTCGCGGATTCTCGGCATGGTGCCGCACGCGGTGATCGCCGGTGACACTCCGGTCGATGACTGGAAACCGCTGGCCGACGCTGCGCTGAAAAACCCTGAAGTCACCGCTGCGGTGCCGTTCACCGACATGGAGGGCATGCTGTCCTACAAGGGCTCGATGCAGCCGATCCAGATCAGCGGCGTAGACCCGGCGCTGGAACATGAAGTGTCGATCGTCACGCAGCACATCACCCGCGGAAGTCTCGAAGACCTCAAGCCGGGTGAATTCGGCGTGGTGCTGGGCGATATCACCGCGCGCCGCTTTCGCTTGAGCATCGGCGACAAGCTGACCCTGATCGTCCCGGAAGTCAGCAGCGCCCCTGGCGGCATCACGCCGCGCATGCAACGCCTGACCGTCGTGGGTATTTTCAAGGTCGGTGCCGAACTGGATGGTTCGATGGGCCTGATCAATATCGCCGATGCGGCGCAGATGCAACGCTGGCAGCCCAATCAGGTTCAGGGCGTGCGACTGGCGCTCAAGGATCTGTACAAGGCGCCCCAGGTGTCCACTGCCATTGCCGCCGGTCTGGGTGAAGGCTATCGCGCGGATGACTGGACCCACACACAGGGCAGCCTGTTCAGTGCCATGAAAATGGAAAAGACCATGATCGGTCTGTTGCTGCTGATGATCGTCGCCGTGGCCGCGTTCAACATCATTGCGACGCTGATCATGGTGGTTAACGACAAGGGTGCAGACATCGCCATCCTGCGTACCATCGGCGCCACGCCGCGGCAGATCATGGCGATCTTCGTGGTCCAGGGCACTGTCATCGGCATCGTTGGTACGTTGATCGGCGGCATCCTGGGGATTATTGCCGCGCTGAACGTCAGCAGCCTGGTGGGCTGGCTAGAGCGGGTCAGCGGCCAGCACATCTTCAGTTCCGATGTGTATTTCATCAGCAACCTACCTTCAGAACTGCAGGCCGGTGACGTGCTGCTGATCTGCAGTGCCGGGTTTATCCTGAGCTTTTTGGCGACCATCTACCCCGCATGGCGCGCCGCGCAGATCCAGCCGGCGCACGCACTGCGTTACGAGTGACAGAGCCTGAGTCACCTTCGTCGAGGCCGCAGGGCGGCCCGCGAGGGTGATGGGGCAGCGCGGATTTTCGCTGAAAGCCCCACGCAAACGCTATAAACTCGCCGCGTTAATTCATGATCCAGGTATTGCCATGCATCCCGCAGCCGAACACTCACCGCTGGGCAAGTCCAGTGAGTACATCGCCACCTACACGCCGTCTCTGTTGTTCCCGATCCCTCGCGCCGCAAAATGGGCCGAGCTTGGGCTTACCGCGCAGACGCTGCCTTATCAGGGTGTCGATTTCTGGAACTGCTACGAGCTGTCATGGCTGCTGCCTTCCGGCAAGCCGGTTGTGGCCATCGGCGAATTCAGTATTCCGGCCGAATCGCCCAACATCATCGAATCGAAGTCCTTCAAGCTGTACCTCAATTCGTTGAATCAGACGGCTTTCGCGAACGTCGAACAGCTGCAGACCACTCTCGAGCAGGATTTGTCGGCTGCGGCGGGCAAGCCGGTCGGCGTGCGTATTCGCAGCCTGGCGGAAATCGAAGAAGAAGGTGTCGCGGCGTTGCCGGGCGTGTGCATCGACGACCTGGACATTTCGGTCAGCAGCTATGACCGGCCGCAGCCCGAGTTGCTGCGTTGTGATGACTCGCGGGTGGTGGAAGAGAGCGTTCACAGTCATCTGCTCAAATCCAACTGTCCGGTCACCAGCCAGCCTGACTGGGGCAGCGTAGTGGTCGAATATCGCGGCGCAGCGCTGGATCATGCCAGCCTGCTGGCGTATATCGTCAGCTTTCGCCAGCACTCGGATTTTCATGAGCAGTGTGTGGAAAGAATCTTCCTCGACCTGCAGCGCTTGCTCAAGCCGGAGAAGCTCACCGTGTATGCGCGCTACGTGCGCCGCGGTGGTCTGGACATCAACCCGTACCGCAGCACTGAAACGCTTGATGTGGACAACCGCAGGCTGGCGCGTCAGTAGTAGTGTCTGAGGCCTGGGGAGTGGACGCAAAGCGTCCGGAACGGCATTCCCACGCGAAGCGTGAGTAACGATAGGTCTCAGTGGTGACAATGTTCTGCGTCGCACCGCGCATCAGCGGCCCAACGCAGAGCCAGCAGAGCGGCATTCCCCGATCAGACTCCGATGTTACCCAGCGTCTGCACGATGTTGCGCAAGGTTCCAGCGATGGTCGGATGCTCCAGCTCGAAACGCTCGACGGCCAGATTCACGCCATCAGCCAGGCTGCTGTTCTGCTCGTGGGTAGCCTGTTCCAGCCGAATTTTAGTTTCAATTTGTTGCATGAGCTCGTGCAGGTTTTCCCGCTCGGACTCTGACATCGGCGGGTTAGTCTCCAGGTGCTCGCGCAGGGTATTGAGTTGTTCTTGCAGTTCGCGGGCGGGCATGACGTGCTCCTTGATTGATAAGTCTGTCTCATGGACTTCGCCGGAGAGCTAAAGGTCCCTGTTCAATCAAGACTAATCCAGTCTGCGCCCTGCTGCATATGTATCAGGGTTTTTCGCCCTTGCTGCGTCGCAGGGCGATGTCGGCCAGGCAGGATTCCAGCTCGCCCAGATGGTCGATCACCGAATGCACCCCCAGCGAATAGAGTTTGAGCGTGGCCTGCGCGCGTCGCTGTTCACGTTCTGCATTGCTGAGCGCTTGCCATTGCGAGGGCGAGAGTCCGCACAGTGGTCCGCAGGAGGCCAGGCCAATGGTCCACAGCCCGGCGTTCAGCCCGGACTGCAACAGGCGCGGGTCGCCGCTGATCAGTACGCAGCCATCCAGATGGCTGACTTTCAGGGCCATCAATGCCAGCCAGCAGGCATCCGGTGCGGGCCAGCCTGCGGTCGGGCGGGGGGCGGGAATCATCCAGTCACTTACCGGCAAAGACAGTGCGGCGCTCACGCTTTCAGGCAGTTCATCGAGCCAGGCGCAAGGCATGCTCTGGTCGCGCAGGGTCTGCAGAACAGCCTTTGCACCCGGTGTGAACTGCGTGTGCTCATCGCCGGGTGTGCGCGAGTTTGCGGCCTGCGCGCCGAAGTCCACCAGGCAGCCGCTGAGGCCGAACAGCAGGGCAGGGAAGGTTGGCAGAGGCGTGAGGACCGGGGCGAGCATGAGGATCTCTCTGAAATATCGAGAAACGCTACCGATCTTTTGTGACACTTCGATGAATGTGCGATGACGGAGTTTATGCGGAACCCTTTGCTGACAGACCTGCCTTATTCTCGACAGAAGGCTTTATACTCCCTGTCCTAGCGTGTGGGGCGTAGCACCCGCGTCATTATTTCGATATCTCGATCAGGAGTGTCAGCTATGCCCGTGACCGGTGCAGGCTTTATCAAACGTTTGGTGCAATTGTCCCTGTGTGCCGGCATGGCGCTGGTTCCCGTAGCCGTTCAGGCCGCCGAGGACGATCCGTGGGAAGGTATCAACCGTTCCATTTTTACCTTCAACGATACTCTTGATGCTTACACGCTCAAGCCGCTGGCCAAGGGATATCAGTACATCGCACCGCAATTCGTCGAAGACGGTATCCATAACTTCTTCAGCAACATCGGCGATGTCGGCAACCTGGCGAACAACGTGCTGCAGGCCAAGCCTGAAGCGGCGGGCGTCGACACTGCGCGCCTGATTGTCAACACCACCTTCGGCCTGCTGGGCTTCATCGACGTAGGTACCCGCATGGGCCTGCAACGCAACGATGAAGACTTCGGTCAGACGCTGGGCTACTGGGGCGTGCCGAGCGGTCCGTTCGTAGTCATTCCGTTGCTGGGGCCAAGCACCGTACGTGATGCGTTTGCCAAGTACCCGGACACCTACACCTCGCCCTACCGCTACATCGATCACGTCCCGACCCGTAACACGGCGCTGGGCGTCAACCTGATCGATACGCGTGCCAGCCTGCTGTCTGCCGAGCGCATGGTCAGTGGCGATCGCTACACCTTCATTCGCAATGCCTATTTGCAGAACCGCGAGTTCAAGGTCAAGGATGGCAAGGTCGAAGACGATTTTTAATCGCTACTTTGCCTCTGCATGAATCAATAAAGGCGACCTTGGGTCGCCTTTATTATTTTGTAAAAGTGTGAACCGGTTCCGCCCGTTTTCACTTCATCGAGACGATTGAAAGCCCCAGTTTCTGTCCACCACCTTCTTCATCATTCACCCAGACCACCTCGGTTTCGGCTTCAAGCCCCTTGAGTGCAGGATGGTCAGAATCAATACGCACGTCGAGTTTGTCTCCGACCTGGAACGAGCGTGGCGCCTGAACCTGCATGCCAGAACTGGAAAGGTCAATGCATACGGCAGGGATCACCTGGCCGGCGTGGATCAGGTTGACGTCTGCATCGACGCGCATGCGGATGTAATCCCGCTTTTCCTCGTAGTCGCGATCATTTCGACTCATGTACAGTCCTTCGTTTTAGTTGCTGATTTGTGAGTTCTTATAACTCTGGGTGATTTGCGATGTAAAGAGCGCAAAGTGAGGGTAGGAGCATGCTTGAAACACCCGTCGGATGGGAGTACCGTCTGCGCCTTGAAGGGCACCTCTGAAACACGACAGACTTATCAAGTTGTTGCGTGTTATTGCGGAGAGGCTAGAAGCGAATCCAGTAAGTGGCTTCCGGTAATCCCGGGCCGCCTACGCCAACCTGATCTGGCGCCGTTTGCCCCCATGCCAAAAACCAGTGCCAAGCTGCTGATTATCGATGACGACGACGTAGTGCGCGCAAGCCTTGCCGCCTACCTTGAAGACAGTGGCTTCAGCGTTCTGCAAGCGAGTAACGGCTTGCAGGGAATCCAGATATTCGAGCAGGAGAACCCCGATCTGGTGGTCTGCGACTTACGCATGCCACAGATGGGCGGGCTTGAGCTGATCCGTCAGGTCACCGCCATCGCGCCGCAGACGCCTGTCATCGTCGTTTCCGGCGCGGGCGTGATGAGCGATGCAGTCGAGGCCTTGCGCCTCGGCGCTGCCGACTACCTGATCAAGCCTCTCGAAGATCTTGCCGTACTCGAGCATTCGGTGCGTCGTGCGCTGGATCGTGCTCGCTTGCTCACTGAAAACCAGGTCTATCGCGAGAAGCTGGAAAAAGCCAATCGCGAGCTCGAAGCCAGCCTTCACCTGTTGCAGGAAGACCAGGACGCAGGTCGGCAAGTGCAGATGAACATGCTGCCGATCACGCCCTGGTCGATTGACGCGTTCAAGTTTGCGCACCAGATCATTCCGTCGTTGTACCTGTCCGGCGATTTTGTCGATTATTTCAGGGTCGACGAACGGCGCGTCGCTTTCTATCTGGCCGATGTTTCAGGCCATGGCGCGTCATCGGCATTCATTACCGTGCTGCTGAAGTTCATGACCACGCGGCTGCTGTTCGAGTCCAAGCGTGGTGGAACGCTTCCGGAATTCAAGCCGTCGGATGTGCTGGGACATATCAACCGTGGCCTTATCAGTTGCAAGCTGGGCAAGCACGTTACGATGGTCGGCGGTGTCATCGACGAAGAGTCAGGTAAACTGACGTACGCAGTGGGCGGACACCTGCCATTGCCTGTGTTGTATTCCGAAGGGCAGGCGCATTATCTGGAAGGTCGTGGACTCCCGGTAGGGTTGTTCAACGAGGCGACTTACCAGGATCATGAAATCGATCTGCCCGAGTCCTTCAGTCTGACCATGTTGTCTGATGGCATACTGGACTTGTTACCCGGTGATACACTCAAAGAGAAAGAAGCCGTCCTTCCCGAATTGGTCAAGACGGCTGGCGGCAGCCTGGATGGCTTGCAGCGGGTTTTTGAATTGGCAACGCTAGGGGAGATGCCGGATGATATCGCCTTGTTAGTGTTAAGCAGGAATCTTGAATGAGTACCGGTAGAATCCAGTTCGCCGAGCAGGAAGGCACCTTCGTTCTCAAGTTCGTGGGTGAAGTGCGGTTGACGCTGTGTTCGGCACTGGATGCGACTATCGAGCGCATCTTCACTGCGCTGAATTTCTCGGCGGTGGTCATTGACCTGACCGAAACCCGCAGCATTGACAGCACAACGCTTGGCCTGCTGGCCAAACTGTCGATTCTGTCACGCCAGAAGGTAGGCCTGTTGCCGACCCTTGTGACCACTCACGAGGACATCACGCGCCTGTTGCAGTCGATGGGCTTCGATCAGGTCTTCAACATCGTTGACCGGCCTCTGCCGCGGCCTGAGTGCCTGACTGATCTGCCTTCACAGGACCAGTGCGAAGAAGTGGTGAAAGCCAAGGTGCTTGAAGCGCACAAGATCCTCATGGGCCTCAACGACTCCAATCGTGAAGCGTTCCATGATCTGGTCAATGCACTGGAAGGTCAGCGCTAGGCATCAGTTGCGTCTGTCTCTCTGATCTCAGAACGGCAGGCAGCAAAAAGGGCGACACCTGCGAAGGTGTCGCCCTTTTCATATTCAGGCTTTTTTGGCGGAGAGCAGTGCTTCCAGCTTTTCCTGATCGCGAGCAAACTGGCGAATACCTTCAGCCAGCTTTTCGGTGGCCATGGCGTCTTCGTTGGAAGCCCAGCGGAACTGGCTCTCGGTCAGGCTCTGACGCGCTTCGCCGGCGTTGCCCGGTGCAAGCTTGCGTTCCAGAGTGCCGGTGTCCTCAGCCAGCTTCTTGAGCAGGTCGGTGCTGATGGTCAGACGATCACAACCGGCCAGCTGTTCGATCTGGTTCAGGTTGCGAAAGCTCGCACCCATGACCACGGTCTTGAAGTCGTTGGCCTTGTAGTAGTTGTAGATGCGCGATACCGACTGCACGCCCGGGTCTTCTGCGCCGGTGTAGTCGGTGCCTGTCGACTTCTTGTACCAGTCGTAGATACGGCCCACGAACGGCGAAATCAGGAACACCCCGGCCTCGGCGCAAGCGACTGCCTGGGCGAAGGAGAACAGCAAGGTCAGGTTGGTCTGGATGCCATCCTTTTCGAGCTTCTCGGCTGCGCGGATACCTTCCCAGGTAGCTGCCAGTTTGATCAGCACCCGATCACGCTTGATGCCAGCGGCGTCGTACAGACCGATCAAACGCTTGCTGCGCTCGATCAGGGCATGGGTGTCGAAGGAGAGGCGTGCATCCACTTCAGTGGATACGCGACCCGGAACCACCTTGAGAATTTCCTGACCGATGGCGACTGCAAAACGGTCGCAGGCCAGGCCGATGTCGCCCTTGCTACCGTCGAACGCTTTGCCCAGCATCTTGGCGTTGTTCGCGTCGGAAGCGGCCTTGAGCAGCAGGGAAGGGTTGGTGGTGGCGTCCTCGGGTTCGAGGCTCTTGATTGCGCCGAAGTCGCCGGTGTCAGCAACAACGGTGGTGAATTTCTTGAGTTGATCCAGCTTGGAAGTCATGAGCGTGCTCTGTCCTGTGCGGTTGGATGACATTACCCGAGCGCTGCCGACCACTCAAGGCCGCAGCGTTTACTGCTGCCGATGATAGGCCCTGAGGGACGGCATTGTCGTGAATACCTTTGTCTAGACTGTTTTTGAGCCTCGCACCGACTGCTTGTTCCCTTGATATGAATTTAACCTCTGCCGAGCGGCCTGCACGCTGCAGGTTTCACAGCGACCACTTCAGCGAGACCATCAGGTTGCGCGGGTCACCGTAAACGCCGCTGCCGGTTGCCAGCGGAATGCCTTGCCAGTATTTTTCGTCGAATACGTTGTTGAGATTGACCCGCGCGTCCCAGTGCTCGTCGAACCGGTAGCCTGCCATCAGCCCCACGACCGCATAGGCATCCTGCACGGAGTGACCGTTGCCGACCCGGTTGTACGTCTCGCTTTGTGCCAGGACATCTGCACCCACGCGCCATTTGTTCAGGTTGCCGGGCAGGTGGTAGGACGTCGCTGCCTTGAACAGGTGTTTCGGCTGATTGGGCGCAAACAGGTCGCCCTTGTCATTGGTTCGGTCCTTGACGTACTGGCTCAACACCAATGTGTAGGAAGCGGAGGCCTGCCAGTCAGGTGTCAGTTGGCCGGTTATTTCTGCGTCGATACCTCGACTGCGCACTTCCCCGGCGGCTTCGTAACAGACGCGATTTTGCTGCTGGCAGGCGGCTGGCGGGTTGACGATGGCATACGCGCGGTTTTCCTGGGTCATGTCGAAGACTGCCAGCGAGGCATTCAGGCTGCCGTCGAAGTATTCGCCTTTCAGACCGATTTCATAACTTTCGCCGGTCATCGGGTCAAGCACGCCGCCCCCCACGTCCAGCTGATTCTGCGGCTTGAAAATCTCGGTATAGCTGGCGTAGGCCGAGTAGGTGTCGTTCAGGTCATAGACAACACCGGCGTAGGGCGTGACTTCGCGGATGACCTTGTAGTCGCCATTATTGGCCGAACGATTCTGGTAGTCGTACCAGCTCACCCGGCTGCCGACGATAAGGTGCAACGGATCAATCGGGTTGAAACGCGCGGCAGCGTAGACGCCTTCCTCGGTGGCGGTGTTCTGGCTGACATAGGCCGTGCGCGTGGCAAGGTCTGGCTTTGCAATCACGTTGGGATTGAAGTGATGGATATCGATTGGCGTGGAGCCGTAGAAGCCGCCTTTCTGATCGAACTTCTCTTCGCGACGACTGACCCCGAGCATCACCTCATGCTCTCGGCCAAACAGCTGGAACGGGCCGGACAGTGAGCCGTCGAGGCTGGTCTGCACATCCGTGGTGTCGTACTGGCCGGCTGCCTGGCCGTAGCCGGTGCCGTTGGCGGTCAGGTAGTTGGAGTACATGTCGGACTCCGCCCAGATTCTGGTCGCTGCCAGCTTGCTGCTCCAGCCGTTGTCGAAATGATGGGTCAGGTCAGTGAAAAGGCTGACGTTGTGTCTGTCCCAGTAGGCCCAGTCGTTGCTCAGGAACGTCGAGCGTGGCAGGTCAAGATTCTCGCCGTTCGGACCGGATGGCAGGCTGCCCCAGTCGGAGGTCGCGTCATCGCGCTGCCTCGAGGCGCCGATGGTCCAGGTGGTCGATTCGCTGAGATCGGCTTCCAGCACGCCATAGAACGTCTGGCGCTCTTTATCGCGCTCATCGACAAAACTGTTGCCCGTTTCGTAGGCCGCCACCACCCGGCCGCGCAACGTACCGGAATCGTTGAGCCGGTTCGACGCGTCCACTTCGGTACGGTAACGGTCCCAACTCCCTGCACTGGTGGTCACGCTCACTTGCGGAGTCGTGGTGGGACGCTTGCGGATCAGGTTCAGCGTCGCCGATGGACTGCCCGCACCGGTCATCAGCCCCGTCGCCCCGCGCACCACCTCGACGCGGTCGTACAGGGCCAGATCGGCACCGGAAATGGTGTCCAGTGTAAAGGTACTGACGATTGTCGGCAGACCGTCATACATCAGGTTATCGATGGCAAAGCCGCGCGCCAGAAATTGCTGACGGTCCGAGCCGAACTTGCGCAGCGTCACGCCGGGTGCATATTTGACGACATCATTGAGGTCGTTCATGCCTTGATCTTCAATGCGCTGGCGGGTGATCACGCTCACCGACTGCGGCGTCTCGCGAATCGACAGGGGCAGCCTGGTCGCGCTGCTCATCGAGCCGGTCGTATACGAGCCACTGCCTTCTGTAGTGGCCATTCCAGCGATTCCCGTTTGAGCGCTGATATCCACGTTGCCCAGCGTCATGGGGCCATTACTGGCTGGCTGGAATACCTTCACGGCATTGCCCTGCACTTGGGCGTCAAGGCCGCTGCCCAGCAGCAGTCGGCTCAGTGCCTGAGCCGGTTCCAGGCTGCCTCTTACAGCCGGGGCCTGCTTGCTTGCAATCAGGGAGTCATCAGCCGATATCTGCAGGCCGCTTGCCTGACTCAGTTGTGTCAGCGATTTGGAGAGCGGCTGTGCGGGCAGATCGAGTTGGACGGGGGCTGCCACTGCGGCGGCTGAAAGCCCAAGGACTACAAGACCGGTCAGCGAAGGGGGAAACGGACGAAGCATTAGGGTCATTCCTGCAATGGCTGAGGACGTGGTGATACATCTGGCAGAGGACGCGCCTCTCGACCGGGGTGACGGGCAGCGGCGGGGCGAGACTAACAACTTTTTCATATTTAATTAAATGCTAATCACTCTCAGTTACATCCTCATACATATTTGTTGCACGAGCCTCGCCTGTGGCGTCGAGCAACGCATTGGGGTAAAGATGCTGTTCAACTCGCGATCATCTGAAGGAACCAGCATGCATTCACGACGCTTCCCCATCACTGCCGCAATCGGACTTTCCCTGGCTTCAATGGGCCTGTTTTCCATGGCTGCCAGCGCCGCCGAACTGTCGCCCGATCAGTTGCTGAAAAAAGCCCAGGCCGAACAACCGGCCTACCTCGACACGGTCCGGCAACTGGTCGATATCGACACAGGCACCGGCCAGGCAACCGGGCTGAAGACCGTCAGCGCAATGCTGGTCGAACGTCTCAAGGCGCTGGGCGCAGAAGTTTCCACCACGCCGGCAGAGCCTTCGGCGGGAGACAATATCGTCGGTACCTTCAAAGGCAACGGCACGCGGTCTTTTCTGTTGATGGTTCACTACGACACGGTGTTTGGGCCGGGCACCGCCGCCAAGCGTCCCTTCAGACTCGACAGCGAGCGCGCCTATGGCCCGGGGGTGGCAGATGCCAAGGGCGGCGTAGCGATGATTCTGCACGCGCTGCAACTGTTGCAGAATGAGCAGTTCAAGGCGTTCGGTACGCTCACTGTGCTCTTCAACCCGGACGAGGAGACCGGCTCCAGCGGCTCGAAAAAAGTCATCGCCGAACTCGCTCGCCAGCATGACTACGTGTTTTCGTACGAGCCGCCTGACAAGGATGCCGTCACTGTTGCCACCAACGGCATCAATGGGCTGATTCTCGATGTCAAAGGCAAGTCGTCACACGCTGGCTCCGCTCCCGAGGCCGGACGCAATGCGGCCATCGAGCTTGCGCACCAACTGCTGCAGCTCAAGGACCTCGGCGACCCGGACAAAGGCACGACCGTCAACTGGACGCTGATCAAGGGCGGGGAGAAGCGCAACATCATTCCATCCAGCGCGTCGGCCGAGGCGGACATGCGCTATTCCGATCTCAGTGAAAGCGATCGCGTACTGGCTGATGGCCAAAGGATGGTGAAGAAGACGCTGGTCGATGGCACCGAAGTGACCTTGCAAATGGAAAAAGGCCGACCGCCGTTGGCCAGAAACCCTGGCTCCGAACAGTTGGCGAAAACCGCGCAGACGCTTTACCAGAAAACAGGCCGAACTTTAGAGCCGATTGCCATGCGTTTCGGTACCGACGCGGGCTATGCCTACGTACCGGGCAGTGCAAAACCGGCGGTGCTCGAAACCATGGGCGTGGTCGGCGCGGGCCTGCATGCCGACGATGAATACATTGAGTTGTCGAGCATTGCGCCCAGGCTTTACCTGACCGTCGCGTTGATTACGCAGCTGTCGAAGGGCGATGCGACACCCTGAGGGCCTGTGAGGTGAGGGCGGCAAGGCGTGGTCTCCGGTCCGCGCCATCTGTCGAGGTATCGGGCATCGCGATTGACCTGAGCGCCGATAAACGATTAACTGTATATGTATACAGTAAATCATAAAAGGCTCGCCTCATGAGTGTTACCTTCCTTGGCCCATTGTCGGCAGGGGGCATCAAGCTCCCGTTCATATCGCTGTCGTCCGTTGGCGCCCGATCGCCAGTGGTCGAGAAGCATGTTTCGATTGCCGAGCTTTGTGAGGTCCGTGAGCCGCACGCTTACCTGGCCAGGATCGAAGATCAAGGCATGCAAGGGGGCGGCATGTGCAGCGGAGACATGCTGGTGGTCGACCGCAGCCAGTACGCCGAGCACGGTGACATCGTCGTTGCCTCGCTCAATGCACTGCAGATCTGCCGACGTTTGCACATGCGGGGTGATGTGGTGATTCTGGAATCGCAAAACCCGGATTACCCGCCACTGCATGTCACCGACAACGATGACCTGATCATCCTGGGCGTGGTGACCTATAGTGTGAAAAATCTACTGGAGGGCCGCGCTGCATCATCAGCTCATCGATGAACAGACGCATGTCCTTGCATTGCACGCCGCTGCGTGATCTGCTTCCTACTCTTTGGCTTTTAGCGGAATACCGAGCGCATGCAAGAACGACTTGACCAGTTACGGCTCCCCAAGCCTGTACAGGGAGCAATCAGTGATCTGGTAAGAGCGCTCGACGCAACCAGCACCTGCGCCGACGTGGAAGCCGAAGCGGCGTTGCAGATCGAATACATTCACGGTCTTGAGACCAGCAGAAAGCTGCGTCCAGCCGATGCCGAAGCGCTTTACATCATATTCGACGACGCAGTTCAGGCTCGTTTACAGGCACTTGCCGATTAGATTCGGTATTCCGTTATTCTCCTGCCTGCGTGAATTTCACTCCAGACGTTATTTGTCCGCTGGATAGGGACGGATGCATTGGCTTACCCTACGAATCCGCAATCTGCGGGGTTCATGTCAGGTTTGAATGGCTATGCGTTTATCAGGCTTCATCCTCGAGAACATCGAAGCTATCGTGCGCGAGTGGACCGATTTCGCGCGCACCCTGTCCGCGCTCGGCGAGCCTCTGGATACCACGGAGCTCAGAGACCATGCCGAGCAAATGCTGCGCGCCATCGCCACTGATCTGCAAACGGATCAATCGTTGCAGCAACAGGTCGACAAATCCCAGGGCCACGGTGTGTCAAATGAACAGACTGCAGCGAAAAGCCACGCGATCACTCGATTGATGTCGGGCTTCACCATCGATCAGGTGGTTTCGGAGTTTCGGGCATTGCGGGCGAGCGTGATCAAGCAGTGGATGTCGCGAGAGACGCAGGACGCTCAACAGCAGATCGAAGACATGATCCGCTTCAACGAGGCAATAGATCAGGCACTTGCCGAGTCCATCACCAGCTACACAGGCGCGGTTCAGGCGTCACGCAATATCTTTCTGGGCATCCTCGGGCACGACTTGCGCACCCCGCTAAGCGCGATACTGCTGGGTGCCGACGTGCTGTTGCGCACCCATGATCTGGGCGCTCGTCCAACCAAGGTCGCCTCGAGGATCTATTCCAGCGTGAAGCGCGCCAACCAGATCGTTGGCGATTTGCTTGACTTCACGCGTTCGCAGATCGGCCCCGGCATCCCGCTGAAAAAGACCGAAGTAGACATGCAACCCATCTGCACTCGCATCGTTGAAGAGTCGAGTACCGTCCACCCGGAAGCAGACATTCGCCTGACTTCAGACGACCCGGTTATTGGTCGCTTCGATGGCGATCGCCTCGAGCAGGTCTTCTCCAACCTAATCGGCAACGCCATACAGCATGGCAATAGCAGCGATCCCGTCGAAGTAACGCTGGCCGTCTCGGAGAGCGAGCTGCGCTTTACCGTTCACAATACCGGCAGCCCGATTCCCGAAGACGTGCTTCCGTTCATCTTCAACCCGATGGACCGCTACTCACCCGAAAAAATGACCGATAACGGACCTTATTCAAGCCTGGGGCTGGGTCTGTTCATCGTCGACAGGATTGTCGATGCGCACGGCGGGCGTATCGAGGTGACATCGAAAGCGGATCTGGGGACTACGTTTGCGGTCGTTATTCCGTTGAATGCGGAGTGAGGTCGCATAGCGGCGATAGAGTTGCGAGGCAACTGAAGAGCATCCGGATCAGAGCTGCCTGTCCCTGATAACGCGCCCGTCATGGCCTGAAAGTCAGCGCAGGATAATCACACCCTGACGTGCCACACGGATGAGATGCCTGTAGGTGTCCGATCTGCTGCCGTCGGGGGGAAGACGAATGATCAACAGGTCATAAGTATCATCGTCCCATAGACCCATGTCTGCACACCCATCAAAAAGCCGCATGGCCGGGCTCAGTACCGTCGCCAGGCCTGTCGTTGAAACGGGTAAGTTTTCAACGCCTGCCATCTCAGTTGCCAACTGCTCTGCTTTACCAAACGTCAGCGTCCGCCAGGCCAGACGAAAGGAGCTACGGTTGATCGTCACGCCGTTCTCGAGACCAATAACGGCATTTCGGTTTCTATCGGATATCACATGTATGCTCCATGCAAACACTCGATCCTGATTAACGCATCACTTCATCGAGCTGATTCAGACTCAGTCCCGATTGTAGAAAATCCAGTCCCTCTGGTTCTTCCAATCCAAGTAAAACAGTCGAGATCTGCCGGTAGGCGTTACGAAACAGTGAGCTGCCCAGGCTGATCCGGCGAACGCCTACTGTCCTGAGTCTGTCAATCGTCATACCGAAAACAGGCAGGACGTTGAGAGGTTTGCTGAGCGCTCTCTGAATCGCCTCAATGTCCTCGATCGACTTCAAGCCGGGTGCGAACAGACAATCGGCTCCTGCTTCTTCAAACGCGACCAGCCGTTTAATAACCTCGGTCAACGAATACTCGTGCGCTCCAAGCAGATAGTCGGTCCTGGCGGTGACGATAAAATCGGCATCGAGCGCGTGGGCGGCCTCACTCGCAGCGCGTACCCGATCGCACGCTTCTTCGATAGAGAAATACAGCGGGGTGTTCGGGTCATGATAGTCGGATATATCCTCAATGGATGCACCTGCGCAGCCGACGGTCAGGGCTCTTCTGAAATGCTCCTCGACCTTGCCCAGTGTTTTCGCCAGACCATTCTCCAGGTCTGCCGTCACGGGTATGTCCACTGCCCTAACGATGCGTTCAATCGCCGCAAAGCGATCTTCATGGTCCATCGAGGGGGATGAATCGCGGTAGCCCTGTGCATAGGCAATCCCCGCGCTGGTGGTGCCGAGGCTGGCGTAGCCCAACTGCTGAATGAGGCGCGCGCTTCCCTCACACCATGCATTGGGCATGACGAATAACTCATTGCGTTCATGTAACTTTCTGAATGCCTGGCTGGTGTTCATGGCGCCTCCCTGAAGGGCCAAGCATAGTCTTCTTCGCAGCACGCATGATTAAAAAAAAATGAAGGGGCTTAAAAAAGTTTGAACAGACAACACGCAGCCCCTGTGGAATGCTTTTGTCCACTTTATCGCAAGGACGTCGACTGATGAAAAGGATTGCTTCTGCTGCGTTGTTTATTGCGTCCTGTACCACCGCTTTAATGGTGAGCGCGGCGCCACTGCCTGCCAGTTCAGCCGCAAATATAGACGGTGTGGAAGTTCATACCGTCACGCTAAAAACTGACGCGATGAAGATGGCACTTTGGCGTGATTCGCCGAAAGGGACCCACGCTCAAACAATGAAAGAGTCACAAGTTGTTCTGTTTATTCATGGCGCAACCATTTCAGGTAATCTCTCGGCCGGGTACGCCATCGACGGTTATTCCTGGGCCCAAGACGTCGCCAATTCAGGGCGCGAGGCCTGGGTGGTGGACCTGCCGGGGTATGGTCGCTCTGATGATTATTCGGAAATGCGCGAGGCCAGTCCAAACGCCAACGGTGAGTCGGTGGGCAATGCCAAAAGCCTGGTGCCCGTGATTGATGCCGCCGTCGACTATGTATTGAAGTTTACCGGTGCAAAAAAACTGACGATTATCGCCACGTCCAGGGGCGCGATACCGGTGGGGTATTACCTGAGCGCGCACGGCGAAAAAGTAGACAAGGTCGTGTTCAATTCGCCCATCGTCCGGCGTGATACCACAAGCCCGGAGATTGTCCGAGGCTTGTTCGGCAGTGCCGAAAGACCCGACAAGAGCTTTTATGAGATTCCGGTCGACAAGCGATTGTCCATGATAGAAGAAGACCGTCCGGCGGGCACCGAGACGCAGCTTGAACAAGGGTTTATAAAAAACTGGCCCGGTGATGCAGCGCTGGAAAGAGCGCATCAAAAGAACATGATTAAAGTACCCGGAGGCTTTGCCCAGGATATCTACGATGCCTGGCATGGCGTGTATTGGGACCCTGCCACAATCACGGTGCCCGTATTAATTACACGCGGGGATTATGATCATGTGCTGACCACCGCGGCGGATATCGACTGGCTGTACACACACCTGAGCAATGCTTCCAGTAAACGGTACGTGCTGATCGATAAAGGCACCCACGCCATGTTATTTGAAAAAAAGCGTTTCGAACTCTATCGCGAAGTACGGGTTTTTCTGGAAGGCTCATATAACCGATTGTCACTGGCCTGTAGTTTTTGCGGCGGCCGCAACTAAAGCAAGGAGCAGATCATGTTGAAGAAAGCACGCATTGTTAAATTTCCAGGCGTTTTTGACGAGCAGGTATACAACGAGCGGGTTTCACGCAGCGGTTGTTTTCTCGGCAACTCGACACTGGAGCAGATGGCCAATCAGGGTAAGCTTTCCAATGCTGTTGTCGGCGTCGCTGGCGCAGGGGGTATTGGCGGTGCCGTGGCCCTCGGGCTGGCACGATTGGGTGTAAGGCATATCAAAATTGCCGATCCCGATTCTTTCGACATCAGCAATATCAACCGACAGTTTGGTGCTTCAGTGGAAACCGTCGGTCGTAACAAGGCGTTGGTGGTTGCCGAGCTGGTTCACCGGCTGGCGGGGGACGTGAGCGTTGATGTGTTTCCGGAGGGTATACAGAAGCACACCGCTGAAGCGTTTGTGGAAGACTGTGATCTGGTGTTGGATCAAATGGACTTCTACAGCATTGCCGAGCGCTATGCACTGCACAGGGCGTACCGTCACTCAGCCAAGTGCAAAGGCTTGCTGGCATCCTCGGTGGTCGGTTGGGGCGCCAACATCTACAAGTTCGACAAGGCAGGCCTGACGCTGGAGGATTTTTACGATATTCCGGAAGAGGCGCAGATGACGCCTGAGCTGGTAGAAAGGCTGGTCATGCTTCAAGCCTCTTATCAGCCTCGTTTTCCGAGCATTCCCGATATTTTCAGCTGGATGAAAGAGACAGGAAACGTGCCTATTCTTTCCGTGGCACCGACGGCCTCGCATTACCTGATTCTCTGTCGTTCAGCGCTGATGCTTTGCGACCTGGAGGGCGCACCGTACAGCACCGAACTTCCTCCCATGCCCAAGTATTACTGGTTCGACGGCTCTACGTTCGACAACGGTATTTATGAGTTCGACGGTACGTGGGCAAACCCCGAGGAGCATCGCAAACACTTCAATGTCAATTGAACCAGCTGGCCCCGATCGGGGCCAGCCCTTTGAGGAAGGCGCCGTGAACGAAGTGCTCGATACTCAGGAACGGCACAATATTTCCAGGTTCCTCCTGGCCTCCAGTCTGTGGTTCATTTGTGTGGGGATACAAAGCGTATTTCTGCCCTGGGTACTGATCAGCGTCGTTCATGCATCGGCCTTTCAATTTGGCATCGCCCAGATGTGCCTGATGTTGCCGGTGCTGCTGCTGGTGATCTATGGCGGTTATGTTGCCGATCGCAAACCGGTGCGCAGGTTATTGGTCTGCGTGTACCTGGGTGGCGCGCTGACGGCATTGGTCTTCGCCGTATGGAGTTACCAGTCCGCAATAACCTACGCCAACGTGCTGGTGTATGCGTTGGCCTTTGGCGTGCTGTCGGCCTTTTGTGCGCCCGCCAGAGAACTTTACTTGAATGTACTGGGCAAGAAACAGTTGCAAAAGATCGTCACTATAAACATCGGGATTGAGTTTGGGATTCAGACGGTGGGTTTCGCCATTGGAGGTATTGCACCACAGGTGGGCGTCGGTCTGATGTTCTTGTTGTTGTCGTTTCTGTTCGGGATGTCGTCCCTGGCCGCCTCTTATATTTCGGTGACCACGCCCAGCAAGCCTCATTCCGGCCTGATCGCTGAAACCCGTACCGCGCTGCGGTTTTCCATTCAGCACCCGGTCATCTTCCCGGTACTGTTATTGAACGGCCTGATCGGTGTGTTTTTTCTGGGCTCGTTTTTCGTCATGTTACCCCTGCATATTTCCCGGTTGCCGGGGTACGACGCCTCGTTGTTGGCGCTGTTCAATATTGTGTTTATGGTTGGGTTGATCGCTTCCGTCATTGTCTTGACCGTCAAGGGCGGGATAGAAAATAAATTACGGGCACTGATCAGTTCCTGCCTGCTCGCGTCGTTACTGCTGGCGGTTATCCCATCCGTGCTCACAGAGTGGATTCTGTTTTTAGGGGTATTGAGTTGGGGGTTTCTGGGCGGTATTGCCCTCAGCATGGGGCAGACGCTGATTCAGGAAAATGCCCCTTCAGGTAATAAAGCTCAGGTGTTAGCGTTACTGATGTTGTTTTTCATGGGGGGCAGTCCGATAGGTTCTTTCCTGCTGGGAACACTTCTCGAGTTCGTTGACGCGCCCGTCGTAGGTGTCATCAGTGCAGTCGCAATGATTGTTTCAATAATGGCAGTTTCCTATACCTACACGCTATGGAATGCACAACATGAACGGATCGACACTGCCCTTTGACGATGCCACGTCGAAGGACTTCAAAGGTAACGTGCTACTTGCAAACTCTGATATCGAACTCGCCCTGGTCAAGGCTGTTTGGCAGGAAGTGTACAGCGAGGAGTTAGGTTGGCTGGACGGGGATGACACCGATCCTCGTAATGATCGCTACCATGCCAACTCGGTCTACCTGCTCGCCACTGACGAAGAGGGAGCCGCCGTGGGGGTCATGCGCATGATTATCGACGGGGACCAAGGTCTGCCCATCGACAACTTTGCCGATATTTCCGGGATACGGGCAACCGCGCAAGGCGCGCTCATCGAATGTGCGCGACTCATGGTTCCGGCCAGGCACCGCGATCAGATATTTTCGGCTTACCCCTACGGTATTTTTGCTGCCTTGGTAAAAGCGGCTTTGCAACATTGCCTGAAAGAAAAAAACTACGACGTCCTTGCCAATTGTTTTATCGATACACCGCACACACCGATAAAAGCACTGGCCCACATGGGGTTCCGTGACTTGAACATTCGCTTTCGAGACGAGTTGCATGAAACGTCAGAGTGTACGGTTCTGCATTTAGACATCAAGGACATGCTGTCGATATTTTACGGGCCCGAGAAAAGCCTGGGCCATTACATCATGGCGCGAGCGTAGTTTAATTTTTCTGGGCAAGGGAAGCAGACATGAACCCATCAATGGCTATCTACGAGCGTGAATCGAATGTGCGTTCTTATTGTCGCGACTGTGACGTTGTGTTTGCGACGGCGCAAGGCGCAGTGATCGAAGACGTCGAGGGGCGGCAGTTCATCGACTTTTTTGCGGGGGCCGGATCACTGAACTATGGCCACAATAACCCGCGTTTGAAAAAAGAGCTGTTGGACTATATTCAGCAGGACGGCATCACGACCACCCTGGACTTTCACAGCGCTGCGAAGTCTCGGTTTATCGAACAGTTCGAACGGATTATCCTCACGCCGCGGGGAATGAACTACAAACTGCAGTTCACCGGGCCCACGGGGACCAATGCAATCGAGGCCGCCTTGAAGCTGGCCCGCAAGATCACCGGACGCACTTCCATCGCTGCGTTTACCCATGCATTTCACGGCGTCACGCTGGGCTCGCTGGCGCTGACCGCCAACGCCGATAAAAGAGCCGTCTCTGGCGTAGAGCTGTCAAACGTCGTTCGGCTACCTTATGACGGATTTCTGGGGCGTGACATTGACAGCGCGCATATCATTGAAACGATGTTCTCCTCAGCAGGCGCAGGTTTCGAGCCGCCGGCAGCCATTATTCTGGAAGTTGTGCAGGGCGAGGGCGGTTTGAATTGCGCGCGTCCGCAATGGTTACAGAGAATTCAACGGCTGTGCCAGGCCTCAGGCGCGCTGCTGATCATTGACGATATTCAAGCCGGTTGCGGTCGTACGGGCACGTTTTTCAGTTTTGAATCTGCCGATATATCCCCCGATATCATTTGCCTTTCAAAGTCCATCAGCGGTTATGGTCTGCCGATGTCACTGGTGCTGATAAAACCGGAGCACGATCAGTGGGCGCCCGGTGAACACAATGGCACCTTTCGTGGAAACAACACTGCATTCGTGACGGCTGCGGCGGCACTGAGCTATTGGCAAGACAACGCGTTCGAGCGCTCGATAGCGCAACGTTCCGCCGTCCTGCGCCTTGCACTGGAAAAAATAATTGCTCATTCGCCCCCCGAGGCTGTCCGCATTGTCGGGAGAGGGCTGTTTATGGGATTGAGATTTGGCAACTCACGGCGTGCGAGCAGACTGTCTGCAGAATGCCTGTCCCAAGGTCTGCTTGTGGAAACCTGTGGCCCCTTGAATGAAGTGCTCAAGCTGATGCCGCCACTGACCATCGATCTGCCTGTACTAGAGCGCGGACTGGACATCTTGAAACGTGCCTACCTTTCTACCTTACACAACGAATCATCGCGAGGGATTGCCTGATGGATTTAATGGTTGGAGATACCCGTACATTGGCTGCCCGTGCGTTGGGCAATGAGTTCATCCTGCAAGAGCTTGCACAATTAAGAGACGAACTGATCCAGCAGGTTTTCGATCATCCTTTTCTGGTTCAGTGCCGTGCGGCAAGCATGCCGATAGACCGGCTGAAGAGCTTTCTCGTGCAACAAGGAAAATACAGCCGTTATTTCACGCGGTACATCTGCCAGTTAATGAGTCATCTTGAGGGTGATGAAGATATTCTGGCAGTGTTCGAAAATCTTTTCGAAGAACTGGGTTTTGGTGAAGTCGCCGAACCCACTCATTCGGCTATCTACCGTGAGATGTTGTGCTCCTTCGACCTGAACCTGGAGGCGCACGCCACGCTCCCTTCCACGCAGCACCTCATCGATACAATGATGGACTTCTGCAAACAGCCCAATGGTATTTATGGACTCTCGGCGTTGTGCCTGGGGGCTGAGGCCATTGTTCCTCATCTGTACAGTGACATTGTCACTGGCTTCTCGGGTCAGGGCGTTGCTGCAGAGAGGCTCAGGTTTTTCACGTTGCATATCGAATGTGACGATGGTCACGCGGACACCCTGTTGGCGATTCTGTCGCGTCTGGTGATGGAAAAACCGACTCGTTTTGAAATAGTCCGGCACGCCGCCGTCATGATGATCAAGGCGCGACTTGAGTTTCTCGATAAACTTTGAGGTGAGCATGAATAACCCTACTTTTTCTTCCGGTGATTTCGTGCATGTTCCCGCCAGTCTGGCCGCTGGCGAGGACGTGGGCACGCTGTTACATGAAGGCGTCAGAACCACCACGCTGGACGCGTTCAGCAAAACAAGAAAGCACGAAGTTCATGTTGTCGACCTGCCGTCCAGGTCGATAAGTATGACGTTCGGTGCGCTGCAGCCGCTGCAAGGGTCGGGCCTGCATCGGCATAACTATGAAACCATCATCTATATCATTTCAGGCACCGGTTTTTCGATGGTAGGAGAGACGCTCGTTGCCTGGACAGCTGGAGACGCCGTTTATATTCCCGTCTGGCGTTGGCACAAACACGTCAATACATCAGAGGACGCAGAGGTCACGTACATCGCCTGTGAAAATACGCCTCTGCTGCAGGCGCTTGGCGTCGCGTTGCGGGAAGAGGCTTCCTGACAGAAGCTCGGTATCCGTGCCGCGGAGGGGAGTCTGGACGTACCGAAGTTTTCATCTGTAAATGAATGGTCAGAAAGATGATCGGGGCGCAGAAAATCGATTCAGCCCGTCGTTTTTTAACCCTATTTCCTCTGATGCTCAGGAATACTTTGCGAATACCCGCCAAATGGCCTAACTATAGAGGGAAGGAAAGCCGGGGTGCAGTGGAAAAACCCCGGAGCGGGAAAACACCCGGTTAGCAAAGTCGACCATCCGCTTTGCACCGGGTAAACAGGGAAAACGGATGTCTCGAATCTTTGATGTTGATACGCACCTTTGGCGCACGTTCAAATCGGTGAGCGAAACTCGAAGTATCACGCGGTCTGCGGTTGCGCTGTGCAAAACTCCACCAGCTATCAGTATGCAGATAAAAAAGCTGGAAGCACTTCTGGAACTGAAGTTGTTCGTCAGAGGCGACGACGGTTTTCGGCTGACGGTCATTGGCGAAGAAGTATTGGCGGCCGCTGAAAAGATTCTCGCCATGCATGACAATTTGTTCCGCTTGAAGAACAAGAACCCTGATAGCGAATTGCGTCTGGGCATGCCGGATGATTACGCACTCTTTTTCCTGCAAGGGATTGTAAAAGCCCTGTCTCGATCAAACCCCGATCTCAAGATAAAGCTGGTCTGCAAGACGTCGTCGTTCTTGATAGACGACGTCGACCAGGGTCGACTGGACATGGCCGTTGTCGCAGTGCCGGAATCTCGGGTCATGGAGCATTCTGAATACATCAGGCGTGAAGAACTGCACTGGATCGGCGATGCCAGGCTGATCAGGGCAGGGCATCCGATACCGTTGGTGCATTTTCCCGATGGTTGTATATGCCGAGAGGTCTCTGTCCAATCCTTGCAGTTTGCCGGGATGGCGTCCGAGATACGATTCACCTCAGAGTCCAATTTTGCCGTTTTCAATGCCATCAGTGCTGGTGTAGGTATCGGCGTGGGCGAGTTATCACTCATTCCGGGCGATACGCCTATTATCACAAGCTCGCTGCTTCCCGCATTGCCCGCCATACGGATGTCTGTAATCTCCAACAACGATCGCATTTCCAGAGCTGTCCTTTCCAGAATAAGTACCAGCGTTGTGAGGAGCGTCAATGCTGTCTGCGAGCAGAATATTCTTGGAAAAACACGCCCGGAAAATGCCTTTGCCGTTGGCGCTTTTTGACACGTTCAACTCCCGTGCCTGAAATCCGGCTGCAAATCAGCACGTCATCAGAACTGTCGCTTTCCTGATAAACTATCGGCCTTTCCCGATTGACCGCGTCTCTGCGTGCGGGCCACGGTGTGGTCCCGCGTATCGCTCGATTCAATTGAGCCATTTTTTCGCTGGCCGCCTCTCAATGATGCATGTTGTTGGGGCCAGCTAAGGGATGGCGATAACCCGCCGCGTAAAAGACCAATCCACATGAACATCGAAAACAACGAAGCCTCAGCAAACATAGGCGATCCGGTTGCAACAGTGTCCCGCCGCTTCTCCGTCGCCCCTATGATGGATTGGACATACTCCGGCCGAATCCCAAGCTTTTATTGGGATGAAAAGATCTGACCGCTCTAAATGTACCAATTTTGGCGCGGGTGCTCAGCATAATAGTTGACGAGAGATACTGTGCCTAGGGAATGTGGGGCTTTTCGACCGAAATCTTGTCTCTGATTATCGGTTAGATTGTTGGCGGTGAGACAATCCTCTCCAATTCATAGCTGCGTCTGACAGCATCCTTTCCTATCTCGCGCACCTTCGCTGGCTTGGGAAGATGTGGTTGACTTTGAATTGGATCCTGATTGCAACAAATTTCTCCATGTGCGATAGTTCATAACTGTCTATTATAACGAAGAGAAACTATGCTAAGCGACCTTGACGAACTGATCTTGAGCTGCGAGGATCCACGATCACGAAAATATATTGAAGAGGCCGTCCGTTGCTATAAAGCTGGTGCTTATCGCTCTTCGGTGGTGGCTTGCTGGATTGCAGTAGCTTTTGACTTGGTCGATAAAATCAAAGAGTTAGCCGCAGGTGGGGATAAAGAAGCTCAGGCTGAGTTAACACGGTTCGAAACAATTCAAAAGGCCAACAACTTATCCGGCGCGCTGGCCTTTGAGAAAGACTTGCCACTCATGGCCAAGGATAAGTTTGAGTTCATTTCCCATTTAGAGTATTTGGATCTTGTACGCCTCGTTGAAGATCGCAATCGGTGTGCGCATCCTTCTCACGTCTCTGATAATCAAGTGTTTGTTGCATCGGCGGAGCTGTCTAGGTTGCATATACACAATGCGGTAATATCTATACTTTCCAAGCCTGCAGCTCAAGGAAAAGCTGCGCTAGAGAGGGTGTTGAACGATTTGGATTCTAAATTTTTTCCCAGCAGTCTTGATGATGTCGTAACGCTTTTTGAAGCAGGTCCATTGAAGCGTTGCAGGTCAGCTCTTATGAGTAACTTGTTGAAGATATTAATTAAAGTGATCATCGGAGTAGGTGATGCCCCTGTCCAACCCGGGAAGTGCGCTCTCGCGCTATCGGCTTTAAAAATAATGCATCCAGCGTTATGGGAGGAGTTTTTTTCGAATTGCGTCAAGCAGATTGTAGAACCATTGCGTGTAGAAGACGCGATGAACTTTGCTGTCATCCGTTTCGCAAGATTCAACGAGCTAGGAATGTGGAAGGTCTTGCCAAAAGCAGAGAGGCTACGGTTTTTAACTTATGTTGAAAATGCTCCGTCCAGCCTTTACAGCGAACTAGATTGGTTTTATTTGGTAGATGACTCTCCTAAAGAATTTCTTCTTGCAATTGAAAAAAGAGTTAAGAAGGCAACTTATGATGAGATAGATGAGTCGAGCTGGTTTGACCCTCCTCCCGCCGTGATCGATAGGCTTTTGGAGATTTATCAAGGTTCATCAAGCTTCGCTGAAGCGAACCGATATGGTCGTACTATTAGGCTAAAGTTTCAAGATTCCCAACCTACTTATAAGCAAGCTGATAGTTTGATACGAATTGCGGCTGCGAACGGTCAAGTAGGGAATAGTTCGGAGTTGCCTCACATTCTCAGGCATTTGAGCACGCTTGATTGGGGTAAAGGTAGTCTAGATGCTCTGATAAAAAAGAACTCTTTGAAGGTAAAATTTTGATATTATTCTTTCATGTTTTTTTCGCCGATCTGAATTGTGGTTTTTCATTCTGCCGTTCCCATTCTTTGTAAGTTTAGTCAGTATTGGGCCACTTGGGCCCTACCGGTTAGCGACTCAATCCTTGGATTAGTTCAGCGCCTGAAACGATTGCGCCGCTCGAGAGCGCCGGAAACCAGCGCTTTGGTGAGTAGACTTGGTTTCTGCTGAATCTAAGCGTCCTTGAATTGAAGGCGGCAACTAGATGAGGGGACGCTTGGAGTGTTTCATCTTTGCCATCGAATGTTCCTAGCAGTGCCAATTCTTTAGTCAAAGGAAACACCACCTCCGTGCCATTCAATCCGAGGCCTGGGCTGCTCCGATAAAAAGGGGGTATGGTCTCTGGATTGGTCCACTCCAAGGAGACCGGCCAATCGCTTGTTATGAAGTGTCCATCCTCCCTACTTGCTTTAAAAAGTTTCCAGTTTCTTTGGTGAAGTACCTCTAGTGCAGCCTCCTGCATTTTCCCCTCCAAATTAATGTGATGCTCTGTTGTAACTTCTATCTCATACTCGCCTTTAGCCACAAAATCTTTCATTTCCTCGTATGTGGCTTTTGAGCTTGCGGCGACACCGTTACTATTCATGTCTGAAATAGTTTTTTCGTATCGCTCACGATTTTGTAGAACCATGCCCATAGTCATCTTTGCAATTTTTTCATGAAACTTTCGGGTAGTTTCTCTTCTAGCAGGGTGTCGTGTAGCCAACAGTGCGATCAAATTCAGAATGCAGGATTTAGGCTCACCACGAAATTCATTATCGGCTTCGATGTGGATAACTGCAGGGACAATCAATGACTCGAACTTTCCCATCTCGGATTCTATGTAATCACTCGGGAATCCAGGTATTGAAATTCTGTTGAAATCTCGGATAGCACATACGTTACGAGGAATCGTTTCGAATCTATCTCCAGTAATTACATTATATACATATAGTGTGGATTTTTTTGACCCGCCGTCTGTGAAAGCCCGTAGATAGGCTTGTGGAACGTAGTGATGATTTCTTGCTTGGTTGACCATACCCACCTTCTTTTGAATTATATTTAGGATGCAAGCAGGTCGCATATTACATTGTCCTGCTGCAGATGGTCGACTGGTTACCCCTCGTGCGGCATGTCTTTTTGCCAGAAAGCCTGTCCCTCACCCACGAAGGGAGGGGCAGGCTGATTTTGGAGACTCTAAAAATAGAATGTAGCGGGAGATAAAGTATCTTGTCAGGCTGCTCTCCCCATGAGCTGATTTTGCTCTTTGGCTGCCTTCTCTCGTTGTCGGTCAATGTAATCAGCCAAGTCTTTGAGGTGGATACCTAGGGCGGCCTTTTGACTGTCAGCGCCGAGGCGTACAACAGGGATATCTATCTCGCCGTCTAGCCTTTTACGTTTGAATTTTTCGACAGTTAAATGCATATAATCGGAGCAGACTCGGTCTAGGGGGATCACGGCTTGGCCGTCATACTGGGCCATCAATAGGAACAGAGTATTCATGGCTTCACCTGCTTCAAGTCACCTACAGAGCGGGTTTCATGGGCGCTGGCCATTGCACTCAAGGTGACGAGTTCAACGCCGTCATTGGTATGCCTCATGTCTGGGCCGAGATTCGTCGCTCTTTCGTTCACATCCGCTATAACTGGTTGGGCGCGGCGGAAAAGCGGTTCTATCTTGACGCCGCGCTGTTCTGCTGCCAAGGCTGTCTGAAGCCCTCTCACAGTCTTGCACCAACTCCCACGGCTTGAGAGCACATCCCAAGCCACTGGCTCGCTCTGTTGGTTTGCTGGTTGGGTAGTGATTTGCTTGGTCACCTCCTCGAGCGCATGCTCAACACGCGCCATTAAATCCCGGCCGAGCTTGGCTTTGTCGAAAGCCAGTGACAGCTCCATCGGATCCGCGCCCCTTTGATGCAGCATCATGGCGAAGTTCGCGATGTCCTCAAAGTTGCCAGCATTGCCCTTGGGAATATGCCCAACCATCAGCTCGGCTAGTTGCTTATCCTGCACCCATGACTCGCACCAGCCATGACGGCCTTTAGCGCGGGCCTTGGCAAGCTTGGTTTTCATTGCGGCAGCGAACGCATCAACAGCTTGGTTATTAGGGTGCTGGTCGACCTGTGCTGGAAACGGGCGGGAACAAAAAGCCTCCAGATCTGCAAGATACTGAGCTGCGTCCGGTGTATCGATGTGCTCGATCAGCGAGCGCGACTTGGCAAGAAGAGCCACGGAGTCACTCATGAGCGCCAAAGTTTCGGTGAGCTGTTTGCGCGCTCTGTCACGCCCCCCTGTGCGGCTCATGCTGCCTCCCTGCAGAGTTAGATCTGCCGCCATGGATCGTTTGCTTTGGCAAGTGCGGCCATCGGCGGAGGGCTGACGCTGTTGCCGCACATGTGCACCTGCTGGGTCTTAGTGAATGGCTTGCCGTCGGCGCCGTGGGTGATGACGTAGTCGGCCGGGAAGCCCTGGGCCTTGTACAGCTCGGACGGTTTGAGCATTCGAAGGCAGATGTCTACGATCACGTAGGGCGTACCCTTGACCATCACGGTGACCAGCGCCAAGCGATCCTTGGTCGTGATGGTGGGCGCTGGTTCGCCCGCGCTGCTGACGTTCTCGGTTCCGTAATAGCTGATCAGGAACGCGGCGACGCGCAGTGCGCCTTCCTCATGACCTGGGGAGAGTCTGAGCGATACGGCAGAGCTTTTACTTCCACCTCCGGCCGTGACGGTAGGCGCAGGCTCGTCAAGCGACTGGCCGACGCTGGCACCGAACTGCCGCTCCAAAACCAGAGAAAGGGAAAGGCTGATGTCAGCGGTGAGCTGGTTATCAAATTGGGAGCCTTTGGTGCTGGGGGGTATTTTGATTTTTGTCCGTAGCTGGGCCACTAGTGACTGCACTTACGGCAAAGGTTAATGTTAGAGTAAGCTTTTGCAAGCTGGTCACGGATGAACATATGGACGAATTTTGCACGCCAGAGTCAAACAACAGTCCCACTTGGACCTTGCTTGATATAATCATTTGGAAAGCATGGCCCGAGCGTTTGGGCGGTGGCACCGCTTATTCAAGACGATTCAAAGATGCTTGGGTAGTTCATAATAAATCATATATCAAGGCGGCAGCAGCTAAGTACTACCTCCCTATTGAACTGTTGGCCGGAGTTTGTTGGATTGAGGTTGGCGGCGACCCAAATATTGTGGACAGGATAGGCTTTGAAGTCAGAGCTTTTGACCACTTGGGTAATCTGCCAACCGTAATTACTAGTCCCCCACTCAAAACCAGTTTCGGTTGGGTCAGCATCCAGCTTCGCACAGCAGCTGTTACTTTAGGGATGAATCCCGATGAGATGGATATCAGTCAGCTTCGGACCTTGGCTAATTGTATTGAAACTGATATCTATAATATTGATATTGCGGCAAAGCACATACGTATGCTCGCTGATTATGATCACTTTTCTACCATCGGAATGGAGGAGGTGCGAGTTATCGGTGCTCGGTATAATCGAGGTACAAGTTGGTCGTTAGATGAGATAAAAAAAGATATGCGTTACGGTAACTTCATCGTCAATTTTTGGTCTCGCCTCAAACAACTTGCGATGTGATAACTATGAAAATTAAAAGCGTATTGCTACGAGTTTTTTTGTACGGTATCTATTGTTTCTGTCTGCTAATGTATGTGCTCTTTCAGGGATCTGAATATGATTGGATGGATCCCAGTATGCTCGCGTCACCACCTGGTCTCGCGCCATCACCTGATAATCTATCCTTACCGATTCAAGATGAGTCTAACAACAGAGCAGTTTTTCGGGGCTTGGTCGTAACCATAGCTGTCGTTGTGCAGATGGCCATTTGCTTTTCGCTTTCTCGAAAAGAAGCAATAATTACTGTCATTCTACTTGGTGTCACTTTGCTGCTATTCAAATAAGTCTGAAGCCCGTACTGTCGTTGGGCGGCCTTCAGCTTTTAAAGAAGGCCGCTGAACTGCTAATGCTTTTGATTACGCAAAAGGCTTGTTTGCGGTCCTATCCCACCCCCCTGAGACGATACCAGCATTTCCTCCGTCAGCACGCCGCTGCTGAGAATATTCGAATTTTATACGGCCATAATTGAGTGTGATCATTTCCACAGGTAAGCCAGCATGCTCCGCACCATTACCGCTAACGGTTGATATCAAGACTTCTTCAAGAACGATATCTAGATATTTAAATTTCTCGGTGCCTGCACGGTGTATGCGAATAGTTACTTTGTTGATGTGCGAGCCTCGGCAACAAAGTTCAAATAGTTTTGGTGTTGCTCTGTCTATATATTTACTGATTCTAAAGTCGCCCAGGGTCACGCCCCCAGCAGTCGCGCCGCCGCTAGAAGAGGCAGTTGTACTGATCGATTGAACCGCATCGTAATGATATGACAGCAGCTCTACCCAGCCTTTGTGGGCGTTGTCCAGCGACTCGCCCTCTACACCGTCCACCTGCATAAATGCGTCAAAAGACATATCAGCTTCCTGCTTAAAAATTGAGGGCTTAGACTAGCTTACGGAGCCCGTAGTTTGCCAGCTTCTGACTAGTCAATGCTGAGTCTGCCACCGCTCCCAGCCAGCTCTCGCTTATGGCCGTAAGCGTTGCCCGCTTGGTCTTGCCCAGAGGACGAACTTTTTCGTACTCATCAAGGTATCGATCAATCATCTGTTTGACGCTGACGGTCTTGCGGTTCATGCGCTCAATCGCACCTGGTACGGCCAGCTCGGCCTCACGTCGTTTCATCCACGCGTGAGCCACCCACTTGCGGTCGAAGGTTCGGGTTTCCTGATAAACTGGCTGGCCGTTTCGATTGATCCGTATCTGCGCGTAGTCAGCAGTCATGTTGTCTTCGCGCTTGAAGGGGCTGATCGTTCCTATTTTGAGTGGGTACATTTTTGATTTGGGTTGGTACACATTACCAACGCGCTACAAAATCCAAGCGAAGATGCCCATAAACCGCTGTATAAAAGATCAGTATCGATGAGCATCGAAGAAGTAAAACAACCCGTAAATGCTGGTGAATCGGCCCCAGTATTATCCCGCCGCTTCTCCGTCGCCCCGATGATGGACTGGACCGACCACCACTGCCGCTACTTCATGCGCAAGCTCTCAAAGCACGCCTTGCTCTACACCGAGATGGTCACCACCGGTGCCTTGTTGCATGGCGACCGTGAGCGTTTCCTGCGGCATGATGAAAGCGAGCATCCGCTGGCATTGCAGCTGGGTGGCAGTACGGCGGCGGATCTGGCTGCGTGTTCGCGTCTGGCGGAAGAGGCGGGGTATGACGAGGTCAATCTGAACGTCGGTTGCCCGAGTGACCGGGTGCAGAACAACATGATCGGCGCGTGCCTGATGGCGCATCCTGAGCTGGTGGCGGATTGCGTGAAGGCGATGCGCGATGCGGTCGGTATTCCGGTCACGGTCAAGCACCGGATCGGCATCAATGGCCGTGACAGCTACGCCGAGTTGTGTGATTTCGTCGGCAAGGTTCAGGAGGCGGGTTGCCAGAGTTTCACGGTTCACGCGCGTATCGCGATTCTCGAAGGGCTGTCTCCCAAGGAAAACCGCGATATTCCGCCATTGCGGTATGACGTGGTCGCGCAGTTGAAGTCAGACTTTCCTGACCTGGAGATTGTGCTCAACGGCGGCATCAAGACGCTGGAGCAGTGCAGTGAGCATTTGCAGACGTTCGATGGGGTGATGCTGGGGCGTGAGGCTTATCACAATCCTTATTTGCTGGCGCATGTGGACCAGCAGTTGTTCGGCAGCACGGCGCCGGTCATCAGTCGTTACGATGCGTTGGAGTCGATGCGGCCGTACATTGCTGCGCACATTGCCAGCGGCGGCAACATGCACCACGTCACCCGGCATATGCTCGGTCTGGGCCTGGGTTTCCCAGGCGCGCGACGCTTCCGGCAGTTGCTGTCGGTTGACATACACAAGGCCGAAAACCCTATGCTGTTGCTGGATAAGGCCGCGGCGTTTCTGCAGGGGCATTGATCGCATGTGCCGTGAATTGATCTGAGTTGAGCCGAATCAAAGGAAACGCTTATTCCAGTAGCGGCGTTATCGGGCTGCGGTTATGTTGAGCGCATAACCCAACAAGGAAAACGCCCATGCACAAAGTCCTGGTTCCTTTCGACGGCTCCGAGCACGCGATGCGTGCCCTGGGCTATGTCATCGAGTTGTCTGGCGAACTCACCAAGTCGCTCGAGGTACATATCCTGAATGTGCAGGCCAGCCCTATCGATTACAGCCTTTATCTGGCTCCCGACATGATTGATGGCGTCAAGGCCGGCTTGACCAATGAAGGCAAGCGGGTGCTGGCTGATGCGGTTGCGTTGTTGACTGCTGCTGGTGTGCCGTTTCAGGCCCACGTCGATCTGGGCAACGTGGCCGAACAGGTCGAGGCCGAGGTCAAGCGGCTTGGCTGTGACGCGGTGGTCATGGGCACCCGCGGGCTCGGTAACTTTGGCGGCTTGCTGCTGGGCTCGGTGGCCACGCGGGTGATCCACGAAGCATCGGTGCCGGTGACGCTGATCAAATAATCACTGCTGCGCCAGCGTGCGCGGCTGGCGCAGCAGTTCGATATTTTCCGCAGGCACCAGCTCGCGCAGCGATTTATACAGCGCGCGGGTTTCCAGCAGGTTCCAGATGCGCAGCATGGTTTCCAGGGCATCCAGCGGCTTGCTGATGAAGTCCCGCGCGCCCAGCGCCAGCGCGCGCAGGCGGGTATCGCGCGTTGCGTCGGCGGTCAGCACCATGATCGGCAGGTAGTCATTGGCCGGTATGCGCCGATTGAGCTGTTCCAGTACCGCGAAGCCATCGAATTCGGGCATGTGCAGATCGAGCACAACAAGGTCGGGCTCGAAGCTGTTGAACAGGTCCAGCGTGCGCAACGGCTCGGTGCTGCTCAGGACATTGGTCAGCCCCTCGCGGGCAAGCAGTTGCTCCATCAGATCAAGGTTGGGCCGTTGGTCATCGATGATCAGAATGCGAAAGTCGCCGGTCATGTGGGCTCCGGTAAATACTGGTCCAGGAGTGCAAGGAACACTGGCACCTGGATGGGTTTGATCACAATGGCCGTGGCGCCGGCCTGTTTCAGTTCGCGATGGGCTTTATCACTGGTGTCGGCAGTGATCATCAGCACGGGCGTGTGGGCGGTGGCCGGCAAGTGGCGCAGACGTTGCAGCACCTCAAGCCCTTTGATGTCCGGGAGGTTGAGGTCGAGAAGAATCAGCTGTGGCGCATGCTGGCGCGCCAGGTCCAGCCCCAGTTGGCCCTGCATGCTCGACAGCAACTGGATACCGGGTCTACGTTGCAGCAGCGTTTCAATCAAGGCCATGCTCGACAAATTGTCTTCGATGCACAGCAGCTTGCCATGATAGACCGGGCGGGCAGGTGAGCGTGCATCAGGCTTTATCTCAAGGGAAGTTTCAGCTTGACGGGGCAGTTTAGCGGCAGGCGGCTGCACCCGCACAAACGGCAGCGCCAGTATGAACCGGCAGCCCTCATCCGGCGTGTTTTGTACGGAAAGCGTGCCGTGCATCATCTCCAGCATGCTTTTGCTCAGCGCCAGTCCCAGCCCGGTTCCTTCGACGCTCGGGTTGGCATCCAGGCGTTCGAACGGCTTGAACAGCTGCCCGATACGCTCTGGCGCAATCCCGTAGCCAGTGTCCACTACGCTGACTGTCACCTGCTCGGCGGTCTGCTCGATTTCAATCCGCACCTGGCCGGCGGGCCGGTTGTATTTGATGGCGTTGGACAGCAGGTTCAGCAACACCTGAATCAAGCGCTGGCGGTCAGCCACCACGCCGATCTCGTCAGGCAGGTTCGGCAAGGGCTTCAATCCGATGTTGGCGTCGGCAGCCATCGGCGAGACCAGCACCAGCGCTTCTTCGAGCACGCTCGACAGGGATACGGGCTCGAGGATCAGGGAAACATGCCCGGCTTCGATTCTGGCGATGTCGAGCACTTCATTGATCAGCTTCAGCAGATGCTGGCCCGCCCGCAGAATATGACCGATTTGCGGGCGCTGGCTGGCGGGGGAGTCCATGTCCAGCAACTGGGCAAAGCCCAGAATCGAGTTCAGCGGCGTGCGCAGTTCATGGCTCATGCGCGACAGGAATTCACTTTTGGCGCGGCTGGCGCGTTCGGCTTCCTCGCGCGCAGTGCCCAGGGCAATTTCGGCAACGCGACGATCACTGATGTCACGGGTGATCTTGGAGAAACCGCGCAGCTCGTCATTGCTGTCGTATTGCGCGGTGATCACCACACTGGCCCAGAAACGGCTGCCATCCTTGCGTTGGCGCCAGCCTTCTTCGGTATACCGGCCATTGACGGTGGCCTCATGCAGCGCCATGTCGGGGTGTTGCGGACACTCCTGCTGCAGATAGAACACAGAAAAGTGCTGGCCGATGATCTCCTGCTCCGTGTACCCCTTGATACGTTCGGCGCCTGCGTTCCAGGTGGTGATGTAGCCGTTGCGGTCCAGCGCGAAGATGCCGTAGTCCTTGACGCCTTCGATGATCAGCCGCAAACGCTCTTCGTTGTCGCGCAGTGCGCGTTCGCGTTCGGCCAGCAACTGACCGGCTTCGACCAGCCGGGTGCCGAGCTGGCCGATTTCGTCCTTTTCAGGCGGCTGGGGCAGCAGCGGATGCCCGAGCGCCAGACGCTGGGCGTTGCGTTGCACCTGATGCACCCTGGCGACGATGCCCTTGGACAGCATCAGCACGGCAAGAATGGCGCCGAAGATTCCGCAGGCCGCTGCCAGCAGGGTCGACAGCAGCAGGCGCTCGCGGGTGGCTGCGGCAGCCTCGGTGCGTTCGGCGAGCAGCGCGTCTTCACGCTCGCGCATGATGCCGATGCGTTCGCGCAACTGGTCGAGCACGTACTTGTTTTCGATCAGGATGCGGGCGACGGTTTCCTGATCTTGCCTATTCATCGAGCGCAGTTTTCCCAGGCCTTCGACCTTGGTGTTGATCAGCGGTTCGATGGCTTTCAGGTGTTCGCGCATCTGCCCGTCACGCACATTGGTGTTGAGCCGCGTCAGCGCCGCCTCGATCAGCGGTTGCGCGTTGAGGTAGCCAGGCAGGAAGTCTTCCCTGTGAGTCAGCAGATAGCCACGTACGCTGGCCGCGCCTTCTGCGATCTGGGTGTGGAGGGTCTGGATGTCGCCTTGCACGAGCAGCACACGCCGTACATCTTCCTCCGCCCGAGCGGTCTGGCGCTCGGCGATATAAATCAGCACCAGCGAGAACATGAGAATCGTCAGTGGCAGCGAAATGGCCACCAGCGCCTTGCCGCGTAGCGGAAGGTCTTCCCAGCGACTGCTGGCGTGTGCCGTCATTGCCAGTCGCTCGTCGATTGACTCACCAGCCCCAGTGCAACACCGCGTACTGCAGCCTGCGTGCGGTCCGAGGCGCCGAGTTTGCCGATGACCTTTTCCACGTGGGCCTTGGCTGTGCCGGTGGTGATGCCAAGCTTTTCGCCTATTTCCCGATTGCTGAAGCCGCCCGCTACCAGGCCGAGTACCTGGCGCTCACGCGGGGTGAGGGTTTCCGGCAGGGCTGCGCCACTGGTGTTGCGTTCGGTCATACGCCGCAGCAGGCGCGCGCTGACGGCGCTGTTCAGTGCCTCTTCACCACGCGCCACCCTTTGCAGGCCGTCGATCACTTCGTCGCGGCTGGCATCCTTGAGCAGGTAGCCCACGGCCCCCGCACTGATCGCAGCCTCCAGGTGATCGGTACTGTCGTCCATGGTGAAAATCACCACTTTCAGCCCCGGCATGCGTTGTTGGAGAATCCGCGCAGCGCCCAGCCCGTTGAGTATCGGCATACGAATGTCGAGGATGGCGATGTCCGGTTGCAGTTCCAGGCACAGATCGATGGCTTGCTGGCCGTCGGCTGCCTGACCGACCACTTCGAATTCCGGATGCCCCGCCAGCAGCGAGACGAACCCGGTGCGCGTCACTTCATGATCGTCCGCTAAAACCAGTCGCACAGTGTCTGTCATGTCATTGCCTTGTCTGCGGTAAAAGGAACGATGGCGCGCAGTCGGGTGCCGTGCCCGGGCCGACTGACGCAGGTCAGGCGGCCGCCGAGCAGGCTGGCGCGCTCCTGCATGGCCACCAGGCCCAGTTTCTGGACGCCTTTGCCATTAAACGGTTTTTGGGTGATGAAGCCACTGCCGTTGTCTTCCAGCAGCAGTGAAATGTGCTCGTCACTCAGTTCCAGGGCCAATTCTACGCGGCCGGCACTGGCGTGTTTGAGCACATTGTTGATGCCTTCCTGGGCAATACGGAACAGGGCGATTTCCAGGTGGCTGGGCAGGCGGGTCAGGGAGCGCGAGCGCCAGTGCACCGCGACTCCGGCTTCGCGCAACCGGTCGGCTTCCTTGTCGACCGCCTGCAGCAGGCCGAAATCGTCGAGCACGCTCGGCCGCAGGCCGCTGATCAGTTGTCGACCTTCGCCCACGCAGTGCTGCGCCAGTTTGAGAATGACCTGCAGATCGGCGTCCAGTTGCTCAGGCAGCTCCGGGCAGCGACCGGCAAAACCCTGCAATCGCTGGTGCAGACCGGCCAGGGTCTGAGCCAGACCATCATGCAGGTCGTAGGCCATGCGTTTGCGCTCGTCTTCCTGAGCGGTGAACAACTGGCGGACCAGTTCGGACATGGTCTGCTCTCTGACCACCAGCGCGTCGAGCAGCCGATTGTTTTCCAGGTGCGCCGCCAGCAACGTCGCCAGCAATTGCAGCGACTCGATGTCTTCGTTGTCCGGCGCATTGATGCCCACGCTGTTGGCCAGCAGCAGGGTGCCAAAAGACCCTTCGTCGGCGCCGCGCAACGGTAACAGCAGCATGCACGGCAGGTCGGCTGCGGGCCGCTCCAGCCATTGCGGGCCGATGGCCAGCGGGTCGGCAGCGGTTTCAAGCGTGGCGAGGCGTTCTGCACTGCCATGGCTGGCGGTGGTCTGCACACCGTTGTCGGCACTCCATTCCAGCAGCAGGCCATGGTCCATGGCTACGAATGCGCACGCGCGTTGCAGCACGCACTGGCGCATGGCCTGAGGTGGCAGATGGGTCAGCTCCTGACCGGTATCCACCAGCAGGCGAAGACGTGCGGCGCGGCTTTGCGACTGGCGATACTGGTTACGGATGGCCAGTGCGCTTGCCGGATCATGGGGAGGACTTTGCATGGGGTGCTCCAGCGAGGGTTTATGCCCGCGCGGGCATAAACAGAAGTCAGGCTATTAGAACTGTATCAGGAGGTGACGCCTATCTGCCGATCGGCATACACAGTTAACCCCGGTTGGCCGATGGCGAGCCGTGGCGGGGAGGGCAAAGTGGCAATCACTGAATCCCTGAACAGATCCCCGTAGGAGAGTAGCGATGAAAACGAAATTGACCGCCCTGGCCCTGTTGCTGGCTGTAAGTGCACCGATGGTTCAAGCTGCTGCCGAGCCGTCCGGCTACACCTACCGCATGGTGGCCGAGACGCCAAACAATGTGAACGACAAGGAAATCGCCGGTCTGTTTGATCGCTGGAACAAGGCCCTGCAGACCGGAAACTCCACTACCGTCGCATCGTTGTACGCGTCGGACGCGGTCCTGCAGCCTACGGTCTCCAACAAGGTGCGTGCCACTCCGGCAGAGATCAAAGATTACTTCGATAAGTTCCTGGCGCTCAAGCCGGTTGGCGAGATCAACTACCGGGAGATTCGTCGCCTGGGGCCTGATGCCGCAGCGGACAACGGTGTTTACACCTTCACCCTGACGGCGCCGGACGGCAAAAAGACCAAGGTGCAGGCACGTTATTCGTTTCTCTACCACCGCGTCGGCAACGAGTGGAAGATTCTCAACCACCACTCCTCGGCGATGCCGGAAGTGCAGCCCGAGTATCAGGTCAGCCGCTGATCTGTCGTCTGCCAAGCTGAAAACAAAAATCCGGAGCCAGTGCTCCGGATTTTTTTTGCCTGTCTGAACCCCTCGCAATCAGGCTTCGGCCTGGGCGCCATTGACCTTGCGGCAATGAATCAGCGCATCGCGGATCATGAAGTTGACCAGTGTCGGCGACACACCCAGTTCCTTGGCGATGTCCTTTTGCGGCACGCCGTGCAGGCGGTACATCTCGAACGCATAGCGGGTGCGGGGCGGCAGCTCGGTCAGGGCGTCGGCAATTTTCTCCAGGCTGGAGAAGTTGATATGCGAGATTTCCGGCGAGGCACCCTGAATCACCACGTTCAGCCCCTCGGCCTCGGGGCCGGTGTATTTCTGTTCCAGCGCCTGTTTGCGGTAATGATCGATGGCCAGGTTGCGCACGATCTGAAACAGGTAACTGAGCTGTGCCTTGAAGGTCAGCGTGGCCTGAGGTGCCGAGCGCAGTCTGAAAAAGGCATCCTGCACGACGTCTTCGGCGCGTGAGCGGCAGCCCACGATGCGGGCCGCAATCTTGACCAGCAGCAAGTAGTTATCGACGAATGCCTGGAGTAAGGGTGAGTCGCACTTACTTGTGATTACGTGTTCCGTCATGGAATTCACCTTGCTGCTTTAACAATGGAGGGGAGGGCCGCATGGAGGGGGCAGCACCGTCACATGGGGCGACAAATTAGCCTTAATGATAATTATTGTCAAATGCGAAAGCCAATCAGCGCACTTTAAAAGGGCGCTTTCGTCGTGCCTGTCCCCGCCGCGTGCATCCGCCTAATTATTTGCAGACGCCATCCGTTCTCATTGGTGACAGGCCCGACGACGGTTGCGGCCAGGGAATACCTCAGGAGAACCCCATGCGTTTCGATCACGCGCATCGCCGCTTTTACATCCGCGCCCACAGCCGGACGGTTTCGATATGAGCACGCCGGTGAGCCTGACGCTGTTCTGCCTGCCTTATTCCGGGGCCAGCGCGATGTTCTACAGCCCCTGGCGGCGCAAATTGCCGGAGTGGCTGAACGTGCGCCCGCTGGAGCTTCCCGGCCGTGGCATGCGCATGGACGAGCCCTTGCAGACCGACATCGTGCAGCTGGCCAGTCATCTGGCCGACGAGATCAGTGCCGACCTGGACAAGCCCTATGCGCTGTTTGGCCACAGTCTGGGCGGGCTGCTGGCCTTTGAGCTGGCGCACGTTTTGCGCGAGCGCGGCCTGCCTGCGCCGCTGGCGCTGTTCGCATCGGCGACTGCCGGCCCGGTGCGCCGCGATGTCAGCGAATACGCCACTGCGAAGACTGATGCGCAACTGCTCGACCGATTGCGCACGTTAAAAGGCACCAGCGAAAACGTCATCACCAACCAGGAGCTCATGCAGTTGATGCTGCCGATCCTGCGCGCCGATTTTCTGCTCTGCGGCAGCTTTGTGTATGGCAAGCGCGAGCCGCTCAGCGTGCCGATCCATGTATTCGGCGGCAAGCAGGACAGCATCAGCGTCGAGCAACTGCTCGACTGGCAGGAAGAGACCTGCACCGGCTTCTCTCTGGACATGTTCGAGGGCCATCACTTTTATCTGGTCGACGAGCAAACGCAGCTGCTCCGTCTGCTGCGACGCTATTGCGAACAGCACCTGACACGCTGGCGCAACAGCGCGTCACGGCACATGAACCGGGCCGCCGGTTGACCCTGTTTGCTCCGCGCGCGACCTCCTTGCAGGGCGCGCGTCTTTTTTGAAATTCAGATTTTATCTGGCACGCCGAATCTAGCAGGAACCCCATCATGGATGCGTTTGAACTCCCCGACACTCTGGCTCAGGCTCTTCAGCGTCGCGCCTTGCACACGCCGGATCGGCTGGCGCTGCGTTTTCTCACCGATGAGAAAGACCAGGGCCTGGTGTTGACCTACCGTGATCTGGACCTGCGCGCGCGGACCATCGCTGCTGCGCTGCAACGTCAGGCTGTGCCGGGGGATCGGGCAATTCTGCTGTTCCATAGCGGGCCCGACTATGTTGCGGCGTTCTTCGGCTGCCTGTATGCCGGGGTCATTGCCGTGCCGGCTTATCCGCCGGAATCCAATCGTCGCCATCACCAGGAGCGACTGCTGTCGATCATCGCCGATGCCGAGCCGCGTCTGCTGCTGACCGGCTCCGATTTGCAGCCTGCCTTGCTGCAGATGGACGAGCTGGCCGCTGCCGATGCGCCGCCACTGCTCTGTGTCGATACGCTGCCTGCTGCCCCGGCACAAGACTGGCAGGGCCCACAACTGCAGGCCGACGACATTGCGTTCCTGCAATACACCTCTGGCTCGACCGCACTACCGAAGGGCGTGCAGGTCACGCATGGCAATCTGGTCGCCAACGAGTCATTGATCCGCCACGGCTTCGGCATCGACGTCAATCCGGACGACGTGATTGTCAGCTGGCTGCCGCTCTACCACGACATGGGCCTGATCGGCGGCTTGTTGCAGCCGATTTTCAGCGGTGTCCCGTGCATCCTGATGGCCCCCGCGTACTTCCTCGCCCGGCCGTTGCGCTGGCTGGAAGCCATCAGTGAATACGGCGGCACCATCAGCGGCGGACCTGACTTCGCCTACCAGCTGTGCAGCGCACGGGTCAGCGATTCGGCGCTGGAGCGTCTGGACCTGAGTCGCTGGCGCGTGGCGTATTCGGGCTCCGAGCCGATTCGTGAAGACAGCCTGAGAGCATTTGCCGAAAAATTCGCCAGTTGCGGCTTCACGCCTGACAGCTTCATGGCGTCCTACGGTCTGGCCGAAGCGACGTTGTATGTGGCCGGCGGCAAGCGCGGCAAGGGTATCCCATCGCTGCGCCTGGATGCGCAGGCGCTGGCGCGCAATGTCGTAGAACCGGGCGACGGTATGCCGGTCATGAGCTGCGGCACGGGCCAGCCAGGGCATGGCGTGCTGATCGCCGACCCGGTCAGCCTGCAGGTGCTCGGCGAGAATCAGGTTGGCGAAGTCTGGGCCAGCGGGCCGAGCGTCGCCCATGGTTACTGGCGCAACCCGGAAGCCACCGCCAAGGCGTTCGTGCAGCACGCCGGGCAGACCTGGCTGCGTACCGGCGACCTGGGTTTTCAGCGTCACGGCGAGCTGTACATCACTGGCCGCCTGAAGGACATGCTGATTGTTCGTGGCCACAACCTGTACCCACAGGACATCGAAAAGCTCATCGAGCGTGACGTAGATGTCGTGCGCAAAGGCCGGGTGGCGGCGTTTGCCGTCACTCAGGACGGTAGCGAAGGCATCGGCATTGCTGCTGAAATCAGTCGCAGCGTGCAGAAAATCCTCACGCCGGACGCGTTGATCAAAATCATCCGGCAGACCGTGGCCGAGGCGTTTCAGGAAGCGCCGAGTGTCGTGGTGCTGCTCAATCCGGGCGCGCTGCCCAAGACCTCCAGCGGCAAATTGCAGCGCTCGGCCTGCCGCACGCGTCTGGCCGACGGCAGCCTGGACAGCTACGCGGTGTTTCCTTCGAGCGATGCCACTCTTTCAGGCTGTGCCCCAAGCAGCGGCTCGGACCTGCAAGCGCAGATCGCCACAGTCTGGTGCGAGCAGTTGCAGTGTGAACAGGTCAACGCCGACGACCATTTCTTCCTGCTGGGCGGCAATTCGATTATCGCGACCCAGGTCGTGGCCCGCCTGCGCGAAACGCTGGGGATTGACCTGAGCCTGCGACTGCTCTTTGAGGCGCCGACGCTGGCGGTCTTCGCGGCACAGGTCGAAACGCTGCAGACCGCCGCATCGCAAGGCGACAGCCAGACGCAGAGCGCCATCGCGCGATTGCCCGGCAATGAGCATCTGCCACAGTCCATGGCCCAGAACCGTCTGTGGTTCCTCTGGCAGCTCGACCCGCACAGCAGCGCCTACAACATTCCCGGTGGGCTTCACCTGCGCGGTGAACTGGACAGCACTGCATTGCGCACCAGCTTCCAGCGCCTGATCGAGCGCCATGAATCGCTGCGTACGCGCTTCTACGAGCAGGACGGTGTGGCACTGCAACGTATCGATGCGCCGAGTGAATTTCACCTCGACACCCTTGATATCAGCGATCTGCCCAGCGCCGAGCGTCAGGCACGGGCCGTGGCAATTCGCGAACAACAGGCGCGCTTGCCGTTCGATCTGCAACATGGCCCTTTGCTGCGCGTCACGCTGCTGCAACTGGACGAAGAAGAGCATCAATTGCTGGTCACGCTGCACCACATCATTGCCGATGGCTGGTCGCTGAATGTGCTGATCGACGAATTCTCGCGCCTCTATGCCTCGGCTGTTCAGGGCCAGACGCTGGAGCTGGCACCGTTGCCGCTGCGTTACGCTGATTACGGCCAATGGCAGCGCGAATGGCTGGCGAACGGCGAGGCCGAGCGTCAGTTGACTTACTGGCAGCAGCAACTGGGTGATGAACAGCCAGTCTTGACGCTGAACACTGACCATCCGCGTTCGGCCCGCCAGCAGCACAGCGCTTCGCGCTACAGCCTGCGCTTGACTGCCGAACTGAGCACCGCCGTGCGCAACACCGCGCAAGCCTGGCAATCGACGTCGTTCATGTTCCTGCTGGCAGGGTTCCAGACCCTGTTGCATCGTTACAGCGGGCAAGCCGACATTCGCATCGGTGTGCCCGGCGCCAATCGGCCACGCCATGAAACCCAGGGCCTGATCGGCTTCTTCATCAACACCCTGGTGCTGCGCGCAGAGCTGGACCCGCGTCTGCCATTCTCGACCCTGCTGGCACAGACCCGGCAGGCGGCGCTTGAAGCCCAGGCCCATCAGGACGTGCCGTTCGAGCAACTGGTCGAAGCGTTTCCGCAGGCGCGCGAGCACGGTCTGTTTCAAGTCATGTTCAACCACCAGCAACGCGACCTCGGCGCTCTGCGTCGTTTGCCGGGGCTGCTGGCCGAAGAGCTGCCGTGGCACAGCCGCGAGGCCAAGTTCGATCTGCAACTGCACAGTGAGGAGGACCGCAATGGTCGCCTGACGCTGTCCTTCGATTACGCCGACGAACTGTTCGAGCACGACACTATCGTGGCCATGGCTCAGCACTATGTGCGCCTGCTGACGCAGGTCAGCCAGCAGGCCCAGCTCGCGCTGGGTGACGTGCAACTGCTCAGCGCCGAGGAGCAGGAGCAACAGGCGCAATGGAGCGCCGCGCCTTGCGCACCGGCCACGTTGTGGTTGCCGGAACGGCTGGACCGCCAGGCGCGACAGACACCGGAACGTATCGCACTGGTGTGGGAGGGCGGCAGCCTAGACTTCGCCAGCCTGCACGCTCAGGCCAACCGCCTGGCGCATTACCTGCGCGACAAGGGCGTTGGTCCGGACATCAAGGTGGCGATCGCCGCCGAGCGTTCGCCGCAGCTGTTGATCGGGCTGCTGGCGATCCTCAAGACAGGCGGGGCTTACGTGCCGCTGGACCCGGACTATCCGATGGATCGACTCGCCTACATGCTGCAAGACAGCGGGGTCGAACTGCTGTTGACCCAGAGCCATCTGCTGGGCGACCTGCCGAGCGTCGAAGGCGTGTGCACCGTCGCGATGGACACGCTGCACCTGGACAACTGGCCGGTCAGTGCGCCGCGTCTGAACCTGCACGGCGACAACCTGGCGTACGTGATTTACACCTCCGGCTCGACCGGTCAGCCCAAAGGCGTCGGCAACACTCACGCGGCCCTGGCCGAGCGCCTGCAATGGATGCAGGACACCTACGCACTGGATGAAAGCGACGTGCTCATGCAGAAGGCACCGATCAGTTTCGACGTCTCGGTGTGGGAGTGCTTCTGGCCGCTGATCACCGGCTGCCGCTTGTTGCTGGCAGGCCCTGGTGAGCATCGCGACCCGCAGCGCATCGCGCAGCTGATCAACGCGTATTCGGTGACCACGCTGCACTTCGTGCCGCCGCTGCTGCAACTGTTCATCGATGAGCCGCTGGCGCAGCAGTGCAGCAGCCTGCGTCGGCTGTTTTCCGGCGGCGAAGCATTGCCCGGCGAGCTGCGCAACCGGGTGCTCGAGCAACTGCCCGGCGTACAGCTGCACAACCGCTATGGCCCGACTGAAACCGCGATCAACGTCACCCACTGGCAGTGCCGGATCAGCGACGGCCTGCGCTCGCCGATCGGCCGGCCATTGGGCAATGTGCTGTGCCGGGTGCTGGACAGCGAACTGAATCCGCTGCCACGCGGGGTGGCCGGGGAGCTGTGCATCGGCGGCATCGGTCTGGCGCGTGGCTATCTGGGACGTCCCGGGCTGACCGCCGAGCGCTTCATCGCCGATCCGCTGGGGCAAGCGGGTGAGCGCCTGTATCGCACCGGTGACCTGGTGCGCTGGGCCGCCGATGGCGTGCTGGAATACCTTGGCCGTCTGGATCAGCAGGTCAAACTGCGCGGTTTCCGCGTCGAACCACAAGAGATCGAAGCGCGTTTGCTGGCCCATCCAGGCGTAGGCCAGGCAGCCGTCTTGCTGCGCGAAACCGTTGCCGGGCCGCAACTGATCGGTTACTACACCGCCGAAGCGGGGCAGAACGTCAAGGCTGAGCGGATCAAGTCGGCACTGGCCCTGGAACTGCCGGATTACATGGTTCCGGCGCAGCTGGTGCGCCTCGACAGCATGCCCCTGAGCCCGAGCGGCAAGCTGGATCGTCGCGCCTTGCCCGAGCCGCAATGGCAGACCCGCGAGCACGTCGAGCCGCAGACGGATCTGCAAAAACAGATCGCCGCTGTCTGGCGACAGGTGCTGGGCGTGCCGCGTGTCGGCCTGCGCGATGATTTCTTCGAGCTGGGCGGGCATTCGTTGCTGGCCACGCAAATCATTTCCCGCGTGCGTCAGGCGTGCGACATCGACCTGCCGTTACGGACGCTATTCGAAGCAAGCGAGTTGGGCGCGTTTGCCGAACAGGTTGAGGCCATTCAGCAGTCCGGCGCACGCAGCAGCCTGCAACCGATTGCCCGTGTCGACCGCAGCCAGCCGGTGCCGTTGTCCTACTCCCAGCAGCGCATGTGGTTCCTCTGGCAGATGGAACCGGACAGCCCGGCCTACAACGTCGGCGGCATGGCGCGCCTGAAAGGCGTGCTGAACATCGAGTGCTTCGAGGCAGCGCTGCAAGCTTTGATCCTGCGCCACGAAACCCTGCGCACCACGTTCCCGAGCGTCAACGGCGTAGCGTGCCAGCAGGTCAGCGAGCAGTCCGGCCTGCGCGTGCAGTGGCAGGATTATTCTGCGTTGCCCGCCGAGGCTCGTCAGCAACGTATTCAGGCACTGGCCGACAGCGAGGCGCACCAGCCCTTCGATCTGGAAACCGGACCGTTGCTGCGCGCGTGTCTGGTCAGGTCAAGCGACCTTGAGCATTACGTTGTCCTGACCCTGCACCACATCGTCACCGAAGGCTGGGCGATGGACATTTTCGCCCGCGAACTGGGGCAGCTTTACGAAGCCTTCCTCGAAGGACGACCATCGCCGCTGGAACCGCTGGCGGTGCACTATCTGGATTACAGCGTCTGGCAGCGGCAGTGGATGGAAGCCGGCGAACGCCAGCGCCAGCTCGATTACTGGACCGCGCAGTTGGGCAGCGAGCATCCATTGCTGGAGCTGCCTGCGGACCGGCCGCGGCCGCCGGTGCAAAGCCATCAGGGCGAACTGTATCGCTTCGACCTGAACGCCGACCTGGCCGCGAAAGTTCGTGCATTCAATGCGCGCAACGGCCTGACCCTGTTCATGACCATGACCGCCACCCTGGCGGTATTGCTCTACCGCTACAGCGGCCAGAACGACTTGCGCATCGGCGCGCCGGTGGCCAACCGCATTCGTCCGGAAAGCGAAGGGCTGATCGGCGCGTTCCTCAATACCCAGGTGTTGCGCGTGCAGCTTGACGGGCAGATGAGCGTCGCCCAGCTGTTCGAACAGGTTCGTCACACGGTGATCGAAGGCCAGTCGCATCAGGACCTGCCATTCGATCATCTGGTCGAAGCCCTGCAACCGCCACGCAGCGCAGCCTACAACCCGCTGTTTCAGGTGATGTGCAACGTGCAGCGCTGGGAGTTCCAGCAAAGCCGCGAACTGGCGGGCATGACTGTCGAGTACCTGGTCAACGATGCGCGAGCCACCAAGTTCGACCTCAATCTGGAAGTCACCGAACTGGACCACCGTCTGGGTTGCTGCCTGACCTACAGCACCGATCTGTTCGACGAACCGCGCATCGCACAGATGGCCGAACACTGGCTGAACCTGTTGCAGGCGCTGCTCGCTGATCCACAACAGCGTTTGGGTGAATTGCCGCTGTTGCAGGACACAGAGCGTCAGCAACTGCTCGACAGCCTCGGCGTCGAAGCGGGTGAGCAGCGGCTCGACCAGTGCATTCACAGCCTGTTCGCCGAACAGGCACAACGGCGTGCAGACGCGCCGGCGCTGACGTTCGCCGGGCAAACTCTCAGCTACGCCGAGCTGGACGCCAAGGCCAACCAACTGGCCTGGATGCTCCGCGAACGTGGCGTCGGCCCGCAGGTTCGCGTCGGTCTGGCACTGCCGCGCTCGCTGGACATGGTCGTCGGCCTGCTGGCGATCCTCAAGGCCGGTGGTGCCTACGTGCCGCTTGACCCGGAATACCCGCTGGAACGCCTGCACTACATGATCGAAGACAGCGGCGTCGGGCTGCTGCTGAGCGATCGTGCCCTGTTTACCGCGTTGGGCGAGTTGCCTGCCGGTGTTGCCCGCTGGTGCCTGGAAGACGATCAGCCGCTGCTGGAGTCTTTTTCGTCCGATGAACTGCCGTTTATCAGCCTGCCGCAGCATCAGGCGTACCTGATTTACACCTCCGGCTCGACCGGCAAACCCAAGGGCGTGGTGGTGTCCCATGGTGAAATCGCCATGCATTGCCAGGCAGTAATCCGGCGCTTCGACATGCGCCCTGACGACTGTGAGCTGCATTTCTACTCGATCAATTTCGATGCCGCTACCGAGCGTCTGCTGGTGCCCCTGCTCAGCGGTGCGCGTGTGGTGCTGCGTGCTCAGGGGCAGTGGGACGCCGAAGAAATCTGCACGCTGATTCGTCAGCAGCAGGTCAATATTCTCGGCTTCACGCCCAGTTACGGCAGCCAGTTGGCGCAGTGGCTGGCGACCCAGGGCCAGACCCTGCCGGTGCGTATGTGCATCACCGGCGGCGAAGCGCTGACCGGCGAACACCTGCAACGCATCCGTGCGGTGTTCCAGCCCGAGCTGCTGTTCAATGCCTACGGCCCGACCGAAACCGTGGTCATGCCGCTGGCCAGCCTGGCCCCGCAGCAACTGGAGGACGGTGAAGCCAGCGTGCCGATCGGGCGCGTGGTCGGTGCAAGGGTGGCGTACATTCTCGACGCCGATCTGGCGCTGGTGCCCCAGGGCGCGAGCGGCGAGCTGTACATCGGCGGAGCGGGCCTGGCGCAGGGCTATCACCAGCGCCCCGGCATGACTGCCGAACGCTTCGTGGCCGATCCATTTGCCAGCAATGGCGGGCGTCTGTACCGCACTGGCGATCTGGTGCGCCAGCGCGCCGACGGTTTGGTGGAATACCTGGGGCGTATCGACCATCAGGTGAAGATTCGCGGCTTCCGCATCGAGCTGGGTGAAATCGAAACCCGCTTGCTGGAGCACGAAGCCGTTCGCGAAGCCATCGTGCTGGCGCTGGACACGCCGTCGGGCAAGCAGCTGGCGGGCTATCTGGTCAGCGATGTGGCCGGGCAGGGCGACGAGCATCAGGCGCAATTGCGTGAATCGCTCAAGTCGCACCTCAAGACGCAACTGCCGGACTACATGGTGCCGACCCACCTGATTCTGCTCGACAGCATGCCACTGACCGCCAACGGCAAACTCGACCGCCGTGCCTTGCCTGCACCAGACCCGGAGCTCAATCGTCAACACTACGTAGCGCCCGCCAGTGAGCTGGAGCAACAGTTGGCGGCAATCTGGTGTGCGGTGCTGAACGTGGAAAAAGTCGGCCTCAACGATAACTTCTTCGAGCTGGGCGGCGACTCGATCCTGTCGATTCAGGTGGTCAGCCGGGCGCGTCAACTGGGTATTCATTTCAGCCCGCGTGATTTGTTCCAGCACCAGACCGTGCAGACCCTGGCCGCCGTGGCGACCACTCGCGAGCTGATTCAGGCCGAGCAGGGCCAGCTTGACGGTGCTTCCGGCCTGACGCCGATTCAACACTGGTTCTTCGACACGCCGATCCCCGAGCGTCAGCACTGGAACCAGTCGCTGTTGCTGGAGCCGCTCAGCGCGCTGGACCCGAACGTCCTTGAGCAGTCGTTGCGTGCGCTACTCGAACAACACGATGCCCTGCGCCTGAGTTTCACCGAGCATGAGGGTACGTGGCAGGCAGAACACCGCGCAGTGACCGCCGATACCACCCTGTTGATTCAGGTGCAGGTCAGCGACATGGCCGAATGCGCAGCCTTGTACACTGACACCCAGCGCAGTCTCGACCTGCAAAACGGTCCGCTGCTGCGCGCCTTGCTGGTCGACGGGCCGCAGGGCCAGCAACGGTTGCTGATGGTCATTCATCACCTGGTGGTCGATGGCGTGTCATGGCGCGTGCTGCTCGACGATCTGCAAACTGCTTATCGTCAATTAAGCGAAGTCGCACCGGTGCGCTTTGCGGCGAAGACCAGCGCCTTCCGCGACTGGGCCGCACGTCTGCAGGCTTATGCGGGCAACGAGTCGTTACGTGAAGAACTGCACCTGTGGCAGCGCCAGCTGGGCGGTCCTGCGACAAGTCTGCCGTGCCATAACCCGCAGGGCGGTCGGCAGAATCGTCATGCGCAGACGGTCAGCGTGCGCCTGGATGCCGAACGTACCCGGCAACTGCTGCAACAGGCGCCGAGTGCCTACCGAACCCAGGTCAACGACCTGCTGCTGACCGCGCTGGCACAGGTGGTCTGCCGCTGGAGCGGGCAGCCGTCGACCCTGATCCAGCTTGAAGGTCACGGCCGTGAAAACCTGTTCGATGACATCGACCTGACCCGCACGGTGGGCTGGTTCACCAGCGCCTATCCGCTGCGCCTGACGCCAGCGCCGGCTGTCGACGCGGCACCGGGCGATTCGATCAAGGCGGTCAAGGAGCAACTGCGCCAGGTGCCGCACAAGGGGCTGGGCTATGGCGTGCTGCGCTACCTGGCCGACAGTGTCAGCAAGGCCGCCATGCAGGCATTGCCGGTGGCGCCGATCACCTTTAACTACCTCGGCCAGTTCGATCAGAGCTTCGCTGACGACGCGCTGTTCCGTCCGCTGCAAGAGTCGCCAGGTGCGGCCCACGATCCACAGGCGCCGCTGCCCAACGAATTGAGCATCGACAGTCAGGTGTACGGCGGTGAACTGCTGCTGCGCTGGACTTTCAGTGCCGAGCGCTATGAACCCGCTGCCATCGAAGCACTGGCGCAGGATTACCTGGCTTGCCTGCAGGCGCTGATCGCCCATTGCCTGGCCGATGGCAGCGGCGGCCTGACGCCGTCGGACTTCCCGCTGGCTACTCTGGATCAGGCGCAACTGGACGCGCTGCCGGTTCCGCCAAGCCACATCGAAGACGTCTACCCACTGACCCCGATGCAAGAGGGCATGCTGCTGCACACTTTGCTGGAGCCGGGCACCGGACTGTATTACATGCAGGACCGCTACCGCATCGACAGCGCGCTGGACCCGCAGCGTTTCGCCCAGGCCTGGCAAGCGGTCATCGCCCGTCACGAAGCGTTGCGTGCCTCGTTCTGCTGGAACATCGGCGAAACCATGCTGCAGGTCATTCACAAGCCGGGCAGCACGCCAATTGATTACCTGGACTGGCGTGAGGTGCCGGCGGAGCAGCAGGAGCCGCGCTTGCAGGTTCTGCTCAAGTCCGAGCGCGAGGCCGGTTTCGAACTGCTCGATCAACCGCCGTTCCACTTGCGTCTGATCCGCGTCGACGAGGCGCGCTACTGGTTCATGATGAGCAACCACCACATCCTGATCGATGCCTGGTGCCGCTCGCTGCTGATGAACGACTTCTTCGACATCTACACCGCGCTAGGCGAAGGTCGTGATGCGCAACTGGCCCCCGCACCGCGCTATCGCGACTACATCGGCTGGTTGCAACGCCGAGGCCTGACGCAGGCACGTGACTGGTGGCGAGACAACCTGCGCGGCTTCGAGCGGCCCACGCCGATCCCCAGCGACCGGCCGTTCCTGCGTGAACATGCCGGCGACAGCGGTGGCATGGTGGTGGGCGACTGCTACACCCGTCTCGATGGACGCGACGGTGCGCAACTGCGCGAACTGGCGCAGCAGCATCAACTGACCGTCAACACCTTCGCCCAGGCGGCCTGGGCGCTGACCCTGCGGCGCATGAGCGGTGATCGCGACGTGGTGTTCGGCGTGACTGTGGCCGGGCGGCCGGTGGAACTGCCGCAGATGCAGCGCACGGTCGGGCTGTTCATCAACACCATCGCCTTGCGTGTCGGCATGCCGGCTGACGATCAACGTTGCAGCGTTCGCCAGTGGCTCAGCCAGTTGCTGGACAGCAACATGCAGCTGCGCGAGTACGAATACCTGCCGCTGGTGACCATTCAGGAAAACAGCGAGCTGCCCAAGGGCCAGCCGCTGTTCGACAGCCTGTTCGTGTTCGAGAACGCGCCGGTCGAGGTCTCGGTGCTGGACCGTGCGCAAAGCCTGAATGCCACCTCGGATTCCGGTCGCACCCACACCAACTACCCGCTGACCGCAGTCTGCTATCCGGGCGATGACCTGGGCCTGCACCTGTCCTATGACCAGCGCTATTTCGACGAATCCACCGTGCAGAGCATGCTCAGTGAGTTCAAGCGCCTGCTGCTGGCGCTGGTCAAAGGCTTTCATGGCGACATGGCCGAATTGGCGCTGGTCAGTGAGCAGGAGCGCGCTTTCCTGATCGACGGCTGCAATCAGAGCGACCATGCTTACCCGCTGGATAAAAGCTATGTCGAACTGTTCGAAGCGCAGGTCGCGGCGCATCCGGAGCGCATTGCGGTCAGTTGCCTGGAACGCCAGCTCAGCTATGCCGCGCTGAATATCGCCAGCAACCGTCTGGGCCATGCCTTGATCGAGGCCGGTGTCGGTTTCGATCAGCCGGTTGCCGTGCTCGCCGAGCGTGGCCTTGAACTGCTGGGCATGATCATCGGCAGCTTCAAGGCCGGTGCCGGTTACCTGCCGCTGGACCCGACGCTGCCGAACTCGCGGCTGAGCGGCATCATCGGCCAGAGCGCCACGCCGCTGCTGGTGTGCAGTGCTGAGTGCCTGGAACAGGGCAGGGCGTTACTTGATGCGCTGCCTGAGTCGAGCCGACCGCAGTTGCGGGTCTGGGACAACGTGCAGCAGAGCGATTCCGCGCAGCACAACCCTGGTCGCTACAGCGCGCCGGACAACCTCGCTTATGTGATCTTCACCTCAGGCTCCACCGGGCTGCCGAAGGGTGTGATGGTCGAGCAGCGCGGCATGCTCAATAACCAGTTGAGCAAGGTGCCTTACCTGAGCCTGAGCGACCGCGATGTGATCGCCCAGACCGCCTCGCAGAGTTTCGACATTTCGGTCTGGCAGTTCCTCGCCGCGCCGCTGTTTGGCGCTCGGGTAGATATCGTGCCGAACGACATCGCCCGCGACCCGCAGGCCCTTTTGGCGCATGTTCAGGCGCAGCGCATCAGCGTGCTGGAAAGCGTGCCGTCGCTGATCACCGGCCTGCTCGCCGAACCGCAGGCAGCGCTCGACAGCCTGCGCTGGATGCTGCCGACCGGTGAAGCCATGCCGCCGGAACTGGCCAGCCAATGGCTGCAACGTTACCCGCAGATCGGCCTGGTGAATGCCTATGGTCCGGCCGAGTGTTCCGACGATGTGGCGTTCTTCCGGGTCGATGTGCAGTCCACTCGCAGCGCTTATCTGCCGATCGGTTCGCCGACCGACAACAATCGTCTGTACCTGCTCGACGATGCGCTGGACCTCGTGCCGCTGGGTGCCGTCGGTGAGCTGTGCGTAGCCGGGGCCGGTGTCGGTCGCGGCTATGTTGCTGATCCGCTGCGCACCGTGCCGGTGTTCGTGCCGCATCCGTTCGGTGCGCCGGGCGAACGTCTGTACCGCACCGGTGACCTGGCGCGGCGGCGCAAGGACGGCGTGCTGGAGTACGTCGGTCGAGTCGATCATCAGGTGAAGATTCGTGGCTATCGCATCGAGCTGGGTGAAATCGAAACCCGTCTGCTGGAGCATCCGGCCATCCGTGAGTCAGTGGTGCTGGACGTCGACGGCCCATTGGGTAAGGTGCTGGCGGCCTACCTGGTGCCGCGTTCCGCGACGCAAGATCACGAGGCTCTGCGTGACGAGGTGAAAAGCCACCTCAAGTCCAGCCTGCCGGACTACATGGTGCCGACGCATCTGGTGTTGCTGGAGGCCATGCCGCTGACCCCGAACGGCAAGCTGGACCGCAAGGCCCTGCCGGCGCCCGACGTCAGCCTGGCGCAGCAGGATTATCTGGCGCCACAGACCGAAATGGAGCAGCAGCTGGCGACGATCTGGGCCGATGTGCTCAAGGTCGAGCGCGTGGGCATTACCGACAACTTCTTCGAGCTGGGCGGGCACTCGCTGCTCGCCACTCAGGTGGTGACCCGTGCGCAGAAGCGCTTGCAGCGTAACGTCCCGTTACGGGCAATGTTCGAGTTCAACACCGTTCAGGCGTTGGCGCAGCACCTGGAAAGCCTTGGCGGAGCACAGGTCGACGAGCAGAAATTCGACCGTCTGGCGGACTTGATGGCGGAACTGGAAGGGCTCTGATCAGCCTCTCCTCGGAGCGCTGGGGCTGCGGATAAAAAACTCGTTGGCAGGTGTAAATCCGCGGCTCGCTGGCGCGTTTTCAAAGCAACGAACACACACCTGAAGCGGCATGCGCCAACGCCCATGCTTCAGGTCATTCAAGCCGCGTATTGAGGGTTGCACAGATGTCAGTCGCTACCAGGTTTATCGATGATCAGCCGACACGGGTTGCCCCGGCTGCGGCTGAGACGCTCTACCAGTTCGACGAATCGCCACTGCTGGCCCGACAGAGTCGCCAGGAGTCCAATGCTCGCAGCTACCCGCGGCGCATACCGCTGGCGCTCAAACGCGCCAAGGGTATTCACGTCGAGGACGTCGAAGGGCGGCGCTTCATCGATTGCCTGGCAGGCGCGGGCACCCTGGCGTTGGGTCATAACCATCCAGTGATTATCGAAGCGATCCAGCAAGTGATCGCCGACGAGTTGCCGCTGCACACCCTGGACCTCACCACGCCGGTCAAAGATCAGTTCGTTCAGGACCTGTTCGGCCTGCTGCCGCCAGCGCTGGCCGATGACGCGAAGATTCAGTTCTGTGGCCCGACCGGGACCGATGCGGTGGAAGCCGCGTTGAAGCTGGTGCGTACCGCTACCGGACGCAGCACGGTCTTGTCATTTCAGGGCGGTTATCACGGTATGAGCCAAGGCGCATTGAGCCTGATGGGCAGCCTGGGGCCTAAAAAGCCGCTGGGTGCGCTGCTCGGCACAGGCGTGCAGTTTCTGCCTTACCCCTACGATTACCGCTGCCCGTTCGGGCTTGGCGGCGAACCGGGCGTGCGCGCCAACCTGCATTATCTGGAAAACCTGCTCAACGATCCGGAAGCCGGCGTGCAATTGCCCGCAGCGGTCATCCTTGAAGTGGTGCAGGGCGAGGGCGGAGTCATCCCTGCTGATCTGGACTGGCTGCGCGGCGTGCGGCGCATCACCGAAAAGGCCGGCGTGGCGCTGATCGTCGATGAAATCCAGAGCGGTTTCGCCCGCACCGGCAAGATGTTTGCCTTCGAGCATGCCGGGATCATCCCGGACGTAGTGGTCATGTCCAAAGCCATCGGCGGCAGCTTGCCGTTGGCGGTGGTGGTCTATCGTTCGTGGCTGGACACCTGGCTGCCGGGCGCACACGCCGGGACTTTTCGCGGCAATCAGATGGCCATGGCTACCGGTTCTGCCGTCATGCGCTATCTTCAGGAGCACTCCATTTGCGAACATGCGATAGCCATGGGTGCGCGTCTGTCCGGGCATCTGCGTGCCTTGCAGCGTGACTTCCCGCAATTGGGCGATATTCGCGGGCGCGGCCTGATGCTCGGTGTCGAGCTGGTCGACCCATCCGGTGCGCGTGATGTACAGGGTCATCCGCCGCTATTTGCGCGTCTGGCCCCACTGATCCAGCGTGAATGCCTCAAGCGCGGGCTGATTCTGGAACTGGGCGGTCGACATGCCAGCGTGGTACGTTTTCTGCCACCGCTGATCATCACCGCCGAGCAGATCGACGAAGTGGCAGAGATCTTCGGCCGTGCGCTGAACGCCGCTGTCGCCCAGGTTTAATTTTTCGACGTAGTGATACGTTCAATCCCTATAGCTGCCATGAATTGGCACGGCAGCCCTGAACACACATGGAGAGCAGCAATGACTTCAGTATTCGATCGGGAAGACATCGTCTTTCAAGTTGTAGTCAACCACGAAGAACAGTATTCCATCTGGCCCGACTACAAGGCGATCCCCAACGGCTGGCGCACCGTGGGCAAAAGCGGCTTCAAGAAAGAATGCCTGGCCTACATCGAAGAAGTCTGGACCGACATGCGCCCCCTGAGCCTGCGCCAGAAAATGGAAGCGCAGACGGCCTGATTGACGGTATGGACGGATACTTCGATTATCGTGCGACGCTCCGCGTCGCATGCCTTTCCGGACGCTCCGCGTCCTCTCTACGACGTAAAGCGTCGCGACCTGCATTCCCACGCTGTAGCGTGCCGAACGATAATCTCACTCCTTACCAGCCAGCACCCCGATAATCCCCTGAATATCCCCCTGCAACTCCGCCAGCGGCTCAGCGCCATCGATCCCCAGCACCAACAGCTTGCTGCCAGCCGCTTCAATGGCGGTCTTGACCAGCGCGGGTGGCTGGCGGTGATCGAGCACCAAGGCCACGTCGTTATCCTTCAGGGTCGCGCTCAATTTGCTCAAGGCTTCTGGCGTCCATTGCTCGTCCGTCAGTGCCTGAGTGTCGATCAGCTCCAGATTCAGCCCGCTGATCAAATAGCTGAAGCGATCCGACAGGCTCACCACACTCAAATTATCGGCACCGGCCAGCGCGGCCTCGCTGCTGGCGCTGAGCTTGAGTAGCTGCTGCTTGAACGCCGCCAGGTTGGCCTCGATTTTCGGTTTGGCGGCCGGAGCCAGGCGCACCAGATCCGCTGCCAGCACATCGGCCATACGCCCCATGTTATTGCTCGCCAGCCACGGCTGACTGTTCAATCCGTCAGTGCCCTGACCCGGCTGTACGGCGATGCCTGGCAAGCTGCCGTCCACCGGCCGTGCGGCGTCGATCTCGACGATACGAATATTGCTGCGCCGTGCATTGGGGTAAAGCGGGTCATCGGCCCAGATCGAGCGCAAGCCGATCACCGCGTCGGCGTTGTTCGCCAGCCCGCGCAAGGCATCGGCACCACGCCCGGTGAAATACGCCGTCTGACGCGAGCCCGGCAGGTTGGCCGCTGCAGCCCGCTGCAGCACCACACCGCTGTCCTTGAGCAGTATCTCGCCCAGGCCATAGGTGATCGGCAGGCTGGCCAGTACTCGCACCGGTTGCGAACTGTCGGTTTTGCTGTCAGCCGCCTGCAGGCTGTTGCTGAACAGGCCGCTCATGATCAGCGCGAGGGTCAAGGTACGTAACGTAGGCATTTATCCAATATTCCCTTTCAGGCTCGGCAGCGTGCCGCGAGCGATGGCGGCGAGCGCAAAAGCCATGCCCGCCACCAGAATGATTGCCGCGCCGGACGGCACAGGCAGGTCGAAGACGATGGGCAGCAGGATGCCGCACAGGGTGCTGAGCGTCGCAATGGCCACTGAAATCCAGAAAAAGCCCTTGAGCGACTGGCTCAACAGGCGAGCCGCCGCCGCTGGAATCACCAGCAGCGCACCGACCAGGATTGCGCCGATGACTTTCACCGCCGCGACCGTGATCAGCGTCACCAGAATCACGAACAGGTAATCCAGCGTCTTCACCGCCACGCCGCGCACCGCAGCCAGTTGCGGGTTGAAGCTGGCCAGCATGATGCGGTTGTACAGCGGCAGGCTCAGGCCCATGACCAGCGAACCGACGATCAGCAGCACCAGCAGGTCGTTGCCGTTGACGGTCAGCACCGAGCCGAACAGCACGTTTTCCAGTATGTGCACGTTGATCTTGCCGGCCAGCACCAGCAACAGGCTCGCGCCCAGTGCCAGGGAGACCGACAGGAACACGCCGATCAACGTGTCCGGTGCCAGCCCGGTGCGGTTGCGCAGGTAATTGAGGACGATGCCGAACAGCAGGCAATAGCCGAACAGCGCGCCATAGGGGCCGGTGTAGGGTTCGCCGAGCAGAATGCCGATCGCCACCCCGGTCAGTGCTGCATGGCCCACGGCTTCGGAGAAAAACGCGAAGCGCTTGACCACCACCAGTGTTCCCAGCCCGCCCAGCACCGGGCCGATCAACAGCCCGGCGAGCAGGGCGTTGACCACGAAACCGTAGGCCAGCGCCTCGGGCAGGTAACCGGAAGAGGCGAGGCCCTGAATGAACAGGCGAAAGGTTTCGTAATCCATTACGCTATCCTCCCGGCGCTGCTATCCGTCGTGCGCGGGTGCGCGGAAAACAGGGTCAGCAGCCGCTCCGGGGTCAGCGCAGTGGCGGCCGGTTCATCGAACAGGATGCGTCGGTTGAGCCCCGTTACCTGATCGGCCAGACGCCTGACGGCATCCAGGTCATGCTCGATCCACAGGACCGTGACCCCGCTTCGGCGCCAGTCGCCCAACAACCGCTCGAACACCTGAATACCCGCTTCATCCAGCGCCGACATCGGCTCATCCAGCACCAGCAATTGCGGCGCAGGAATCAGCCCCTGCGCCAGCAGCACGCGCTGCCGCTCGCCACCGGACAGCGCGCCCATGCGCCGTTTGCGCTTGTCCTGCATCCCGACCCGTTCCAGCGCCTCGCCAATCGCTGCCGCGTAGTGCTTCGACAAGCCCAAAAACGCCGGGCGTCGCTGACACATCGCAGCCATGAAGTCGTCGACGGTCATCGGCAGGCCACGGTCGAACTCCAGCGCCTGCGGTACATAGCCGATCAGCCCCGGGACAGCAGGCCACAGCAGGCTCAATTGGCCCTGATGCGGTGTCTGCCCGAGCAGGGTCTTGATCAGCGAGCTTTTGCCACCGCCGTTCGGGCCGACCAGTGCGTGTACGCTGCCGGCGCGCACATTGAAGTGAACCTGATCGAGAATCGTGGTGCGCCCGAGGGTCAGGCTGACCTGATTGAATTCGATGCCCGGCCCCTGGCTGACGATACCGAGTTGCTGTGCAGCCGTCATGCGCCCGACTCCTGAATGGCCCGTACCACCGTGTCCAGGTTGCCGGCCATCTCCTTTTCGTATTTGTCGGCGGTGTATTCGCCATAGGAAATATGCGACAGCGGGTACAGCTTGACCCCGGATTCACGCTGAATGGTCTCGACGTAGGTGGACGGGAAATCCATCTCCGAGAAGATCACCTTCACGTCCAGCTCACGCAGTTGGTCGATGGTTTTTTTCAACTGGCTCGGGCTCGGCTCGATGCCATGCGCCGGTTCAACCACGGCGGTGACTTCCAGGCCAAATTCGCGCAGCAGGTAGTCGTAGGCGGCATGCACCGTGGCCACGCGCAGGTCGGCATTGGGTGCCTTGGTCAGTTTGGCGAGCGCGTCGGCGCGCATCTGGCGCAGGCGCTTGCCGTAGGCGCGGGCGTTGGCGGTGTAGGTTTTGGCATTGTCCGGGTCCAGCTTGCCCAGCTCTCGGGCGATATTGTTGACCTGCGCAATGGACGCACTGATCGACAGGAAGGTGTGCGGATTGACCACTTTGCCAGCACCTCGCGCCGCCACCCCGGTGGCCGCCAGCAACGGCACATCGGCATTGGCCTCGATGGTCTTGATGTTCGGCGTTTCACTGGCGGCGATCATGCGGTCGGCAAAATCGTCATGGCCAACGCCGTTGAGCACGATCACGTCCAGCGAACCGATGCGCTTGATGTCCTCGGCGCGCGGCTCATAGGCATGCGGGTTGAAGCCCGCCGGGATCAGCGGCACGACGTCGGCCTTGTCGCCGACAATATTGCTCACGTAGCTGTAGTAAGGGTGCAGGGTAATGCCGATGCGCAGGCGTTTGGCCGGTTCGGCGGCGAAGCTGGACGGCGCCAGCAGGGCTACCATCAGCCCCGTCAGCAGGCCGCGCAGCAAGGCACGGCGTTTGAATGAAATAGGCATGGGCAAGCGGTCTTCTTTCAAAGGAATGCGGAGTTTCAGTGCGGGTGCTGACGGGTCACGCCAGCATCGAATTGCGCGACGACCTGTTTCCAGCCTGAATCGATCAAGGCCTGGTCACTGAGGTCGCTAACCGCCGCCAGCGAGGCGTTGCGGTTGATCCAGATGTCCGGCTGCTCGCCGGAATCGACACGCATCAGAAACGAACCGGCCACGCTCGACGTCCGGCTCAGTCCCAGGTAGGACTGCTCGATCATCTGCCAGGCATGGTCGCCACGGCTCACCGAACTGGCATCCCTGGCGAACGGCGCAAAGCCTTCATCGCCCAGTTGCTCTGGGGTGATCGGTGTCTGCTGCTCGCTGGCCAGCAGGCGGATTTCGTCGAGGGTCACGCGCAGGTCGGCGTAAATGCCTTGTTCCGCAGCGCTCAACTCGCGTCGTGCGTCCAGTTGGTGGTTGGCGATGCTGTGCGTTTCCTGAGTATCACGGTGCAAGCTGATCACCCCGGCAGCGCTGCCAAGGATCAGCAGGCACAGCAGCAGGACGTACAGGGTTTCATGCCCGGCGCCTGCCGGGCGGACGATGTGTCGGGTTGGTGTGCTCATGGCGCCTGGATGTCCGCCTGATCGATTTCCACCACATGACCGGGACCTGCGTCGAACAGCACGTAGAACTCGGAGGCGGGGCGTTTGAAGGTTACCGTCGAGTCTTCGCCGAGCTTGCCTGGCACCAGGATGGTTTCGTCGTAGCCGATCACGTCCAGGGTCACACCCGGCGCACCACTGCCGTCGGAAAAACCGCCGGTGCAGCGGATCTGCTCGGTGTCGATCTGTTTGCATTCGCACATCGGGTTATGCGCCAGGGCGTTGCCGCTCAGGCCAAGCAGGCACAGGGCACTGGCCGTCAGCCAGCGCAGGGAAGGGCGGGCACTCATGGTTGGGCTCCTTGTTTTTTCAGCCACGCCACGGTGCTGGGCGAAGCCTGTTGCAGGGGGATGGAAGTCTGATGCACGGCGCCGTCCCAGCCTTCCATGGTGATCCACAGCTCGGCGTCGGGATCGGTGTTTTGCGCGATCTGCATGAAGGCACTCATGCGGTAGCCGCCACCGAAGAAAATCACCCCGGCGGTGCGCAGGCTGCGCGGTTTGCCGATACGCAGATAAGTGGCCTTGACCCGGTCGATGCAGGCGTTGCACAGCGCCGCGTTGAAACTTTTCATGTAGCCCGATGGGCCGGAAAGGCGCGGCGCTTCGTTGCGGTCCTCTGCCAGACGCAGGCTCCACGGGCCGACCTGAATCTCGCCGACCTCGCGCTGGCCAAGGCCCTGATCGCCACGATCCAGTGAAACATCGGAGAAGTACTTGGGCATGAAACCCAGCGGGATCAGCACCAGCAGCACGTTGATATGGAAGCGCCATTTGTGCCAGAAACGACTCAGTGACGATGCAGGTTGTGCAGCAGCGGCGGCCTTGCTCACAGGCTGTTCTCCGGGGTGCGGGTCGCCAGCGGCGAGGTGTTTATCTCCGGGGTGTACGCGACAGGTCTGGCTCGGGCATCACGCTTGAGGGCGTTGAGCGTCGCCAGTGCAGTACGCTTGCTCCAGATCAACAGGCCGCTGAGCACCATCATGCTCAGCAGCAGGCCGAAAAACGCCCAGATCAGCTTGATCCAGATGCCGCCGAAATCGCCGGTGTGCAGGGGGCGCATGGACTCGGTGACGAACTCCAGCTTGTTGCGGTCCGACAGCAGGTGCGAGGCGGCAATCTCGCCGCTGTACGGGTTGATTTCGGCGGTCTGGAACATCAATGGATACCAGCTGCGTCCACCCACCTGCATGTTGCTGTAGGCATTGAACGGCGGTGTGATGAAGCTGGCTTCCAGGCCCGGAATCCGCTCCCTGGCGATTTCCACGGCGCGCTCCAGGCTGATGGTCGGCGCAGGACTACCATCGGCAGTCAGTGGCACGGCGCTGTGCGGGATGATCGACGCGCCCTGGGATTTGCTGGAAATACTGATCTGGTTGTCGCCCAGAATCGCCTGGATCAGAAACCACGTGCCGGTAATGGAAATTACCGCAATGAACCAGATCGACCAGACGCCGCTGAGGCGATGCAGGTCGCCCCAGAAAATCCGCGGGCCCTGGCTGAAACGCACGGGCTTGAAAAAGCCGCGCCAGAATTTCTTGTAGACCACCAGCCCGGTCACCAGTGAGGCCAGCAACGGCAGGCCGAGAATCGACACCAGGTACCAGCCCCACGAATAACCGTTGGTAAACGGCACCAGCCACCAGCCGTGCAGCGCGCGGGTGAAGCGGCGGAAGTCGAACGAAGGAGTAATGCCCTGAATCACTCCGGTGTAAGGGTTGACGTAAGCCGGCACCGAACGCCCGTCGGGGTAGGTGATGAACACGCTCAAGGCGAAATAGTCGCCGTCCGGCTGCATGATGGTGCCCACGATCAGGTCCGGTTGGTTGCGTTCGATGGTTGCGCGAATCTGTTCGAAGTTCAGGCGCTGCGCGTCGTCGGAAGGGCGGTTGTCACGCATCTCCGGGTTGGCCAGCCACATGATTTCCTTGCTGACCACGGCCAGCGTGCCGGTCACACAAACGATCAGCACGAAGAACCAGATCGGCAGGGCCAGCCAGCTGTGGACGAGAAACCAGATTTTTGAACGGGACTTCTTCGACATGGATAAACAATCTCGATTCACGATGTGGAGCGGCCGCAGGGCGGTCCCCTCTGTCTGTACGCGCGGGCGGTATAAAAGCCTCGCATTAAGTTAAAGACGAATGAGAACTGAATTCCTATAGGAATTTTTTGCGTTTAAATGCAAAAAATTGTTTCAGTGCGGCGGTACAGCTCCGCATGCCGCATGAATAGGGCGGTCCGGCTAATTTTCCAGCAGCGCAGTACGTTCAATCTGGACATTGGTGTTGCGCCAGGCCGCAGGGGCTCGGGCGCTTTTGCCATCAAGGGAGAGACATCATGAGTCATGCGTTGAGTTTGGATATCCGGCCGTTGCTGGCAGGGGCGGGCAGCTTGCCGATGCTGGTGCAGGCACCCGAGCCCGGTCTGGACTTGATGGAAGCGCTGGGCGAACTCAAGCCGTTGGTCGCCGGGCACCTGTATAGCGCAGGCGGGATTCTGTTTCGCGGCTTCGAGGTGGGCGGTGCGGAAGCGTTTCGCGAGTTCGCCGCCGGTTTCGGCGATCCGCTGCTCAACTACGAGTTCGGCTCTACGCCGCGCAGCAATGTCACCAAGGGTGTATACACCTCGACCGAGTACCCGGCGCACCAGAGCATCCCGCTGCACAACGAGCAGGCCTACACGCTGGAATGGCCGATGAAGATCTGGTTCTACAGCATGATCGCGGCGCAGACAGGCGGCGAAACACCGATCGCCGACAGCCGCGAAATCTACCGACGCATTCCGGCGCGCATTCGCGAGCGCTTTGTCGAAAAGAAACTGATGTACGTGCGTAACTACGGCAACGGGCTCGATGTGGAATGGAGTCAGGTGTTCAACAGCGAAGACGAGCGCGTGGTCGAAGCCTACTGCCGGGCGCACAACATCGAGTGCGAATGGAAAGACGACGGCGAACTGCGCACCCGCCAGATTTGCCAAGCGGTATCGCGCCACCCGGTGACCCACGACACCGTCTGGTTCAACCAGGCGCACCTGTTCCACATCTCCAACTTGCAACCGGAAGTGCGCGAAACCCTGCTCGACGTAGTGGACGAAGAAGACCTGCCGCGCAACGTCTACTACGGCGACGGCTCGCCCCTCGAAGAAACCCTGCTGGACGAAATCCGCGGCGTACTCGACGAATGCACCGTCAGCTTCCCATGGCTGGAAAACGACGTCCTGATGCTCGACAACATGCTCACCGCCCACTCCCGCGCACCCTTCACCGGCAAACGCAAAGTGGTGGTCGCCATGGCACAGGGGCATTCGGATAAGTAAACGCCGTTAGATCATCGTGCTGACGCACTGAGTGGTTTTGCCTTTCGTGACTCGCTGCATCACGAATCTACGGCTCGCCGCAGTTCAGAAACATCCAGAACCACGATGCTTTTAAACCACGATGGCACAGACGACGCAGAGTGCGACGTAAGTGACGGCTGAGTCATGGCGCTGATCCGGGGGTAGCCTGGCAGGACGCCAGGCAAGCCGCACCGGGCCATGGATGGCCCGTTGCGGCGACCCCCGGAGCAGTGACAGGGCGAAGGAACCCGACGAAGTCGGGCCGGAAACGGAGCTGCGGGCTTTGCCTACTTTGGCCCCATCAAAGTAGGTCGCCGAGGGGCGAAAAGGTTACCTGAGCCGAACCTCAATCCACCTGAAAAAGAAAAACCGCCGTGTGACGCAGAGCGTCACGAGCTGCATTCCCACGCGGAGTGGTGTGACCCCCGAAGGTTGGATGCAACCTTTGGAGGCGTCATGGGTAAATATACAGAGCAGGCAAAACTCGCAGCCGTGAAAGAGTATTGTGCTGGCAAGGCAGGTTTGAGGGATGTTGCGCATCGCCACGATGTGGATTTTTCCTGCCTTAGGCAGTGGGTTGCGGCCTATCAGATTCATGGCGTAGCGGGCCTGCAAGAGAAAAAACGCCAGCGCTACAGTGACGAGTTCAAGCTGACTGTTTTGAAGCGCATGCATGATGAGCGTTTATCTCTGCGCCAGACAGCGGCCTTGTTCGATATCCGTCAGTTCGGCATCATCGGTCTATGGCAGCGCCATTATGAAGAAGGGGCCTTTGATGCCTCCTCCAAGCCACCCACAAAAGCCGGACGCCCAAGAAAGATGACGACTGCACTTCCGCCTGTGAACGCCCCCTCAATCGACGATGAATCGCGCTCGCGTGACGAGTTGCTTGCCGAGGTGAAGCAACTGCGGATGGAGGTCGACTATCTAAAAAAGCTCGATGCCTTGGCTCAGAAGAAGCAACGAATAGCGCAACAGAAAAAGCGCAAATCGTAACCGAACTGAGACTGGGGCATTCTCTGGGTGGCCTGCTGAAGCTTGCCGGTCTGGCGCGCAGCACTTTTTACTATCAACAAAAGGTACTGCAAGCGGGCGATAAGTACGCCGGGCTGAAAGACCTGATTCAGACAGTTTTCTACGATCATAAAGGCCGGTATGGCTATCGTCGTATCACGGCGGCGTTGCGGCGCGCAGGCCATCTTGTGAACCACAAGACGGTGCAGAAACTGATGGGGCAGCTTGGCCTGAAGAGCCTGGTGCGAGTGAAGAAATACCGCTCTTACAAGGGCGAAGTAGGCAAGGCTGCGCCCAACATTCTCAAGCGTGATTTCAAGGCCCAGCACCTTAATGAAAAATGGGCCACGGACGTCACCGAGTTCAAAGTGGGAGGCCAGAAGCTCTATCTGTCGCCCATCATGGATCTGTACAACGGCGAAATCATTTCCTATGCAATCGCCAGGCGCCCGCTGTACTCCATGGTGGACGAAATGCTTGAAGGAGCGTTCAAGAAGCTTGAGCCGCATGAAAAGCCTATTTTGCACTCAGACCAGGGCTGGCAATATCGGATGCCTGTTTACCAACGATTACTCAATGAGCATTCGATCACATGCAGCATGTCGCGCAAGGGCAACTGCTACGACAACGCGGCTATGGAAAGTTTTTTTGGCACGCTGAAGTCCGAGTTTTTCTATCTGAACAAATTTAACAATCTGGATGAGCTTCATGCGGGCATCGACGAGTACATTGAGTATTACAATCAGTCACGCATCAAACTGAAACTTAACGGCCTGAGCCCTGTGGAGTTCAGAATGCAGGCCGCTCAGGCAGCGTAGAAATAATCGTCCAACCTTCGGGGGTCATACCAGAGCATGGGAACGATAGTCAACCGTCCAACTTTGTGGGGGCAGCTCACTCACCCCCCCGACAAACCTTTCTAAATATTTCCTCGCCAATTCGTTCTTGTTGATACGACCCCGCCCGACGGTCAGCCCCACTCAGCAAGGATCGACCCATGAACCCCGAACACGCCCAGAAACTCGCTCGCCGTTTTGTCGAGTTACCCCTTGAAAAACGCCGCCTGTTCCTCGATGGCATGCGCAAGGAGAACATGGATTTCTCGCTGTTCCCGATCCCTTCCTGTGCCGGGCTGGCCGAGCGTGAGGGTCTGTCTTATGCCCAGCAACGCATGTGGTTTCTCTGGCAACTGGACCCGCACAGCGCGGCCTACAACCTGCCGATGTCGGTGGGCCTGAACGGTCCGCTGGAACTGCCTTTGCTGGATCGGGCATTCAGTGCGCTGGTCGAACGACATGAAAGCCTGCGCACCACCTTCGGCCAGGAGGGCGATCGGGCATTTCAGCGTGTTGCGCCGCCAGCGCCAGTGAGCATCCGCCTGACCGATCTGAGCGCCTTGCCGCCCGAACAGCGCTGGGCCAGTGCGCGTCAGGCCATGGCCGAACAGGCTGCGCAAACCTTCGATCTGCAGCGCGGGCCGCTGTTCACCGTGCAGGTGCTGCGTCTGGCCGAACAGGAGCACCTGCTGCTGCTCAACCTGCACCACATGATCACCGATGGCTGGTCGATGAACGTGCTGATCGACGAATGGCTGCGCGGCTACGACGCGCTGCTGGCCGGCAAACCGCTGCCTTTTCAGCCGCTGCTTGTGCAGTACCGCGATTACGCAGTCTGGCAACGCAGCTGGCTGGAAGCCGGTGAGCAGGCGCGTCAGCTGGACTACTGGCGCAGCCACCTGGGCGAAGAGCATCCGCTGCTGGAGCTGCCCACCGACCGTCCGTATCCGGCCTTGCCCAGCCACGACGGCGCTCGCCTGGAGCTGGCACTGGAGCCCGAGCTGCTGCGCAACCTGAAAAGCCTCGCGCAACGCCAGGGCGTGACCCTGTTCGTGGTGCTGCTGGCGACCTTCAAAAGCCTGCTGCATCGCTACAGCGGGCAGACCGACATTCGTGTTGGCGGCCTGATCGCCAACCGCACCCGCAGCGAAACCGAAGGGCTGATCGGCTGCTTCATCAATACTCAGGTACTGCGCAGTGAAGTGACGGCGCAGACCCGCTTCGTCGACTTGTTGAATATCGTGCGCGACGCCTCGACCGGTGCCCAGGCGCATCAGGAATTGCCATTCGACGCCATCATCGACGCCCTGCAGCCGGAGCGCAGCCAGAGCCATAACCCTTTATTTCAGGTGATGTTCAATCACCAGCCGGTGGTGGCCGACCTGCTCGACAAGCAATTGAGCGGCGGCCTGCGCGTGGCTAATCTGCCCGCCGAACAACAGGCACTGGCGCAGCGCTCGCACGCTGCCGCCAGCGACCTGATGCTGGCCACCAGCGGTGAAGGCGAACAACTGCATGCCGCCTTCACCTACGCCACCGACATTTTTGACGAGTCGACCATCGCTCGCCTGGCCGGGCACTGGCGCAACCTGTTGGCCTCTGTCTGTGCCGACCCGCTGCAGACCATCGCCGAGCTGTCGATGCTCTCGGCCGACGAGCGCACGCAACTGCTGGATGTCGACAATGCCACCAAAGCTGACACCACAACCCCCGCGCATCGCCAGTTCGAGGCACAAGTACAGCGCACGCCGCAGGCCCCGGCACTGATCCTCGCCCGTGAAGGTCAATCGCCAGGCCTGAGCTACACCGAACTGAACCAGCGCAGTAACCGTCTGGCCTGGCAGCTGCGCGAGCTGGGTGTCGGCGCGGACGTGCTGGTCGGCGTGGCGCTGGGTCGTTCGCTGGACATGCCCGTGGCGCTGCTCGCCGTGCTCAAGGCTGGCGGTGCCTATTTGCCGCTGGACCTGAATGCGCCGAGCGAACGCTTGCGTCATGTGTTGGCGGACAGTGGCGTGAAACTGCTGCTGACCCACAGCGATCAGCTGACCGGGCTGCCTGAATTGGCTGACATGCAATGCCTGTGCATCGATCGGATGAACAGCGAAACCGCCAGCGTGCACAACCTCGACGGCCCGATTGATCCGGCCAGCCTGGCCTACGTGATTTACACCTCAGGGTCGACCGGGCGGCCCAAAGGCGTGGCGATCAGTCATGCGGCCCTGGCCGAGTTCGTCGCCCTGGGGGCCAACTACAGTGACCTGCGCGAAGGCGACCGGGTCCTGCAGTTCGCCACCCACAGCTTCGATGGCTTCGTCGAGCAGTTCTACCCACCGTTGTGTCGTGGTGCGGCCGTCGTGCTGCGTGACGAGCGCCTGTGGGACAGCGCCACCTTCCATCAGGCCATCGTCGAGCACGGCGTGACCCTCGCCGACTTGCCCGCGGCCTATTGGCTGACGCTGGTTCAGGACTTCGCCGCCAGCCCGCCCGCACATTACGGCGCGCTACGCCAGGTGCATGTCGGCGGCGAAGCCATGGCCGTCGAGGGGCTGCGCCTGTGGCACAAGTCCGGGCTCGGGCATGTGCGCCTGCTCAATACCTATGGCCCGACCGAAGCTACCGTGGTGTCGAGCATCCATGATTGCAGCACGCTGACCCCGCAGCAGGTGTCCTGGCGCGGCGTGCCGATTGGCCAGGCGCTGGCAGGACGACGCCTGTACGTTCTCGACGATCAAATGAACCTGCTGCCGCAAGGTGCGGTGGGCGAGCTGTACATCGGCGGTCCTGGTCTGGCGCGGGGCTATCACGCCCAGCCCGGCCTGAGCGCCGAACGTTTTGTCGCCGATCCGTTTGTCAGCGGTGAGCGCCTGTATCGCAGCGGCGACCGCGCCCGACTGCGCACCGATGGCGCTGTCGAGTATATCGGCCGGGTCGATCATCAAGTGAAGATTCGCGGTTTCCGTATCGAGCTGGGCGAGGTCGAATCGCGCCTGCAGCAATGCACGGGCGTGCGCGAGGCCGTGGTGCTGGCCGTCGAACTGGCGGGCAGCACGCAGTTGGTCGCCTACGCGGTGCCGGACGTTGCCGCGTCTACAGAGGCCGAACAGTTGGCCCTGCGCCAAAGCATCCGCAGCCAGTTGCAAGCCAGCCTGCCGGATTACATGGTGCCGACGCACATGCTGTTGTTGCCCGAGCTGCCCCTGACGCCCAGCGGCAAGCTGGACCGCAAGGCATTGCCTGCCCCCGACGCAAGCCAGTTGCAGGCGCGTTATCGGGCGCCGCACAGCGAGGTGGAAATCTGCCTGGCGGCCATCTGGGCGGACGTTCTGCATGCGCCCCAGGTGGGCCTCGACGATCACTTTTTCGAACTGGGCGGGCATTCGCTGCTCGCCGCGCAAGTCATCGCCCGGATCAAGACGCAACTGGGCATCAGCCTTCCGCTGCGCAGCCTGTTCGAAAAACCGCTGCTCGGTGAACTCGCCGTCGAAGTGACAGCGCTGACCGACAACAGCACGGATAACGACTGGAGCGACATGGACCAGTTCATGGATTCACTGGAGGAATTCGGCGCATGACCGGGACCACTGCTGCACGCATTGCGAAACGTTTTGTCGGCCTGTCGCTGGAGCAACGCCAACAGTTCCTCGCCCGGTTGCGCCAGGAAGGCAAGGATTTCAGCCTGTTGCCGGTGCCGGTCAGCCGGCATGATGTCAGCGCCATTCCGCTGTCCTTCGCTCAGCAACGCCTGCTGTTCCTCTGGCAGCTCGATCCCTCGAGCGACGCGTACAAGATGACTACCGGCCTGCGTCTGCGCGGCACGTTGAACGAGTCGGCGTTGCGCCGCGCGTTCGATCATCTGATCGAACGCCACGAGGTGCTGCGCACGGTGTTTCACACTGATGGCGATCAGGCACAGCAAGTGCTGCTGCACGACCAGACAGTCGCATTGGAAAGCATTGATTTGGCCGGTCTGGCCGATGGCGAACTGCGCGATGCCGAGCTGGCGCTGCAAGTGGCCACAGTCACGGGCCAAGCGTTTGATCTGCGCACCGGGCCGCTGCTGCGCGCGCACCTGTTTCGCCTCGCGGACGACGAGCATGTGCTGATCGTCAGCATGCACCACATCGTCTCCGACGGCTGGTCGATGGATGTGATGATTCAGGAGTTCGTGCACTGCTATCAGGCGTACTGCGAGGGCCGCGAACCCGCGCTGCCGGAACTGCCGCTGCAATACGCCGATTATGCGATCTGGCAGCGCAGCTGGCTGGAGGCGGGCGAGGGCGCACGTCAGCTGGAGTACTGGCGTCACCGGTTGGGTGACGAGCAACCGCTGCTGGACGCCGCACCGGATTTCCCGCGTCCGGCCACGCAGAGCTATCAGGGCGAGCACCTGCGTTTCGATTTCGGTGTAGACCTGTCGCGGCGGCTCAACGCCTTTGCGCGCACGCAGGGCATGACCCTGTTCATGCTGGTGCTGGCCGGCTTTTCGCTGTTTCTGTCGCGCAAGGCCGGGCAGCGCGATATCCGCATCGGCGTGCCGAATGCCAACCGCGGTCGCGCTGAAACCGAAGGCTTGATCGGTTTCTTCATCAATACCCAGGTTTTGCGCTGCCAGGTGGATGAACGCCTGAGCTACCTTGACCTGCTGGCGCAGATTCGCGACACCTCGTTCGGTGCGCAGGCGCATCAGGACGTGCCCTTCGAACAACTGGTCGATCAACTGGCACCCGAGCGCAGCCTGGGCCACAACCCGCTCTTCCAAGCCAAGTTCAACCAGAACGTGGTCCTCAAGCAGAAAACCGCGCTCAGGCTGGCCGGGCTGGAGGTCAGCGAATATGCCTTCGACAAACAGGGCGCACATTTCGACCTGGCGCTGGACATCACTGACGACGGCACACTGATCCACGGCGACATGGCCTACGCCAGCGACCTGTATCGACGCACCACCGTCGAAGGTTTCATCCCGGAACTGCTCGCGCTGTTCGAAACCCTGCTCGATACGCCCCACGCCCCGCTATTCAGCCTGGGAGCACTCGCGGTCGAGCCGAGGCGCGACGCTCGCGCACCCGCGCCGCACATGCTGCAACTGTGGGACCGACAGGTCGAACGGCAACCTAATGCCCAGGCAGCCCGCTGCCTGCAGCGCACTCTGACCACGCTGCAACTGGAGCAGGCCGCCAATCAGTTGGCCCATCACCTGATCCGCATGGGCATCAGCGAGGGCCAGCCGGTCGCGGTATTGATGGAGCGTTCGTTGGACTGGCTGACGGCCGTGCTGGCAATTTTCAAGGCCGGCGGCGTGTACATGCCGCTGGACGTCAAAGCCCCCGATGCACGACTGCAACAGATGCTGGTCAATGCGCAGGCAAGAGTATTGCTGTGTGCCGAGGGTGATGTGCGGCAGACGTCGCTGGGTGTTGCCGGTTGTCAGGGCCTGACCTGGACGCCTGCGCTGTGGCAGGACCTGCCTGTCAGTCGCCCTGACACCCGGCCTTCAGCCGATTCGGCGGCCTACGTGATTCATACGTCCGGCTCGACCGGCCAGGCAAAAGGTGTGCTGGTCAGCCAGAGCGCACTGGCCAGTTACCTGCGTGGCTTGTCGGAGCAATTGCAACTGGCACCCGAGGCGAGCATGGCGCTGGTCTCGACCATCGCCGCCGACCTCGGCCATACCGTGCTGTTCGGCGCGCTGTGTTCGGGACGCACGCTGCACGTGCTGACCGAGGCGCTGGGTTTCGACCCGGATGCCTTTGCGGCCTACATGGCCGAGCATCAGGTGGGCGTGCTGAAAATCGTCCCCGGTCATCTGGCCGCGCTGTTGCAGTCCGGTCAGCCAGCCGACGTGCTCCCGCAGCATGCACTGATTGTCGGCGGCGAAGCCTGCTCGCCAGCGCTGATCGAGCAGGTGCGTCAGCTCAAGCCGGGTTGCCGGGTGATCAACCACTACGGGCCGAGCGAAACCACTGTTGGTGTGCTGACTTATGAGGTGCTGATGTCGCCCGGCTCGCTCCCACAGGATGTATGTGTATCCACTTGGGTGAACGCTGGCGACCCTCTGCGCAGCGTGCCAGTCGGCACATCGTTGCCGGGGGCCAGCGCCTACGTGCTGGACGACGTGTTGAACCCTGTGGGTACTCAGGTCGCCGGTGAGCTGTACATCGGCGGTGACAGCGTGGCGCTGGGCTATATCGGCCAGCCTGCGCTGAGCGCCGAGCGCTTCGTGCCGGACCCGTTCGCGCAGGACGGCACGCGCGTCTACCGCAGCGGTGATCGCATGCGCCGCAATCATCAGGGCCTGCTGGAATTCATCGGCCGGGCCGACGATCAGGTCAAAGTGCGCGGCTATCGTGTCGAGCCGGCAGAGGTCGCGCGGGTGTTGCTGGGCCTGGCTTCGGTGGCGCAGGTCAGCGTACTGGCGTTGCCCATCGATGACGATCAGACCCGCCTGCAACTGGTGGCCTATTGCGTGGCGGCAGGCGGGGCGCACCTGAGTATCGACAGCCTGCGCGAGCAACTGACTGCGCGCTTGCCGGACTACATGGTGCCCGCGCAGATCATGCTGCTGGACAGTCTGCCGCTGACCGCCAACGGCAAGCTCGACAAGCGCGCCTTGCCCAGGCCCGGCGTGGTCAAACAGCGTTACACCGCGCCGGTCGGCGAGATCGAGGAAAAGCTCGCTGCCGTTTGGGCGGATGTGTTGAAACTGGAACAGGTCGGCAGCACCGACAACTTCTTCGAACTGGGCGGCGATTCGATTCTCAGCCTGCAGATCATTGCCCGCGCCAAGCGCCAGGGCATCAAGCTCAGCCCCAAGCAATTGTTCGAAAAACAGACCATCGGCCAACTGGCCTCGGTGGCGAAACTGATTCAGAAAAAGCCCGCAGCCGTGGCAGAGCAGATCAGCGGTTCGTTACCGTTGCTGCCGATTCAGGCGCGTTTCTTCGAGCTGGACATCCCCGAGCGTCAGCACTGGAATCAGGCGTTGATACTCAAGCCGTTGCAAACGCTGGAGGCTGCTCATCTTCAGTCTGCATTGACTGCGCTGATCGAGCAGCACGACGCACTGCGTCTGGGTTTCACCCAGCAGGACGGCCAATGGCAGGCCACCTTCGGCGTGCTGAACGCTCGTGAGCTGCTCTGGACTCATGAGCTGGACAGCATCGAGCGCTTGCCTGAGCTGGCCGATGAGGCGCAACGCAGCCTGGACCTGAAAAATGGCCCGCTATTGCGTGCCGTGCTGATCAACCTGCCACAAGGCGAACAGCGTCTGTTGCTGGTGATTCATCATCTGCTGGTGGACGGCGTGTCATGGCGGGTGTTGCTGGAAGACCTGCAACACGCGTACCTCGCCCTGGCGCAAGGCCAGCCAGTATTACTCGCGGCAAAAACCACGTCGCTCCAGCGCTGGGCCGAGCAATTGCAACAGTATGCGGCCGGTGAGACGCTGAAGGCCGAGCGCGATTACTGGCTGCAGGCCTTGCAGGGCGAAGACCAGCCGCTGCCTCGTGACAAGCCCGAAGGCACGATGCGCAATCGCGACGCGGCCCATGCATCTTCCTGGCTGAGCCGGGACCTGACCCACAAGCTGCTGAAAGTCGCGCCCGCCGCGTACCGCACGCACGTCAACGACCTGCTGCTGACGGCGCTGGCCCAGGTTCTCTGCGAATGGAGTCAGCAGCCCTCGGTGCTGATCCAGCTGGAAGGGCATGGCCGCGAAGACCTGTTCGACGAGACCGATCTGAGCCGCACCGTCGGCTGGTTCAGCAGCCTGTTTCCGGTGCGCCTCACGCCGCAGATCGCGCCGGGGGCAAGCCTGTGTGGCATCAAGGAGCAATTGCGTGCAGTGCCGGACAAGGGCATTGGTTACGGCGTGTTGCGCTATATGGGTGAAGCGCCTTTCGCGCAGCAATTGGCCGCCTTGCCGCAGGCGCGTGTCACGTTCAATTACCTGGGCCAGTTCGACGGCAGCTTCAACGAACACCAAGGCGCGTTGTTCGTACCGAGTGCCGACAGTTCAGGCACTGCGCTGTGCGAGGACGGGCCGCTGGGCAATTGGCTTAGCCTCAACGGTCAGGTGTTCGACGGCCAGTTGCAACTGGACTGGAGCTTCAGCCGCGAGGTGTATCACGCCTCGACCATCGACACCCTGGCGCGTCGCTACGAGCAGGCGCTGACCACCCTGATCGAACATTGCACGGCGGGGCATCAAGGCGTTACGCCGTCGGACTTCCCGCTGGCGCGCCTCACCCAGGCGCAGCTTGACGGTCTGCCGATTGCGGCGGGCCAGATCGAGGATATCTACCCGCTGTCACCGATGCAGCAGGGCATGCTGTTTCACTCGTTATTCGATGAACGCGCGGGCAACTACATCAACCAGTTGCGGGTGAACATTCGCGGGCTGGATGTGCCGCGTTTCCGCAACGCCTGGCAGGCCGCGGTGGACCATCACGACGTGCTGCGCAGCTGTTTTGTCAGCCAGCGCGAGCAGTCGCTGCAAGTGGTGCAGCGTCAGGTCGAGGTGCCCTTTGTCGAGCTGGATGCGCGTGGTCAGCCAGAAAACTGGCTCGACGACTGGGCGCAGACCGACCGTCAGCAAGGCTTCGATCTGGCGCAAGGGCTATTGTTGCGCCTGGCCGTGTTGCGCACCGCCGATGACGCGTGGCATCTGGTGTATACCAGCCACCACATCCTCATGGATGGCTGGAGCAGTTCGCGCCTGCTCGGTGAAGTGCTGCAACGCTACAGCGGGCAGATGCCAGCGAAACAGGCAGGCCGCTATCGTGATTACATTCAGTGGCTACAGCGTCAGGATGCCGCGCTCAGCGAGCGTTTCTGGACTGCGGAACTGGCGGAGCTGGACGAGCCGACCCGCTTGCTGCAAGCGTTCAAGTCTTCGGCCGAGGGGCAGGGCTACGGCGATTACATCCAGCTGATCGACAGCGACGGCACCCGACGCCTGAACGCGTTTGCCCGCGAGCAACGCGTCACCCTCAATACGCTGCTGCAATCGGCCTGGCTGTTGTTGCTGCAACGCTACACCGGCCAGTCCAGTGTGACCTTTGGCGCGACCGTGGCCGGGCGTCCGGCCGAGTTGCCGGGTGTCGAAGAACAGCTGGGGCTGTTCATCAATACCCTGCCGGTCATCGCCAGCCCGCGTGCCGAGCAGACGGTGGCCGACTGGGTGCAGCAGGTGCAGGCGAAAAACCTTGCTCTGCGCGAGCATGAGCACACGCCGCTGTATGACATCCAGCGCTGGGCGCGCAACAGTGGCGAGGCGTTGTTCGACACCATTCTGGTGTTCGAAAACTACCCGGTGTCCGAAGCCCTGCAGCGCGCGCCGGACGGTCTGGTCTTCAGCGACCTGCGCAATCAGGAGCAGGCGCATTACCCGCTGACCCTGGTGGTCGAGGCCAATGAGGTGCTGTCGGTACGTTTCAGTTACGACCGCCAGCACTTCAGCGCCGAAGGCATTCTGCAGCTGGCGGCGCATTTCGATCACCTGCTGCAGAGCCTCTGCGCATCGGCAACCATGCCACTCGGCGAACTGGCATTGCCGACCGCCTGGACGCAACGCGTGCAGCGCTACCCTAGCGAGCACTGCGCGCATCAACGCATCGAAGCCCAGGTCGAGCGTAACCCGCAGGCCATCGCCCTGAGTTTTGGCGATCAGCAACTGAATTACCGGCAGCTCAACCAGCGTGCCAACCAATTGGCCCACAAACTACGCGAACAGGGCGTTGGCCCGGACATGCGTGTCGGGCTGGCCGCCGAGCGCAGTCTGGAGATGATTGTCGGCCTGCTGGCCATTCTCAAGGCCGGTGGCGCTTACGTGCCGCTGGATCCGGATTATCCGCAGGATCGCCTGAGCTTTCTGATGCACGACAGTGGTATCGAACTGTTGCTGACCCAAGCGCCGCTGCTTGACAAACTGCCGATCCCCGAACAGGTGCAGACGCTCGATCTGGCTGACAAACTGGACGGTTACAGCACGGAAAACCCGATCAATCAGACCGCGCCGGCCAACCTGGCCTACGTGATCTACACCTCGGGTTCGACCGGTAAACCGAAAGGCACCTTGCTCGCCCATCACAACCTGATGCGCCTGTTCGCCGCGACGGATGACTGGTTCCATTTCAACGAGCAAGACGTGTGGACGCTGTTCCATTCCTTCGCTTTCGACTTTTCGGTGTGGGAGATTTTTGGCGCGCTGCTGCATGGTGGCCGACTGGTCATCGTGCCCCGCGAAGTGACCCGCTCGCCGGAAGAATTCCATGCGCTGCTGGTCGAACAGCAAGTCACGGTGCTCAACCAGACACCGTCGGCGTTCAAGCAACTGATGCGCGTGGCCTGTGATTCATCGCTACCGCTGTCGCTGCAGAAAATCATTTTTGGCGGCGAGGCGCTGGACGTCGCCAGCCTGAAGCCGTGGTTCGAGCGCTTTGGCGATCAGACGCCGCAACTGATCAATATGTACGGCATCACCGAAACCACGGTGCACGTGAGCTATCGACCGATCACGCTGGCCGACACGCAGAACCCGGCCAGCCCGATAGGCGAGGCGATTCCGGACCTGTCGTGGCACGTGCTGGACGCCGATTTCAATCCGGTCGCTCAGGGTTGTAGCGGTGAGCTGCACATCGGCCATGCCGGTCTGGCGCGGGGTTATCACAACCGCGCCGCGCTGACTGCCGAACGCTTCGTGCCGGACCCGTTTTCCAGCGAGGGTGGCCGCCTTTATCGCACCGGCGACCTGGCGCGTTATCGGGCTGGTGGGATGATCGACTACGCCGGGCGCATCGACCATCAAGTGAAAATTCGCGGCTTCCGCATCGAACTCGGTGAAATCGAAGCGCGGTTGCAAGCGCACCCGGCCATACGCGAAGTGAGCGTGCTGGCGCTGGACGGGCAGTTGGCGGCGTATCTGGTGCCTAACGAGCCTGATCAGGATCAGCAGAGCCTTCGTGAAACGCTGAAAAATGAACTGAGGGCGCACTTGCCCGATTATATGGTGCCCACCCATTTCATCGTTCTCGACAGCATGCCGCTGACTGCCAACGGCAAGCTGGATCGCAAGGCGCTGCCTGCGCCGGATTCCAGTCAGCTGCAGGCCACCTACAGCGCTCCGCAAGGCGAGCTGGAGCAGCAACTGGCGGCGATCTGGGCCGATGTGTTGAAGGTCGAGCGGGTCGGGCGCAGCGACAACTTTTTCGAGTTGGGTGGGCATTCGCTGCTGGCGGTGCAGATGCTCGTGCGGGTGCGCGAACAGTTGCAGCACGAGGTCAGCCTCAAGGATGTCTTCGAGCAACCGCTGCTGGCGGACTTCTGCGCCACGCTGCAGGAAAAAAATGGCGAAAGTGACCACGCGCAGGACGAATTGACTAAATCACTGGAGGCACTCAAACGTTTATCAGCGGAGGAAATTGATAATTTGATTGCTTAGCAGGAGAGACCCCAGTGCAACAGTTGCTTGACTCCGTTAAATCGCTGTCCGCCCGTGAACGCAAGGCGCTGGCGGTGCTGCTCAAGCGTCAAGGGGTGAATCTCTACGGGGTCACGCCGATTGCCGTGAGGGAGACGCAGGCACCGTCCGCGCTCTCCTACGCGCAGCAGCGGCAATGGATCATCTGGCAACTGGAGCCGCACAGCGCGGCCTACAACATTCCGCTGGCGCTGCGCCTGCACGGTGCGCTGAATGTCGAGGCACTGCGACGCAGCGTGGAGCAACTGATCGAGCGTCACGAAACCCTGCGCACGACCTTCGAACAGCAGGGCGATGAAGCGCTGCAGGTGGTGCATCCGGCGTCGCCGTTTGCGCTCGGTGTCGAGCAACTGGCGGCTGGCGAGTCCGTTGAAGCGTGGGTGGATCGGCACGTGCAGCAGCCTTTCGATCTGCTGCAAGGGCCACTGCTGCGGGTCAACGTGCTCAAGCTGAGCGGGCAGGAGCATGTACTGGTGTTGACCCAGCACCACATCATCTCCGATGGCTGGTCGATGCCGATCATGGTCGAGGAGTTGATGCAGTTCTATCAGGCCGCCAGCCTCGGTCGCGAGACCACACTGGCGCCGCTGCCGATCCAGTACGCCGACTACGCCCTCTGGCAGCGCAACTGGCTGGAAATGGGTGAACAGGAACGCCAGCTGGCGTACTGGAAACAGCAACTGGGCGAGCAACAGCCGATTCTGGAATTGCCCACTGATCGGCCGCGTCCTGCGCTGCGCAGTTACCAAGGTGCGCGACTTGACGTCGAGCTGGACGCCGCACTGCTCGACGGCCTCAAGGTGCTGGCGCGTCAACAGGGCATCACGCTGTTCATGCTGTTGCTGGCCTCGTTGCAGACCCTGCTGCACCGCTACAGCGGTCAGGCCGATATACGCGTCGGCGTGCCGGTCGCCAACCGTACCCGCAGCGAAACCCAGGGGCTGATCGGCTTCTTCGTCAATACTCAGGTGCTCAAGGCCGAATTCACCACGCAGACCACCGTGGCCGAGCTGTTGCAGCAGGTCAAACACACTGCCGTGCAGGCGCAGGCCCATCAGGACCTGCCGTTCGAACAACTGGTCGAAGCCTTGCAGCCGCAGCGCGACCTGAGCCGCAGCCCGCTGTTTCAGGTGGCCTACAACCACCAGAGCGAAGGGCACAACCAGAGCCGTGAGCTGGCAGGGCTGCGTCTGGAATATCAGGTGTCCGACAAGCACACCGCGCAGTTCGACTTGACCCTCGACACCTGCGAACGCCCGGACGGCCTTACAGCCGCACTGACCTACGCCACCGACCTGTTCGACACATCGACCATCGAGCGCATGGCCGGGCACTGGAGCAACCTGCTCAACGGCATGTGCCTCGACGTCAATCAGCGTATCGCTGACCTGCCATTGCTGAGTGCCGAGGAACGCCAGAACACTCTGCGTGACTGGAACCGCGATCTCGCGGTTTATCCAAGCGCTTATTGTGCCCATCAACGTATCGAAACCCAGGCCGAGCGCACGCCGCTGGCCATCGCTCTGAGCTTTGGTGTCGAGCAACTGAGCTATCAACAGCTCAACCGCCGCGCCAATCAGCTTGCCCATAAACTGCGCGAACAGGGGATTGGCCCGGATGTGCGCGTCGGGCTGGTTGCCGAGCGCGGTCTGGAGATGATTGTCGGCCTGCTGGCCATCCTCAAGGCCGGGGGTGCTTACGTGCCGCTGGATGCGGATTATCCGCAGGATCGCCTGAGCTTTCTGATGCACGACAGCGGTATCCAGCTGCTGCTGACCCAGACGTCGCTGCTCGACAAACTGCCAATCCCTGCACAGGTGCAGACGCTCGATCTGGCTGACGCTCTGGACGGTTACAGCACGGAAAACCCGCTCAATCAGACCACACCGGACAACCTGGCCTACGTGATCTACACCTCGGGCTCGACCGGCAAACCCAAAGGCACCTTGCTTGCCCATCACAACCTGATGCGCCTGTTCGCCGGGACGGATGAGTGGTTCACATTCAGCGAAAAGGATGTGTGGACGCTGTTCCATTCCTTCGCCTTCGACTTTTCGGTGTGGGAGATTTTCGGCGCGCTGCTGCATGGCGGCCGACTGGTCATCGTGCCCCGTGAAGTGACCCGTTCGCCGGAAGATTTCCATGCGCTGCTGGTCGAGCAGCAGGTTACGGTGCTCAACCAGACGCCGTCGGCGTTCAAGCAATTGATGCGCGTTGCCTGTGATTCCACGTCGGCGTTATCGCTACAAAAAGTCATCTTCGGCGGCGAGGCGCTGGACGTGGCGAGCCTGAAGCCTTGGTTCGCGCGTTTCGGCGATCAATCACCGCAACTGATCAACATGTACGGCATCACCGAAACCACCGTGCATGTGAGCTATCGACCGATCAAGCTGGCTGACACGCAGAACCCCGCCAGTCCGATTGGCGAGGCGATTCCCGACCTGTCGTGGTACGTGCTGGACGCCGATTTCAATCCGGTCGCCCAAGGTTGCAGCGGCGAGCTGCACATCGGCCATGCCGGTCTGGCGCGGGGCTACCATAACCGCGCCGCGCTGACGGCCGAACGCTTTGTGCCCGATCCGTTTTCCAGCGATGGCGGCCGCCTGTACCGCACCGGCGACCTGGCGCGTTATCGCGCTGCCGGAATCATCGAATACACCGGGCGTATCGACCACCAAGTGAAAATTCGCGGCTTCCGTATTGAACTGGGGGAAATCGAAGCGCGGCTGCAAGCGCACCCGGCCGTACGCGAAGTGAGCGTGCTGGCGCTGGACGGGCAATTGGCGGCGTATCTGGTGCCGACTCAGTCCGATCAGGATCAGCAAACGCTGCGTGAAACGCTGAAAGCCGAACTCAGGGCGCACCTGCCGGATTACATGGTGCCCACCCATTTCATCGTCCTCGACAGCATGCCGCTGACTGCCAACGGCAAGCTGGACCGCAAGGCGCTGCCTGCGCCGGACGCCAGTCAGTTACAGGCCACCTACAGCGCCCCGCAAGGCGAGCTGGAGCAGCAACTGGCCGCGATCTGGGCCGATGTGTTGAAAGTCGAGCGGGTCGGGCGCAGCGACAACTTTTTCGAGCTGGGCGGGCATTCGCTGCTGGCCACTCAGGTGATTTCGCGCATTCGTCAGCAACTGGACGTCGAGTTGTCGTTACGCGACTTGTTCGAAACGCGTGATCTGGAGGCCTTAGCGCTGGCAGCGGGCGCAGGGCAGGGCAACGACGCGCCGCGCTTCATCAAGGCCGACCGCACGCAGCCGTTGGGGCTGTCCTACGCGCAGCAGCGTCAGTGGTTCCTCTGGCAGCTTGACCCGGAGAACACCGCGTACATTATTCCCACAGCCCTGCGCCTGCGCGGTTCGCTGGACATCGCTGCGCTGGAGCACAGTTTCAGCGCGCTGATCGCCCGCCACGAAACCCTGCGCACGACCTTCCGTCAGCAGGGCGAACAGGCGCTGCAGATCGTCCATCCGCCACGTGCCTTGACCCTGTCTGTCGAGTCACTGCCCAGCGGCCAGAGCCTTGAAGCTTGCGTGCAGCAGGAAATGCAGCGCCCGTTCGATCTGGAACAAGGGCCGCTGTTGCGGGTCCGCTTGCTGAATCTGAACACCGACGAGCATGTGCTGATTCTGACCCAGCATCACATCGTCTCCGATGGCTGGTCGATGCCGATCATGGTCGATGAACTGGTACGCCTTTACGAGGGCTACAGTCAGGGCCGTGAGGTGAGCCTGACCGCGCTGGACCTGCAATACGCCGACTACGCACTGTGGCAGCGGACCTGGATGGAGGCTGGCGAACAGGCCCGGCAGCTGGATTACTGGAAGCAGCAATTGGGCGATCAGCAGCCGATTCTGGAGCTGCCCGCCGATTACCCGCGGCCCGTGGTGCAAAGCCATGCCGGTGCGCGGCTGGCAGTCGAGCTTGAGCCCGCGCTGATCGATGGCTTGAAGCAGGTCGCGCGGCAACAGGGCGTGACCCTGTTCATGCTGTTGCTGGCGTCATTCCAGAGCCTGCTGCACCGTCACAGCGGTCAGTCGGACATTCGTGTCGGCGTGCCGATTGCCAACCGCAACCGCGCTGAAACCGAAGGCCTGATCGGCTTCTTCGTCAACACGCAGGTACTGCGCGCCGAGTTTGACGTGCATACGACGTTCAACGAGTTGCTGCAGCAGGTCAAACACACCGCCCTGCAAGCCCAGGCGCATCAGGAGCTGCCATTCGAGCAACTGGTCGAAGCCCTGCAGCCACACCGCAGCCTCAGCCACAGCCCGCTGTTTCAGGTGATGTTCAATCACCAGAGCCAGGCCAGCGCCGACGTCTGCGCGTTGCCCGGTCTGCAGGTCGAAGCGTTGCTGCCGGACAGTTACCCGGCGCAGTTCGACCTGACCCTGAACACTGCCGAACATGACGGTGGCCTGAGCGCTGGCCTGACCTACGCGACAGCGCTGTTTGACCTGCGCACCATCGAGCGCATGGCCGGGCACTGGCTGGCCTTGTTGCAGGCCATCTGCGCCAATGCCGCACAGCGCATCGCCGAAGTGCCGATGCTCGACAGGGCTGAACGGCAGCAGATTCTCCACGACTGGAACGCCACAGCCGCAGACTTCCCCAGCGAGGACTGCCTGCACAGCCTGATCGAAGCGCAGGTACGTGCCACGCCGGACGCGCCGGCGCTGATTTTCGCCGCCGAGCAACTGAGCTACGCGCAACTCAACGCCCGCGCCAATCAGCTTGCGCATCGCCTGCGTGAGTCGGGCGTCGGTCCGGACGTGCTGGTGGGGATCTGCGTCGAGCGCAGCCTGCAACTGGTGATCGGCCTGCTGGCGATCATCAAGGCCGGTGGCGCATACGTGCCGCTGGACCCGGATTACCCCGAGGACCGTCTGGCCTACATGATGCAGGACAGCGGGATTGGCTTGCTGTTGACCCAGGCTTCGTTGCAGGAACGCCTACCAGTTCCTGCGCAGGTACACAGTCTGTGTCTGGATCAGGACGGCGACTGGCTGGAAGGTTACAGCACTGCCAACCCGGTCAACCTCAGCCATCCATTGAATCTGGCTTACGTGATTTACACCTCGGGTTCGACCGGCAAACCCAAGGGCGCGGGCAATAGCCATCGTGCTTTGGTCAACCGTCTGCACTGGATGCAGAAGGCCTACGGACTTGATGAAAGCGATACGGTTCTGCAGAAGACGCCGTTCAGTTTCGACGTGTCGGTCTGGGAGTTCTTCTGGCCGCTAATGACCGGCGCACGTCTGGCCATGGCGCTGCCGGGCGATCACCGCGACCCCGAGCGGCTGGTGCAGACCATCCGTGAGCATCAGGTCACGACCCTGCACTTCGTGCCGTCGATGCTGCAGGCGTTCCTGACCCATCCTCAGGTGGAAAGCTGCAACACGCTGCGCCGAGTGGTGTGCAGCGGCGAAGCACTGCCTGCCGAGCTGGCCGCTCAGGTGCTCAAGCGCTTGCCGCAGGCCGGTTTGTACAACCTGTATGGCCCCACCGAAGCGGCCATCGACGTGACGCATTGGACGTGCACCACCGACGACGTGCTCAGCGTGCCGATCGGCCGGCCGATCGATAACCTGAAAACCCACATTCTCGACGACGGCCTGTTGCCTGCCGCCCAAGGCGTGGCGGCGGAGTTGTACCTGGGCGGCTTCGGTCTGGCGCGGGGTTATCACAACCGAGCAGCCTTGACGGCTGAGCGCTTCGTGCCGGATCCGTTCGACGAACAGGGCGGCGGCAGGCTGTACCGCACCGGCGATCTGGCGCGTTATCGCGACGCGGGCGTCATCGACTACGCAGGGCGTATCGACCACCAAGTGAAGATTCGCGGCTTGCGCATCGAACTGGGCGAAATCGAAGCCTGCCTGCTGGAGCACGACAGTGTTCATGAGGCGGTGGTGATCGACGTTGACGGCCCGTCCGGCAAACAGCTGGCGGCGTATCTGGTGGTCGAGCACCACGACGATCAGTTGCGTGATGCGCTCAAGGCCTTCCTCAAGGAGTCGCTGCCGGATTACATGGTGCCCAAGCACTTCATCATCCTCGACAGGATGCCGCTGAGCGCCAACGGCAAGCTCGATCGCAAGGCCCTGCCGAAACCGGACGCCAGCCAGTTGCAGCGCCAGTACGTCGCACCGTCCACAGAGCAGGAACAGCAGATGGCGGCGATCTGGGCCGAGGTGCTGAAGGTCGAGCGTGTCGGCCTGAGCGACGATTTCTTCGAGCTCGGTGGCCACTCGCTGCTGGCGACGCAGCTGATTTCCAGAATCCACACCGGCCTGGGAATCGACATTCCGCTGCGCCTGATCTTCGAGAAACCGCAATTGAACGAATTTATTCAGGCCTTCGCCGACAGTGGCTTGTCGCTGACCGAGGACGGCTTGTCCGATATTGAAAAAATGATGAATGAAATGGCGGGTATCTGACATGGACAAGTCTGCAGCAGAGCGTATCGCCCAGCGTTTCGTCGGCTTGCCCGTCGAGCAGCGCCGGCAGATCCTCGCCAAGATGCACGAGACCGGACAGAGCTTCAAACTGCTGCCCATCGCCGTGACCCGACACGCCGCAGCGCGTATTCCGCTGTCCTACGCGCAGCAGCGCATGCTGTTCCTCTGGCAGATGGAGCCGGGCAACGCGGCCTACAACGTGCCCATGGCGGTGCGTCTGAATGGCGCATTGAACCGGCAGGCCCTGAGCGCGGCGCTGGACCTGCTGGTGCAGCGTCATGAAACCCTGCGTACCCGCTTCGTTTCAGAGGACGGCGCGTTCTATCAGGAGATTCTCGAGCAGGCCACGGTCGCCCTCGAGTTCGCGTCAGTGGCGCCCGCAGACATCGAGCAGCAGGTGCGCGCCGAGTTGCAAAAGCCCTTCGATCTGCTGAGTGGGACGCTGCTGCGGGCTAAGCTGTTTCAGTTGAGTGAAAGCGAACACGTACTGACCGTGTGCATGCATCACGTGGTGTCCGATGGCTGGTCCGGCGAAGTGCTGATTCGCGAGTTCGTGCAGTTGTATCAGGCGCAGGTATCGGGGCAGCCAGTGCCGTTGCCCGCCCTGGCGATTCAGTACGCCGACTACGCGATCTGGCAACGCGCCTGGCTGGAGGCCGGGGAGGGCGAGCGGCAGTTGGACTACTGGAAACAGCAACTGGGCAGCGAACATCCGTTGCTGAGCCTGCCACTGGATCATCCGCGTCCGCTGCAACCCAGCCATCGCGGTGCGAGTGTGCACGTCGACCTGCCGCAGCAACTCTCCGCGCAACTGAAAAGCCTGGCGCGCAACAACGGCCAGACCCTGTTCATGGTGACACTGGCGGCACTGTCGGTAGTGCTGTCGCGCTTCAGCGGACAGTCCGACCTCCGCATCGGCGCACCCAATGCCGGGCGCACACGCAGCGAGCTGGAAGGGCTGATCGGCTTTTTCATCAACACTCAGGTGCTGCGTGTGCAGGTGGACGAGCGGCAGAGCTTTGCCGAGCTGCTGGATCAGGTCAAGCAGGTGGTCACGGGCGCGCAGTCGCATCAGGAACTGCCGTTCGAGCATCTGGTGGATGCCTTGGCGCCGGAGCGCAATCCGGGCCACAACCCGCTGTTCCAGTTCAAGATCAATCAGCACGTGCTGGCGGCCGATGACAACGGGCCGCGCGTGTCGGGCCTGACGGTCGATGAGTTCCCGATGGGCAGCAGCGATGCGCGTTTCGACCTGGCCTTCGACTTCACCGACACGCCCGACGGGATACGCGGTTATTTCACCTACGCCACCGACCTGTTCGAAGCGCAGACCATCGAGCGTATCGCCGATGCGTTGCGCAGCGTGCTGCACGCACTGGTTTCGGACACCGACCGGCGTCTGGCCGATCATCCACACGCGGTATCGTCGCTGGTCGCCGAGCAAACCCAGGACTTTGCCTGCACCGATTTTCTCAGCCTCTGGCAACAGGGCCTGCGTGCCGGGCGTGGCAAGACTGCGTTGCGTGTGGGCCAGCAGGTGTTGAGCTTTGACGAGCTTGAGACACGCAGTAACCAATTCGCCCGCTACCTGCACGCCCAGGACATCAAGCCGGGCATGACCGTCGCGCTGTGCCTGGACCGCTCCGTGGAATGGGTGGTCAGCCTGCTGGCGCTGCTGAAACTGGGCGCGGTGTACCTGCCGCTGGACAGCGCGCAACCGGCCGAGCGCCTGCAGCAACTGGTCCGTGACAGCGGCGCGGTGCTGCTGGTGCATGCGCCCGAAGACGACAAGGCCGCGCGGTTGGGCGTGTGCCCGGTGCTGGCGTTCGATGCTGCGCTTTGGGCCGCTGTCGACAACCAGTCGCTGGACGTTCGGGTGCTGCCCGGGCAAGCGGCGTACATCATCTACACCTCCGGCTCCACCGGGCAGCCCAAGGGCGTGGTGATCAGCCACGGCGCGCTGGCCAACTATGTGCAGGGCGTGCTTGAGCGCCTGGCGCTGAACGACGGGGCGAGCATGGCGATGGTGTCGACGGTCGCTGCCGACCTGGGGCACACGCTGTTGTTCGGTGCGCTGGCGTCCGGCCGGACGCTGCACCTGCTGTCTCACGAACAGGCGTTCGACCCTGACGGTTTTGCGCGTTACATGGCCGAGCATCAGGTTGACGTGCTGAAAATCGTGCCCAGCCATTTGCAGGGCCTGCTGCAGGCCGCCAACCCGGCGGACGTGCTGCCTGGGCAGGTGCTGATTCTGGGCGGCGAGGCCAGCGCCTGGGCGTTGATCGAGCAGGTGCGTGCGCTCAAACCGGGCTGCCGGGTCATCAACCACTACGGTCCGACCGAGACCACGGTCGGCATCCTGACCCACGAAGTGGCGGGGCCTATAGACGCCTGCCGCAGTGTGCCGGTCGGTCAGCCGCTGGCCAACGGCAAGGCGCGGGTGCTGGACGCTTACCTCAACCCGGTGGCCGAACGGGTGACCGGTGAACTGTATCTGGGCGGGCGCGGGCTGGCGCAGGGTTATCTGGGCCGTGCGGCAATGACCGCCGAACGCTTTGTGCCGGATCCGGACGCCAATGGTCAGCGCCTGTACCGTGCAGGCGACCGTGCGCGGTGGGTGGATGGCGTGCTGGAATACCTGGGCCGTGCTGACGATCAGGTGAAAATCCGCGGTTATCGGGTTGAGCCGGGCGAGGTCGGCCAGCTTCTGCAAACCCTGGACAACGTCGCCGAGGCCGTGGTGCTGGCCCAGCCGCTGGACAGTGACGAGACGCGCCTGCAACTGGTGGCCTATTGCGTCGCGGTGGCCGGCACGAGCCTCAATGTCGACAAGCTGCGCGAGCAATTGGTGGCTCGCCTTCCGGAGTATCTGGTGCCCGCGCAGATCATGCTCCTGGAGCGTCTGCCAGTGACCGCCAATGGCAAGCTCGACAAGCGCGCCTTGCCCAGACCTGGCGTAGTCAAACAGCGTTACACCGCACCAGTCGGCGAGATCGAGGAAAAGCTCGCCGCCGTGTGGGCGGATGTCCTCAAGCTGGAGCAAGTGGGCAGCACTGACAACTTCTTCGAACTGGGCGGCGATTCGATTCTCAGCCTGCAGATCATCGCCCGCGCCAAGCGTCAGGGCATCAGGCTCAGCCCCAAGCAATTGTTCGAAAAGCAGACCATTAGCCAACTGGCTTCGGTGGCGAAACTGATTCAAAAAAAGCCCGCCGCTGTGGCAGAGCAGATCAGCGGTTCGTTGCCGTTGCTGCCGATTCAGGCACGTTTCTTCGAACTGGACATCCCCGAGCGTCAGCACTGGAATCAGGCGCTGATGCTCAAGACTCTGCAAACGCTGGAGGCCTCTTATCTTCAGTCTGCATTGACTGCGTTGATCGAACAGCACGACGCGTTGCGTCTGGGTTTCACCCAGCAGGACGGCCAATGGCTTGCCACCTTTGGCGCGCCGAATACTCGCGAGCTGCTCTGGACCCATGAGCTGGACAGCATCGAGCGTTTGTCTGAGCTGGCCGATGAAGCGCAACGCAGCCTGGACCTGAAAAACGGCCCGTTGCTGCGTGCCGTGCTGATCAATCTGCCGCAAGGCGAACAGCGCTTGTTGCTGGTGATTCACCATCTTGTGGTGGACGGCGTGTCATGGCGGGTGTTGCTGGAAGACCTGCAACAGGCGTACATCGCCCTCGCAGCAGGCCAGCCAGCGCTGTTGCCGGCGAAAACCAGCTCGCTGAAAAGCTGGGCCGAGCACTTGCAGGCCTACGCGCAAAGCCCGGCGCTGGAGCAGGAATTGGGCTACTGGCAGGCGCAATTGCAGGACGTCAGCGATGCCTTGCCGTGTGATCATCCGCATGGCGGCCAGCAACAGCAGCACGCGCTGTCGGTGGTCACCCAATTGAACAGCGAGCTGACCCGGCAACTGCTGCAGGACGCCCCGGCGGCTTACCGCACGCAGATCAATGACCTGCTGCTGACCGCGCTGGCGCGGGTGGTCAGCCGCTGGACCGCGCAACCGCATGCGTTGATTCGTCTCGAAGGCCACGGCCGCGAAGACCTGTTCGACGCACTGGACCTGAGCCGCACGGTGGGTTGGTTCAGCAATGTGTACCCGGTCAGGCTCACCCCGCAGGCCTCGCTGGCCGATTCGATCATGACCATCAAGGAGCAACTGCGCGCAGTGCCCTACAAGGGCATCGGTTACGGCGCGTTGCGCTACCTGGGCCGCGAATCGGCGCGGCAGACCCTGCAAGCCCTGCCGCTGGGCAGCATCGTATTCAATTACCTGGGGCAGTTCGACGGCAGCTTCGACGCACCGGAGGCACTGTTCACACCTTCGGCCGACAGCAGCGGTGCCTCACAGAGTGCCGATGCGCCGCTGGCTGCGCCGATCAGCATCAACGGTCAGGTCTATGCCGGTGAGCTGCGCCTGAGCTGGACCTTCAGTGGCGCGGTGTTCGAGCGCGAGACCGTGCAGCGCCTGGCCGATGAGTACGCCACCGAATTGCAACAATTGATTGCCCATTGCACCACCGAAGGCGTGGCTGGGGCGACTCCGTCGGACTTTCCGCTGGCGCGCCTGAGCCAGTCGCAGTTGAGCCGTTTGCCGATATCTGCCGGGCAGATCGAAGACCTCTACCCGCTGGCACCGATGCAGCAGGGCATGCTGTTCCACACCTTGTTCGAGCAGGAGGCGGGTCATTACATCAACCAGATGCGCATCGAGGTCAGCGGTCTGGACGTGCCGCGTTTCCGCGCCGCCTGGCAGGCCACGCTGGATGCCCATGAGGTGCTGCGCAGTGCTTTCATCAGCCATCTGCAGCCAGCGCTGCAAGTGGTCTTGCGTGATGTGCGCATGCCTTTTGTCGAGCTGGATGCCCGGGGGCAGTCGTCCGGCTGGATCGACCAATGGGCCGATGCCGACCGCCAGCAAGGTTTCGATCTGGCCCAGGGGCCTTTGCTGCGCCTGGCCGTATTGCGCACCGGCGAGCAGAGCCATCAACTGATCTACACCAGCCATCACATCCTCATGGATGGCTGGAGCAGCTCACGTCTGCTGGGTGAAGTGCTGCAGCGTTATAGCGGCCAGACACTGCCGAGGCAGGTCAGCCGCTATCGCGACTACATCGAATGGTTGCAGCGCCAGGATGCTGGTCTCAGCGAGCGTTTCTGGACCGATCAGCTGGCCAGACTCGATGAGCCCACGCGGCTGGTGCAGGCCTTCAAGACGCCTGAGAATGGGCAGGGGCACGGTGATTACCTGCACTCGATCGACGCCGAGAACACCCGTCAACTGAGCGAGTTTGCCCGCGAGCAGCGCGTGACCCTCAACACGCTGGTGCAATCGGCCTGGCTGCTGGTGCTGCAACGCTACACGGGGCAGTCCAGCGTCACCTTCGGCGCAACCGTGGCCGGGCGTCCGGCGGACCTGCCGGGTGTCGAGGAGCAGCTCGGGCTGTTCATCAATACCCTGCCGGTGATCGCCAGCCCACGTGCCGAGCAGCGCGTGGCGGAGTGGGTGCAACAGGTGCAGGCGCAGAATATCGCTCTGCGAGAGCATGAACACACGCCGCTGTACGAGATTCAGCGTTGGGCACGCAGCGCTGGCGAGGCGCTGTTCGACACCATTCTGGTGTTCGAAAACTACCCGGTGTCCGAAGCCCTGCAACAAGCTGCGCCGCCGGGGCTGGTGTTCGGTGGTCTGTACACGCAGGAGCAGACGCATTATCCACTGACGCTGGTGGTCAATCTCGGTGAAACCCTGTCGTTGCGCTTCAGTTACGCCCGTCAGGCGTTCAGCGAGCAACACATGGCGCAGTTGTCGGCGCATTTTCAGCAGGTCCTGCAGGCGCTGGCGCATGATGCGCACGCGGCGCTTGGCGAACTGGCGCTGTTGAACGACAACGAGCAGCAGCATGTTCTGCGCGAGTGGAACGCCACAGCTGCAGACTTCCCCAGCGAGGACTGCCTGCACAGCCTGATCGAAGCCCAGGTGCGTGCCACGCCGGACGCTTCGGCGCTGATTTTCGCCGCTGAGCAACTGAGCTACGCACACCTCAACGCCCGCGCCAATCAGCTTGCGCATCGTCTGCGTGAGTCGGGCGTCGGCCCGGACGTATTAGTGGGTATCTGCGTCGAGCGCAGCCTGGAACTGGTGATCGGTCTGCTGGCGATCATCAAGGCCGGTGGCGCTTACGTGCCGCTGGACCCGGACTACCCCGAGGATCGTCTGGCCTACATGATGCAGGACAGCGGGATTGGTTTGCTGTTGACTCAGACGGCGCTATTGGAACGCTTGCCGGTTCCGCATCAGGTGCAGAGCCTGTGTCTGGATCAGCACGGCGACTGGCTGGAGGGTTACAGCACCGCCAGCCCGGTCAACCTCAGCCATCCATTGAATCTGGCTTACGTGATTTACACCTCGGGTTCGACCGGCAAACCCAAGGGCGCGGGCAATAGCCATCGTGCTTTGGTCAACCGCTTGCACTGGATGCAGAAGGCTTACGCGCTGGATGGCAGCGACACGGTTCTGCAGAAGACGCCGTTCAGTTTCGACGTGTCGGTCTGGGAATTCTTCTGGCCGCTGATGACCGGTGCACGTCTGGCCATGGCGCTGCCGGGCGATCACCGCGACCCCGAGCGGCTGGTGCAGACCATCCGTGAGCATCAGGTCACGACGCTGCACTTCGTGCCGTCGATGCTGCAGGCGTTCATGGCTCATCCTCAGGTGGAAAGCTGCAACACGCTGCGCCGAGTGGTGTGCAGCGGCGAAGCACTGCCTGCCGAGCTGGCCGCTCAGGTGCTCAAGCGTTTGCCGCAGGCCGGTTTGTACAACCTGTATGGCCCGACCGAAGCGGCCATCGACGTGACCCATTGGACGTGCACCACCGACGACGTGCTCAGCGTGCCGATCGGCCGGCCGATCGACAACCTGAAAACCCACATCCTCGACGACGGCCTGCTGCCTGCTGCACAGGGCGTGGCGGCGGAGTTGTACCTGGGCGGCGTCGGTCTGGCGCGGGGTTATCACAACCGAGCAGCCTTGACGGCTGAGCGCTTCGTGCCGGATCCGTTCGACGAACAGGGCGGCGGCAGGCTGTACCGTTCCGGCGATCTGGCGCGCTACCGCGACGCGGGCGTTATCGACTATGCCGGGCGTATCGACCATCAGGTGAAAATTCGCGGCTTGCGTATCGAACTGGGCGAAATCGAAGCGCGTCTGCATGAGCATGCCGCTGTGCGCGAAGCCACGGTGATCGACATCGACGGGCCGTCCGGCAAGCAACTGGTGGCTTATCTGGTGCCGACCGCTACCGCTGAGGCGCCGGACGTTCTGCGCGAGCGTCTGCAGGCCCACCTCAAGGCTCAGGTGCCGGATTACATGGTGCCGGGCTACTTCGTATTTATCGATTCGATGCCGCTGACCGCCAATGGCAAGCTGGATCGCAGGGCTCTGCCGAAACCGGACGTGGCCCGTTCACAGCAGGGTTATGTGGCGCCGCGTAGCGCATTCGAGCAACGCCTTGCTGCGTTGTGGGAGCAGGTGTTGCACGTCGAACGGGTCGGGCTCAATGACAACTTCTTCGCCCTGGGCGGGCACTCGCTGCTGGCGGTTTCACTGGCGGGCAGGATTCGCGAGACGTTCGATATCTCCATCAAGCTGCATGACTTGCTGTTGCTGCAGACCCTGGGCGAACTGGCCGATTTCATGCGCGCCGATGAAGCCAGGGTCAAATCGGCGGTCATCGCCATGAACGCCAGTGGCTCGGCGCATACGCCACTGTTCTGCCTGCCTCCGGGCGGTGGTGGCACCTATTCGTATTACCCGCTGGCGGGCAGGTTGAGCGACAGCCGAAGGGTTTACGGGTTGGTCAACAAGGCCTATGTGGTGCCGGGCTGGTTCGATACGTCGTGGCAGGACATGGTCGATTACTATGTCGAGCAGATCCGCATGACCCAGCCGCACGGGCCGTACAACCTGCTGGGCTGGTCGATGGGCGGCGCGCTGGCCGTCGAGGTCGCGCATGTGCTGGAGCGTGCTGGCGAGGTGGTGAGCTTTCTCGGGCTTGTCGACACCCAGCTACCGGCATCGGTCGGCATGCAATGGGTCGAAGAGGACCCGCACGTCACCACGCAGCAGCAGGGCGAAAACTACTACCGCAGCCTGATCAAGAGCCTGCAGGCCTTTGTGCCGGGCTTGCAGGAGCAAACCATTGTCGACCTGATCGAAACAGCCCGGCAGTCGGTGACCGGGGAGAGTGAAGTGATTGATCAGGTGATCGAGCAGATCGCATTGCAACACGCAATGAACGTCGACAGCCTGCGCAGCATGTTCCAGGACATCGCGGTGCAGGACGAAATCGAAACCGGTTACAAGTTGCTGGAAGCCAACGCGAAACTCAGCCAGGCGTTTACCTTGAAGACCCTCAATGTACAGGCCGATTGCTGGTGGGCAGGGCAAAGCCGCAAACCGGGACAGATTGCCAAGGCTGAAGCGGTGCTGCTGGAACAGTGCTCGGTCAACGGACTGCGCAGCTCGACGACAATCGATCAACGACACGACAACCTGGTGATCGCGGAAGCGTTTCTGCAGGGGCTTGCCGAGCGCTTGGTGTGACGCAGAGCGGCACGAACGGTATTCCCACGCGGAGCATGGGAACGATAGTCAAACGTCCGACTTTTTGGGGTCAGTTCACTCCAGCGTGGGCATGCCTTTCTGGACGCTCTGCGTCCGCTCTTGAGTGCGCGGCGCGAGCGTCGCTTAAAAATCACCGCGCAGGATCAGGACGTAGTTGCGCGGGTCGCCGTAATAGTTACCGCGGTCGATGTCGCCGGTGGCCTTGTAGTATTTGCGATCCAGCAGGTTGTTGCCGTTGAGGGCCACCGACCAGTGTTCGTCGATTTTCCACGCGATCCGGGCATCCCAGATGGCCCTGCCAGCGTTATCGATGGGTTGGGTCGACTCGTGTTCCGAGTAGCCGCTCTGCGCCGAAACCCCGCCGCCGACCGTCAACCGACGCCAGGCGCCGGGCAGGGTGTAGCGGCTGGTCAGGCGCAGCATATGCCGGGGTGTTTCTGCTGAAATCGATTGCCCGTCGCTGCCGCGGGTGATGTTGAACGTGTAGCCGGCCAGGGTCTGCAATCCCGGTAACGGCTCGCCGCTGATTTCCATATCGATGCCCTTGCTGCGCCGAATATCACCGTTCAGGTAGCAGGTCCCATAGGCATCATTGCTCAGGCACTGACCCGCATTGGCATCATCTTCGACGGCCACGTCCTTCTGCTTCACATAGAACAGCGCCAGTGACACGTTCAGGCGTTTGTCGAACAGCTCGCCCTTGATTCCGGTTTCATGGCTGGCACCGATGGCCGGATCAAGCAGCGTACCTGAGGCGGTTCGATAGGCGCTTTGCGGCAGAAAAATATCCGTGTAACTGGCGTACCACGACCAGTCCCGGTTGAGGTCGTAGATGACCCCCGCAAACGGCGTGACCTGGTTGTCCTCCTGCGCGCGACGGTTTACGCCTGCGGACGTGGTCTGATAGTCATAGCTGCTGACCCGGCCACCCATCACCAGGCTCAAGGATTCTGTCAGGCTCAGGCGCAGGTTGCTGTAGACGCCATAGCGCTTGTCGCTGTAGTCCGTGCTGCTCCAGGCCGGGCGCGCAGGTTCGGCAATCGCGTCGTGGTCGGGGTTGAAGATAGCCAGCGGCTGATTGGCGTTGACCGTGGCATAGCGCGACTCGCGTTTCTGCTCGGACCCGTTGCCGCCGACGGTCAACTGGTGAGTCAGGCCAAAGGCGTCGAACCGGCCGTCCAGGTGCGCGTCGATGCCATTGCTATGGATATCGTCCGAGCGGAACAGGGTTCGGACCAGCCGGGAACCGCTCTGCGTCGCTGGATCAATAGCGCCCTGTGCGTAGGCCACCTTCTGATCGAAAGCGCCATCGGAGTGGGTTGCCGACAGTGTGCCGCTCCAGCTCTCATCAAAGCGGGTTTCCAGCTCGCTGAACACTTCGTCGGTGCGGGTCTGGTGGCGGTTCCAGTTCTGGGCCAGCGACGTGGAGCGCGGCAGGTCGATGGCCTTGCCGTTGCTGTAGCGAGGTAGACCGAAGATCGAAAAGCCTTGGGTGTCCGCGTTCTGATGGCGCACGCCCAGGGTCAGGGTGGTGTCTTTGCTCAGGTCGGTTTCCAGGATGCCGTAGAGCAACGGCGCGGTTTTCTGCAGACCATCGGTGAAATAGCCGCGGTCTTCATAGGACGTTACGAAACGCCCGCGGATGCTGCCGGAATCGTTGAGTTTGCTGCTGCCATCCAGGTCGACCCGGTAGTTGTCCCAACTGCCTGCGCGGGTGGTAATCGACAGCTGCGGCAGGGCGGTCGGGCGCTTGCGGACCAGATTGACCGCACCACCGGGGTTGCCTGCGCCGATCAGCAAGCCGGCTGCGCCGCGCAACACCTCGACGCGGTCGTAGATTTCCATGTCCGGGGTCATCCAGCCGGTCACGCTGTAACCCTGACCGGCCACGCCATCGATGATGTAGCTCTCGTCCTCCAGCGCGAAGCCCCTCGAACTGAAGACATGAGAGCCGAAGTTACGTTGGGAAAAGGTGATGCCGGGCGTTTGGGCCATCACTTCATCAAGGCCGGTGAGGTTTTTGTCGTCCATCACCTGGCGGGTCATGACGGTGATCGACTGCGGCGTTTCGCGCAGCGACTGAGCGGTCTTGTTGATGCTCACGCCAGTGGCCGCATACGAGCCGCTGCCCTCGGAGGTGATGCCGAACGAGTCGCCCTTGATCGCCACCGGCCCGAGATTCATGGTTTGTGCGGAGGCAGCAGCGCCAAGGGTCAGGGTGTTGTCTTCAAGACTGTGCGCTACGTTGGCTTTTTTCAGCAGGTCGGCAACTGCCTGTTCGGGCGTCAGCCTGCCATGCACCGGGCTGCTGAGCTTGCCGTTCAGGTCGTCGGGGTTATAGAGGATTTGCAGATCGCACTGGCGGCCCAATTCCTTTAGCGCACTGCTCAGGGTCTGGGCCGGGATATCGAACTCGAATTCCTCTGCCAGTGCCTGTCCCTGAACACTCAACACCAGCAACAACCCCACACCGCCCAGACGCAGGCCGAGCGTTTTCACGCGGCCTGTGCGCAGACGGCTGGAGGATGTTTGCATGGGAGGGATGGCTCGTTGAGATCAATGGCGAAGGATAATGCATTTGCGGTGGAGTTGGTGGTATGCAGATGTTTGCTGAGTGTCCCGGCCCCTAGCGTTCCGCTCGCTCAAACGCTCATGGGCCAGTATGTTGTCCAAAAATGCATCGTCTGAACTACAGTCTTCGCGAACAAGTTCGCTCCCACGGCCTTCGGCCAGAATCAAAAGCGGGCTTGTGTATAACGCTGAATGCAGAGCGTAGGCGCTAGAATCACGCCTATCGTTTACTTAGATCAGAAATCCCCCCGCAAGGTCAGGACGTAGCTGCGCGGTTCGCCGTAGACGTTGGAGCGGTCGGTGGCGATCGAGGTGGTGTAGTACTTGCGGTCAAACAGGTTTTCGGCGTTGAGTGACACCTTCCAGTTTTCGTCCAGTTTCCATGACGCCCTGGCATCCCAGATGGCCCGACCGGCCACGCCCAGTTCTTTGTTGGACGGCACTTCGTAACCCGAATCCGCCGACACTCCAGCGCCCAGGGTCAGGCGGTTCCAGGCACCTGGCAGGTTGTAGCTGGTGTTGAGGCGCAGCATGTGTTTCGGCGTTTCGTAAGCCACATCCGAATCACCGTTGTTGCGCAGCATGTTGTAGGTGTAACCGCCGAACACTTGCAGCCCCGGCAGCACTTCACCGCTGGCCTCGACGTCGACGCCCTTGCTGCGGCTGATGCCGTCCTGCAGGTAGCAGGAACCGTCGGAGCTGGTAGGGCACAGTTCAGTGGTGTTCACATCAACGGCAGCCACATCTTTCTGTTTGATATAGAACAGCGCCATCGACAGGTTCATGCGTTTGTCGAACAGCTCGCCCTTGAAGCCGGTTTCGTAGTTGGAGCCGATGGCCGGGTCCAGTGGCGAGCCGCCAGCGGTGACGTAGTTGGCCTGTGGCGTGAAGATGTCGGCATAGCTGGCGTACCACGACCAGCTGTCGTTGATGTCATAGATCAGGCCGGCGAACGGGGTGAATTCCTGAGTCTGCTTGGATTCGTAACTGTTTGCCGCACCGGTTTTGACGTCGTACTTGTAGTCGTACCAGCTGAGGCGCGTGCCCAGCACCACGCTCAACGGTTCGCTCAGGTGAATGCGCGTGTTGGCGTACAGACCCGCGCGTTCTTCGGTGGTGTCGATGTCATTTTGCCAAGCGGGACGGGCCGGTTTGGCAAACGCATTCTCGTTGACGTCGAAAACGTTGACTGCGGTGCGTCTGGTCACGGTCGCCTGATGTGTGTTGGCGTCCTGCTTCGACCAATCGGCCCCCAGGGTCACTTGATGTTCAAGGCCGAACGCGTTGAAGTTGCCTTCCAGCTGGCTGTTCAGACCGACGCTGTCGACCTCGTCCTTGCGAAACAGCGTGCCCTGAAAGTTGGAGCCCGCCAGCGTCACGGGATTCACTGCGCCCCGTGCGTAGGCAATGTTCTGATCGAAGCCACCCTGGGAATAGGTCAGCGACGTCCGGCTGGTCCAGTCCTCATTGAAGCGATGCGCGACTTCGGTGAACACCTCGGTCATGTCGCTTTCATGGCGGTTCCACTTCTGCGCCAGGTTGGTCGAGCGCGACAGGCCCAGCGACTGGCCGTTGCTGTAGCGCGGCAGACCATAGATCGAGTAGCCGTTGATGACCTGTTCCTGACGACGCAGGCTCATGGTCAGGGTGGTGTCATCGCTCAGGTCGGCTTCGACGATGCCGTACAGCAGCGGCGTGCGGCTGTCGCGACCGTCCAGGTAGGAGCCGCTGTCATCGTAGGCCGCGACCATGCGCCCGCGCAGGGTGCCTGAATCGTTGAGCTTGCCGCTGCCATCCAGGTCGACCCGGTACTGGTCCCATGAGCCGGCGCGGGTGGTGATCGAAAATTTGTTCTCGGCGGTCGGGCGTTTGCGCACCAGATTGACCGCACCGCCGGGCTGACCGGCACCGACCAGCAGCCCTGACGCGCCGCGCAGCACTTCCACGCGGTCGTAGATCGCCATGTCGGGCTGCATCCAGCCGGTGATCTGATAGCCCTGACCGCCAATGCCGTCGACCAGGAAGCTTTCCGCCAGCAACGAGAAGCCGCGTGAGGTGTACACGTGACCGCCGAAGTTGCGGTACTGGAAGGTGATACCCGGAGTGTCTTCCAGCACGTCGCTGAGGCTGGTGAGGTTGTTGTCATCCATGACTTGCCGAGTCACCACGCTCACCGATTGCGGTGTTTCGCGCAGCGATTGCGGTGCGCCCTTGCCGATACTCACTGCGCCGGTGGTGTAGGAACCGGTGCCGTCGGTGCTGGTGCCCAGGTAATGCGAGTCGATTGCGGTCGGGGCCAGATTGACCGTGCCCGTCGTGTTCGAATCGTCTGCGACAGTTTCCTGCGCCTGGCCGGCCACCGGCATGCACAGCGCAAGACCCATGGCCGCCATGGATGGCCGGGAGCGGAACATCTGACTGAGCATCAACGCTTTGCTGAGCGGGGTGAGTCGTGACGGGTTGTGCATGAATTGGCTCTTTCCAGTGAGTATCGGCAAGGAGATCGGGAGCGTCGTTCAGGTCTGCGCAGTCGGGTCCAGCCGTCGACCGGGCAGGCGTGAGCTACTTTTTTATGGGGCGTTGCGCGAGAGATGGCTGGGCGCGCAATTCGCTGTTAATGAGAACGAAAGCGAATAACGTTTATTTAATGTTTTTTTCACAATTCACGAAGAAAGATGGCGCTTGGCTAGTAATTGAGCTTAGCGCGGAGTGCACAGGCAAAAAAAAGCCCCGCTCGCGGACGAGCCGGGCGGGGCGTTCAAGGCGTGGGTGAATCACGCCGGAATGGTTTTGTCACGGGTTTCGCTGTGAACCTGTTCGACCTGAATCTGCCCGGTCTGCATCCGCACCAGCTGGTCGGCGACGTAGAAATAGCGGTCGTCATGGGAGATCACGATGATGGTCTTGCCCTGTTGCTTCAGTTCCGGCAGCAGCTCGGTGTAGAACACGCGACGGAACGCCGGGTCCTGATCGGCGGCCCACTCGTCGAACACCAGCACCTGACGCTCGTCCAGCCACGCATTGATCAGCGCCAGACGCTTGCGCTGACCGGTCGACAGATCGGTGGTGGTGAAGGCCCCGTTCTCGATCCTGACCTTGTGCGCGATGTCCAGGCGCTCCAGGTATTTGCCCGCGTCCTGCGGCAGCGCGGCCTGACCCTGCAACGGCTCGTCGAACAGGTAGTAGTCGGCGAAAATCGTGGTGAACAGCTGGCGGTAGTCATCCAGCTTTTCCGCAGTGACGGCCTGGCCATTGAGGCGGATCTCGCCCTGTTGCGGCGTGTATAGGCCCAGCAGCAGCTTGATCAGTGTGGTCTTGCCACAGCCGTTCTCGCCGACGATGAACACGATGTCGCCCTGTTTGATGCTCAAATCGACCGGGCCGAGGTGGAAGGCATCGCTGCCCTCGACCGGCGGGTAGTCATAGCGCAGGTTGTGCAGTTCCAGCGTGTGCATGCTGGCCAGCGACGTCGGGCGGTCACTGACCAGCAGGTGCGGTTCGGGGCTGGAGAATTTCCACGACAGCTCGGCGATGCGACGCATGGCGATCTGCGCACGGCTGATGCCGGGCAGGGCAGTAATCAGGCGTTCCAGCGGGCCTTTCATGTACAGCATCACCAGCACGAAGCCGCCCAGTACGGTCTTTTCGGTCGTCGGCCAGAGCGCCTGAAAGGCGATGGCCATGCCGATCACCGCGAAGAACAGCATCGAGCCGAAGGTTTCCGCGCTGACGAAGATATTGGCAGCGCGAATGTTCGAGCGGCAAATGTGTTCAGTGGCACCGTGAATCTTTTCGTCGAGCATGTGCTGACGACGTTTGCGCTGAATGCGCAGCTCCTTGGCGCCTGCGGATAGCGCCTGATAGTGCTTCTGCAATTCGTCTTCGCTGTTGCGCGCGGCCAGAATGCTGCGCATGCCGAACGCATGCGCCAGGTATTGCGCGCCGGTGCCGAGCACCACGGTGAGCACCGTCAGCGCCAGAATCTGCCAGGACAGCACGGCCAGATAGGCCAGGCAGCCTAGGGTGACGGTAAACGAAATCACCATCGGCGCGACCGACAGGGCAAAGGTGCTGATGGTGTTAACGTCGTTGAGCAGCACTGGGATCAGGCGGTGCGCGCGATAGCGTTCCAGCTGCTCGATGGGCGCGACCAGCACCTTGGCCGCCAGCTCGCGGCGCAGGTTGGCGACGACTCGCTGGCCGACGTAATTGGTCGACAGGTTGGACAGGGTCGAACACGCCAGGGTCAGCACACACAGGCCGGCAAACAGCAGCGCGGTCTGCGTGTCCGGCCCGCCGGGCATGTTCATCGCGTTGTTGATGGTGGCCAGCAGGCCGGTCACGCTCAGGCCGCTGACAATCCCCAGCAAGGTCGACAGCGCCACCAGCCACCAGAACGGCTTGAGGATTCTCAGGGTTTCCCGGGCGAGGCTTTCAGTTGTGCGGGTCATGGTGTGTCTCGTCAGTGTCCGTGAGTGCGGCGTGGGCTTGTTCAGGCCGGGGGCGCATGAAGTCCGTCAGAGGTCGCGGGCGACCCGGAAACCCAGCCAGTCGCCCCGTACATCCGGCTGGCGGCTGTTGCGGTTGCCGGAGCGCGAGAAAATCGGCGCTTCGGTCCAGTCATTGCCGCGAATCATCTTCCAGGTGCAATCACCGGCCAGCCATGCGCTGCCATCGGTGGGCGCGCCGTTGTAGTTGCTGGTCTCGCAATCGGCAGTCCATTCGTAGACGTTGCCGTGGGCGTCGTAGATGCCGAAATCGTTAGGGCTGTAGCTGCCAGCGGGCGCTGTGTAGCTGAAACCGTCTTCCGGGCCGTAGGTGTTGGCGTGTTTGGCGATGCTGTAGGGCTTGCCTTCGTCCATCGGAAACGGGAAAGAGCCCTTGCTGCCGCCGCGTGCCGCGTATTCACGCTGGGCTTCGCTGACCATGTGGTAGGACTTGCCGGTCTTTTTCGACAGCCATTCGACATACGCCTTGGCTTCGTTCCAGTCCATGCACACCGCAGGCTGACGCGGGCTCAGCGGGTAGCGCGGCGTGCCGGCCTTGCACTCGCGACCCGGCCGGGTATCGCCGTCCGGCATTTTGTAGCCGGAGCTCTTGATGTAAGCGTTCCACTCGCCGCTCAGCACCTGAAAACGGCTGATGGCGAAGGGTTTGGCGAAGGTCACGTCGTGCAGAGGACCTTCGTCCGGCTGACGACCCAGTTCCTCTTCGGGCGCACCCATGGTGAAGGTGCCCGCAGGCAGCACGACCATTTCCGGGCAGTCCTTGCAGTCCTTGAACACCTTACCGGGCGCGGGTACCGGCGTGGCGGCCAGGGCGCTGTCGCAGAGCAGAAGGCCGAGCAGGGCGGACAGGGGCAGCAGTGTTTTTTTCATGACGGGTCTCGATGGAAAACGGAAAACAGGTGATCAGTGCATTTGTGTCAGGCGCGCCGGGCGAGCAGCGTCATGAAGCGATCGATTTCGGCTTCGCTGTTCAGCAGCCCCGGCGCGGTGCGCACCACCGGGCCTACGTCGCGACTCACCGCATCAACGACCATGCGCTGCTTCATCAGCCAGGCCGCCACGTCGTCGCACGATTGGCCCTTGAGCCGGAAGAAGCTGAAGCCCGCCGACAGCGCAGAATCCATGGGCGTCACCAGCTCGACATTGGGCTGGGCCTTAAGGCGCTGCTTGAGGTAACTGTTGAGCTGGTGAATACGTGCCTGCACATCGGCCTTGCCCAGTTGCAGGTGCAATTTGAAAGCCTCGTTCAACGCCCAGCGGTGTTCGAACGAGTGGTAGCCGCCGGGCGTCATGATCGTGCTGAAACCGCTGGCTTCCGAGAACGTCGGAATCAGCGGCGTGAGGTCCTTGACCTGTTCCGAGCGGGCGCAGACGATGCCGGTGCCGCGTGGACCGAACAGCCACTTGTGGGTGCCGGCGACATAGAAGTCGCACTTCATCTCCGGGAAATCGAGGTTCTCGACGCCAAAGCCATGCACGCCGTCGACCACGTAGAGGATGCGGTCCTGGTCGTCACGGTTGCGGTTGTGTTCCTCGACCAGATCGCCGATGGCCCCGATGGGCAGTTTCACGCCGCTGCCGGACTGCACCCAGGTCATGCCCAGCACCCGCGTCTTCGGCTGGATGCTGCGCGCGATGGAGCCGATGATTTCATCGACCGAGACGGTAGCCGGGTCCTTGAACAGGCGAATCTTGCGCACCTGCGTGCCGTCGCGCTGCTGGCGGAATTTGAGGATGTCGCGGACGCAGGAATGCTCGTGTTCGGTGGTCAGAATCTCCTGATCCGGGCGCACATGGAGACCGCCGTAGATGATCGCCAGGCCTTCAGTGGTGCTGCCGGTCAGGGCGATCTGGCCGGGTTGGGCCTTCAGGTACTTGCCCGCCCAGACGCGAACCTCGTGTTCGCGGCGCTCGGTCTCTCCCAGGTCCCAGTCCATGGCCAGACCGGGATTGCGGTCGATATGCGCGCGATGCTGTTCGATGGCCTGACGAACCGGTGCAGGGTGCGAAGTAACCAGAAAATTCGAGAGGTGAACGTAGTCCGGGTCCTGATTGAACAATTGTTTCAGGCGCGTCCATTTATCCGTGGAGGCCGGCTGAGTGGCTGGCGTCATGGCCGCCGTTGCCAGGCCGGAGCCCAGTGGCAGGGCTGCGGCCAGCACTCCGGCATGTTTGAGAAAGGTTCTGCGATCAGTCATGAGCGTCTGCGCCTGAGGGTCGGGTAGCGGCGTTTGAGAGATTCATGTGTTTCACATCCGGACGGGCAGCCGCCTGAACCTGCTCCCAGACACGCAGGAAATTGCCGCCCCACAGCTTGGTGATATCCGCCTCTGCGTAGCCGCGCTCGATCAGTTCGGCCGTCACGTTGCGGATCTCGCTGACATCGTTGAAGCCTTTCACGCCGCCGCCATCGTTGAAGTCGGAGCTGATGCCGACGTGGTCGATGCCGATTTTGCGGACGGTGTAATCGATGGCGTCGACGAAGTCCTTGACCGTGGCTTTGGGCTCCTCCTCGAGAATCGCGTACAGCTTGCTGGCATAGGCGCCGAAGCGTTGCTCCGGCCAGACGGTGATGATCGGGTCGCCGGGCATCAGCGCCATGGCCAGGTTCGGCAGCGGTGGCAGGTCGAAGTCCTTGCGCAGCGCGTTGAGCTTGTCCTGGGTTTTCTGGCTCAGCGGCTTCAAATAGGCCGGGAACGCTACGATCTGCACCACGCCGCCGCTGCGCTTGATGAGCTGCAGTTCCTCGTCGCTGAGGTTGCGCGGGATGTCCACCAGCGCACGCGGCGCCGAGTGCGAGGCGACCATGGGCGTACGGCTCAGCTCGCTGACCTGTTGCAGCGCCTTGCTCGACATCTGCGACACGTCGATGATTACACCCAGGTCGTTGAGGCGGCGCACGGCTTGCCTGCCGATCTCCGACAGGCCGCCCAGTGCGTCGGGCGTGTCATTGAGAAATGGCAGGGGGCGTGAAGAATCGGCCCAGCTGTTGTTGCCAACGTAACTGAAACCGAACATGCGCATGCCGCGTGCGGTCCAGTGGTCCAGCAGGCTCAGGTCACTGCCCAGCGGGTAGGCGTTGAGCATGCTGATGAAGATCGCAAACTTGCCTTCGCCGTGCAGGCGGCGCATGTCGTCCGGGGTGTAGGCGATGCCGACCTGATTGGGGAAATCGCGCACCATGCCGGTGATGATCTTGTAGCGCACTTCCTGCTGATGGCGTGCTTCGTCGACGAAACCGGGTGTCGGACGATGCGGGGCGTTGTCGCCGTTCCAGATCTCCGGCCAGCCGAATACCGTCAGCGCTGCCCCGGACAGGCGTCCGCGCGCGGCTTTCACCAGGTCGAACTGCCCCGAGCCGTCCTTGTCGGCTTCGTTGCCCTCGCTGCCGAATTTCATCGGCACGGTGATGTGGCTGTCGAAGGAAATGATCCGCTCCTGCAAGTCGTCGGCCTGTTGCATGACCTTGACCGGGTAGCCTGCCGGCGACCAGTAATTCCAGGCCAGAAAGCCCGTACCTGCACTGATTGCCAGGGCCAGCGGCAGGCCGATGAAGAGAGCTTTTTTCCAACGCGGTCTTGTCATTTCCGTCTCGTGTGATTAACCGTTGCGCAGCCTGCGACGGCTGTTGCTATCTGGTGGAGAACGAGCGGATCGCCGATAAATTTAGCGCGGGGTAATGGATGTAGGTGCAGCGCTAAATTTGTCTGCCGGGTTTACGTTCTAGCTTGGATAACGGCTGTCTCGGGGCTGGAACAGGTAGGGTAATGACGATTTCTCGACGAGGGTTCATAGCGGGGCTGGCGCTGACCGGTGCGGCAGTTCCGGCAGCGTATTACGCGCATCGGGAACTCACCCGGGTCGACCTGCCGGAAACGCCGGGCGAAGCGACGGCGGGGCCTGCCGATACCGCCACCCAGCGCCTGGCCGACAAGTTGCGCGGTGTGTGGACTCTGCGCTTTGAGGGGCGCGATGCCGGGCTTGGCGGTGCGCCGCTCGAAGGCCTGGAAATGTTTCTCGACATCGCCCCGCGCGGTCGCGGTCTGCGCGGCTACATAGACACGGCCGAGCAATTGCGCGGCGATGCGCTGCCGCGTTTTCGGGTGATTGGCGATCTGCAACCGGCCAACGCCGCAAGACTCTATCTGCGGGTCATGGACGGGCATGCAGGCAATGATCCGCACAGCGACAGCCCGGATTACGAATTCAGCCTGACCCTTGATGAAGTCTGGGGCGCGTTCGGTAACGCCGGCAGCGGCACTCTGAGCGGGCGTATCGAACGTCTTGACCGACCGCTGGCCCTGCCCGAACTGGAAAACCGTCTGATCGCGATCAAGCAGGTGTTTCCAGAAGCGCGGGAAAGGGTGGGCCTGAGTCCGCCGTTTCTGGCCTGGCTGGTTTCCAGGGAGCATCGTCTGTTCCATCAGCTCTGGCATGCCTCGCGAGACAAATGGCACAAGTTGCCGGAAGACAAGCGTGACGCATTGCGCGGCATCGGCTGGCAGCCGGGGCCGCGTGATCATGAGCGCGATGCGCGTGGCCCGCACAAGGACCGCAACGGCTCGGGTGAAGACTTCTTTTATATGCACCGGCACATGCTGATCCAGGCACGCAGGATTCAGGACTTGCCGTCCTGGCCGCGCTTTCCGCTGCCGCAGCCTGAGCTGGAACGCGACCGCCTGGGCTTTGCCCGCTATTTCGACAATCACGACGGTTGTTCGCTGCCGCCCAACTGGCTGGCGCATGGTGACGAGGAATACACACAGCTGGTCAGCGATATCAAAAGCCACGAGACGTTTCATACGCATTTTCAGGTCTGGGAATCGCAGTATCGCGATCCGCGCTTTTTGTCGAAGCTGACCCTGGGCCAGTTTGGTTCGCAGGTCGAACTGGAACTGCACGACTGGCTGCACATGCGCTGGGCCTCGGTGGCCCGAGATCCGGCCAACGGGCAGCCGGTGCCGATGGCACGTCGTTCGGATGATTTTGCCGAGCGCTGGTTCGCGCCGGAAAACGACTTTCTCGCCGACCCGTTTTCATCGCACGTGAACCCGGTGTTCTGGATGTTCCATGGCTGGATTGACGACCGCATTGGGGACTGGTTCCGCGCCCACGAGCGCTTTCATCCGGGCGAAGTGAAGCGCCTGGAAGTCAACGGCGTGCCGTGGTTTGCGCCAGGCCGCTGGGTGAATGTCAGCGACCCGTGGCTGGGGCCTGAAACGCACGGTTGCAGCACAGTGCCCGGCCAGGCTGCAGGCACGACCATGGAAATGGACCCGGAAGTCATGAAGCTGGCGCTGCGGATTACTTTTGCTGCGGATGACAGGTTGAGCAACCTGCTTCGCCGTGTACCGCGCCGGCCGTGGTATGCCCGGAATCTGTTGCCGGACAGGTGGTTTTGACGAACGACGGTTGAGATTGTCGTCCCCTACGCTCCAGCGTGGGAGTGCCGTCTATGACGCTCTGCGTCGCAAGAGGACGCAGAGCGTCCAGAAAGGCATGCGACGCGAAGCGTCGCACGATAATCGGATTGTCCGCGCAGACCGACGCAGAGCTTCAGCACGATAGTGGGGTGCGATTATCGTTCCTTGCGTGACGCTCAGCGCACCTGCCAGCCCCCACCCAGTGCCTTGTACAGCGCGATGCTCGTCTGCAGGCGCGCCAGCCGCAGTTGCACACTGACATCATGCGCCAGGTACAACGTGCGCTGGGTTTCCAGTACGGTGAGCAGGTCCTCGGCGCCTTCCTGGTAGCGGCTCTGGGCGATGCGGAAGGCGGTCTGCGCCTGCTTGAGCTCTTCTTCGTGCCAGTAGCGCTGCTGATCCAGGCCACGAATGCTGTTCAAGGCTTTTTCCACGTCGGCGAAGCTGTTGATGATCGCGCCGCGATAGGTTTCCAGCAGCTCTTCCTGACGCGCTGTGGCCTTGTCGCGCTCGGCGGCCAAGCGACCATTGTTGAAGATCGGTCCGACCAGCCCGGCAGCGAGGCTGCTGAACGGTGCGCGCAGCCAGTCTTCGGCGCGGGTGTTTTCGGTACCGAGCCTGGCGCTCAGGGTCAGTTTCGGCAGCATGGCGGCGCGGGCGACGGTGACATTGGCCTGTGCCGCCGCCAGTTCGGCTTCGGCCGTGGCCAGATCAGGGCGGCGGGTCAGTAGTTCGCTGGGCAGGCCGGGGCCGATGTCCGGCCAGTTCAGGGTGTCGAAGGGCTGATCCGCGAGGTGCAGATTCTGCACCGGCTGACCGAGCAAGGCCGCCAGGGTGATCAACTGCTCGTTGGCCAGTTGCTGAACACGGGGCAGTTCACGCTGCTGGGTCGCAACCAGATTCTTCTGCTGCGCCAGCTCCAGAGCGGTAGCTGAACCCGATTCATAGCGCGTCTGCACCAGACGCAGCACGTCTTGTGCGTTGGTCAGGTTCAGTTCGGCAATCCGCCCTTGCTCGCGCGCCGCCAGGGTTTGCGCATAGCGATCGGCGACGTTGGCCAGCAGGGTCAGCTCCACGGTCGCTTGATCGAACTGGCTGGCGCGCAGGCCCTGTAGTGCGCTGCCGCGTCCCGCTGCGATGCCGCCCCAGAAATCCACTTCATAGCTGGCGGTCAGGTCGCTGGTGAAGTTGTTGGTGTTGTTGTCATCTGAAGGGTTGGCCTTGCGGTCGCTGTTGCGCACGAATTTGTTGCGTTCACCGCGCACGTCAAACGCCAGCTCCGGCAGTAACGGCGCGCCGCCGATGATAGCGCTGGCCTGCGCCTGACGAACCCGCGCCATCGCCGCAGCGACTTCGTGGCTGTCGCGGCTGGCCTGTTCGATCAGGCGATTCAGCTGCGGACTGCCGAACTGCCGCCACCAACGCACGTCGCTGCGCTGTGCGGCGGCGTTTTCGGCAAACGCCCAGCTTGCTGGTGGCTGGATGCCGCTGTCCAGCGGCGGAGCAGGCGTCTGGCAAGCGCTCAGCAACAGGCAGGCAGTCAAAACGGAGAGACTGGTCTTCATTGATCGATCATTCACTGGTGAGGGCCGCGACCGGGTCGAGGCGAGCAGCTTTGCGGGCCGGCATGAAGCCGAAGATCACGCCGGTTATCAGGGCGCAGGCAAACGCCCCGGCCACAGCCGGCAGGGTGAACGCCACCGCCACCTTACTGAGCAGCAGCGCTGCGCCCATGCCCAGCGCCAGGACGATACCGGCCAGCCCGCCGACCACGGAAAGCATCATGGCCTCGGTGAGGAACTGCCGCAGGATGTCGCTCTGCCGCGCGCCGGTGGCCATGCGGATGCCGATTTCACGGGTGCGTTCGCGCACCGTCATCAGCATGATGTTCATCACGCCGATACCGCCGACCAGCAAGGAAATGGCGGCAATCGAGCCGAGCATCAGCGACAGGGTATTCTGGGTACGTGCTTCGGCCTGGATCATCGCGGCGTTGTTGGTCAGCTCGTAATCCTGTTTGCCGTGATGCAGTTGTTGCAGCAGGTTGCGTATTGATTGTTCGGCCTGTTTGACGTTGTTGGCGTCGCGGGTGGCGATGGTGATGTACTCGGGGTCCTGCGTGCCGAACAGGCGGATGCTGGCCGACGAGTAGGGGATGGCGATGCGATTGTCGCTGTCCAGATCGCCCGACGTGGCGCCTTTTTCCTGCAGCACGCCGACCACCTGAAAAGGCACGTTTTCGATCAGGATGTACTGGCCGACAGGGTCGGTCTGCTCGCCGAACAGTTTCTGGCGAACCTTGTAACCAATCACTGCCACGGCCGCTGCGTTCTGCTCATCCGCCTCGCTGAAATAACTGCCTTCCACCACCGGCCAGTTGAAGATCGCCGGAAAGTGCGTGTCATTACCGCCGACGTAACTGGAGTGATCGACGTTGCCGTAGCGCACCCCGGCCTGGCCGCCGTTGACCGGCATGATCATCTTGACCTCGGGCAACTGGCCCAGCGCGGCGACTTCCTCCAGGGTGATGACGCCCTTGGGCGCACGCGGATTGGGCGCCTTGCCGTTGAGGTAAATGATGTTGGAGCCGAACGACGACATCTGTGCCATGACCTGACGCTTGCTGCCTTCGCCGACGGCCAGCATCACCACCACCGACGCCACGCCGATGACGATGCCCAGCAGCGTCAGCGCAGTTCGGAAGCGGTTGATCCACATGACGCGCCACGCCGCCTGAACCGCATCGAGCAGTTCGCCTTGCCAGGCGCTGTGACTGCCGCTGCCCTCGCTCAGGCGCTTGCGCAGGTCGACCGCTTGCAGCGCGGCTGGATTGTCTACAGGCGGCGTGGACCGGTCATTGGCGGTATCGCTGATCACCAGGCCATCACTGATCTCGATGACCCGTTTGGCGCGCGCCGCCACTTCCCGGTCATGGGTGATGAGGATCACCACATGGCCCTGGCTGGCCAGTTCGTCGAGCAGGGTCATCACCTCCGCGCCGCTGTGGCTGTCCAGCGCACCGGTGGGCTCGTCGGCGAGGATGATGTGCCCGCCATTCATCAAGGCGCGGGCGATGGAAACCCGTTGCTGCTGGCCGCCGGACAACTGATGCGGTCGATTGCCGGTGCGCGACGCCAGGCCCAGCCGGTCGAGCAGGGCGGCGGCCCGCGCGTGACGCTCTGCGGCGGGCGTCCCGGCATAGATCGCCGGCATCTCGACGTTTTCCTGAGCCGAGCCGGACGGAATCAGGTGATAGCCCTGAAACACGAACCCGAATGCCTCGCGGCGCAGCCAGGCGAGTTCGTCGCTGCCCAGCGTGGCGACGTTTTCTCCGGCGAACAGGTATTCGCCCGAGGTCGGACGGTCCAGACAACCGAGGATGTTCATCAGTGTCGACTTGCCGGACCCGGAAGCGCCGACAATCGCCACGAACTCACCGGCATGAATCGACAGATCGATGCCGCGCAGCACGTTGACCAGTGGGCTGTCGCCTCCGCCGTAGGATTTGCGGATGCCTCGCAGGTCGATCAGCGGCGTGCGCATTCAGCCCCCGCTGCCGACGGAGGCGGGCACCAGCAGGCGCTCACCTTCATTCAGTCCGTCGAGTACCTGCACGCGCAGACGGTCGCTGATGCCGGTGCGCACCTGACGGATCTGCACCTCGCCATTGGCAGATAGCACCTGGGCGTTCTGCCTATCAGTCTGCGCCCCGTTTCGCAACGCCGCGAGTGGCGCGGTGAGGGTGTTCTCGGCTTTTTCGGCGACGAAGAATATCTGTGCGGTCATTTCTGCCATCAGCGCCTGATCGCTGTTATCCACGTCCAGCAGCACGGTGTACAGCACCACCCGGCCACCGCCGTTTTTGCGCGAACTGCTTGGGCTGCCACCGCCCTGATTGGCTTGATCCAGCGGCCTGGGCGGTACTGGCAGGATCTGCCGCACGGTGCTGCTCCAGCGCCGGTTGCCGCCGCTCAGGGTGGTGAAATAGGCAGTCATGCCGGGTTTGACATGGCCGATATCGGCCTCCGAGACCTCGGCCCAGACCGTCATCGGCGACAAGCGGGCGATGCGCAGAATCAGCGGTGTCTGTTGTTGCGCGTTCAATGTCTGGCCTTCACGTGCGTCGAGTGCCACCACTGTGCCGCTCATGGGCGCGAAAATACGGGTGTAGCCCAGCGCCGCTTCGTCGCTGCGCAGGGCGGCCTGCGCTTCGAGAATCTGCGCCTTGAACATATCGACCCGTGCCTGGGTGGCGCGAAATTCCGATTCCGCAGCCTGCACGTCCTCGGCCCGTGTGGCACCGCCTGCGGCGAGGCGCTTCTGGCGCTGCTGCTTCTGTTCGGCCAGTTCGTGCAGCGCACGCTGTTCCTGCAATTGCGCCTTGAGGTTATCGATGGCGTAGCGTGCGGCGTCGAGCTTGGCTTTTTGCGTCGAAGGGTCGATCTCGACCAACAGGTCGCCTTCCTTGACCTGGTCGCCGACCTGGGCGTGGATTTTCATGATCTGCCCACTGGCCTGCGAACCCACGTCCACGTAGCTGCGCGGCTGCAGGGTGCCGAGCGCCGTGACGCTGTTTTCGATCGTGCCGCGGGTCACCGTCACAGTCGCGGCGCTGCCTTTGCTGTCGGGCAGGATCTGCCAGGCGCATACGGCAATGACCGGGAACAGGCACAGCGCCACCAGGAGGGCGCGTCGAGGATGTCGAGAGCGTTTCATGCAGATTCCTGCGCTGGGAGATCAGTCGGTCGGTGAACGACGGCCACGAGAGCTGCCCTTTAAACGAGGCATGCCGGCAGGAATTTAGCGTCGAACACGGGTTATCCGCTTCGGCTAAACATCAGCGTCCGTGCTTCGTTTAACGGGAGCGGCTAATTCGGGTCGTCTTGTCGAGTTGGAGTCAGCGTGATTATGTCCAGACCCCTGTGCGGTTTTCTGTTTGCAGGTCTTTCGTTCGCTGTGGTTCTGCCTGCGCAGGCCTTGGTTGAGCCTGGAAATCAGGCGGCCAGGGCCGAGATCCGGCGGACCGGTTTTGGCGTGCCGCATATCGTTGCCGCCAATGAGCGCGGTCTGGGCTACGGCATCGGTTATGCCTACGCGCAGGACAACCTGTGCCTGTTGGCCAATGAGGTGGTCACCGTCAATGGCCAGCGCTCGCGCTATTTCGGCCCGGACAAGGCGACCCTTGAGCAGCGCAACAACATGGCCAGTGACCTGCTGTTCCAGTGGCTCAATACGCCGCAGGCACTGGCGGATTTCTGGAAGGCGCAGCCACTGGAGATTCGCCAGTTGATGCAGGGCTATGTCGCCGGTTACAACCGTTCGCTGGCCGAGCAGACCACCCAAGGCCTGCCGCAACGCTGTGCGGCCGAGTGGGTCCGGCCGATCAGCACTGATGACCTGGTGCGTTTGACCCGTCGCCTGCTGGTCGAGGGGGGCGTGGGGCAGTTCGCCGAAGCGCTGGCCGGTGCCACGCCGCCTGCGCTGCAGAAGCCACTGCAGGTAAATGCTCAGCAGGTTCAGGCGCTGCAACTGGCCGCAGCGCGTAATCAGCGTTTTGCCCTGGAGCGCGGCAGCAATGCAGTGGCAATAGGGCGCGAGCTGTCCGCCAACGGGCGTGGCATGCTGCTGGCCAATCCGCATTTTCCATGGGCTGGCGGCATGCGTTTCTATCAAATGCACCTGACCATTCCCGGCAAACTCGACGTGATGGGCGCAGCGCTGCCGGGCCTGCCGCTGATCAATATCGGCTTCAATCAGCATCTGGCCTGGAGCCATACCGTCGACACGTCGAAACACTTCACGCTGCATCGTCTGCAGCTCGACCCGAAGGATTCCACCCGTTACCTGCTGGATGGCCAATCGGTTGCCATGGGCAAGCAGCAGGTGAGTGTCGACGTGAAGCAACCGGATGGCAGCCTGAAGTCGGTGCCACGCATCGTCTATTCGTCCATATTCGGTCCGGTGGTGCAATGGCCGGGCAAGCTGGACTGGGATAATAAGTTTGCCTTCAGTCTGCGTGATGCCAACCTGCAAAATGATCGGGTGTTGCAGCAGTGGTATGCAATGGACAAGGCCGACAGCCTCAAGGCGTTTGAGGATTCGGTGCACAAGATCCAGGGCATTCCGTGGGTCAACACCCTGGCAGTCGATGCCAAGGGGCAGGCGCTGTACATGAACCTCTCGGTGGTGCCGAACGTTGACGCCGCCAGGCTTGCCCGATGCAGTGATCCGCGCATCGGCACGGAACTGATCGTGCTCGACGGCTCGCGCAGTGAATGCAACTGGAAGGTCTCCGCGGAGGCGGCACAAGCCGGTATCTATCCGTCCTCGCGCCAGCCGCAACTGCTGCGGACCGACTTCGTGCAGCACTCCAACGATTCGGCGTGGATGGTCAATCCCGCTGCGCCGTTGAAGGACTTTTCGCCGCTGATCAGCCAGGACAGTCAGCCGCTGGGACAGCGAGCGCGTTTTGCGCTGGATCGGCTGGAGAGCCTAAAGAAGGCGGGCAAGATCAGCGTCGAGAACCTGCAAGCGATGGTCATGGATAACGAGGTGCATCAGGCCGGGCAAGTGCTGCCGGATCTGCTCAGGTTCTGTGCCTCGGAGCTGGGTGATGATGCGGCGCGTCTGATGCCGCTGTGTACCGCGCTGAAAGCCTGGGATGGTCGCGCTGACCTGAACAGTGGCATCGGCTTCGTGTACTTCCAGAGAATCGTGACGTCCATGCAGGCTGTTGCCTTGCGCTGGCGTGTTGCGTTCGACCCTCAGGACCCGGTTCACACGCCGAGCGGGCTGGCGATTGAGAACCCTCAGGTCGCCACTGCATTGCGCGCTGCCATGTTGGCCGCAGTGGATGAAGTGACCAAGGCAGGCCTCTCGGCAGGCAGTAAATGGGGCGACATTCAGGTCTCCAGCATCAGCGGCAAGCAGATCCCTATTCATGGCGGGCCGGCCGGGCTGGGCGTCTACAACGCCATGCAGACAATCGCTGGCAAGGGCGGCAAGCGGGAGGTGGTCAGTGGCACCAGCTACCTGCAGGTGGTGTCGTTCGACGAGCATGGCCCCAAAGCGCAGGGTTTACTGGCGTTCTCGGAGTCGAGCAATCCACAGTCAGCCCATTCAAGCGACCAGACTGAGGCGTTTTCAAAAAAGCAGTGGCAAGCGTTGCCGTTCACTGAACCACAGATCAAGGCTGATCCTGAGTATGAGGTGCAGGTGATAAGCGAGGAGGCCAATCGCTGAAAGAGGCAAGAAAAGCGTTTGGGCCATGCGGCCCAAATGCGCTTGCCGGGAATCAGCCGCCGGGTGTATCGATATCGGCGTCAACGCCAGTGGTGGGCTGATGATTGCGTAAATCCTCGGTTTTTTCTTCCGGCTCATGGTCAGGCACATAGGCGCTGTCGCTGTTTGACTGGCTCTGCGACTGAGTCTGTGACTGGCTTGGGGAAGGCGTCTGGGCCTGGCTCTGGCCATTGCCCTTTTCAGTCTCGGGTTTTACGTCCCCGACTTGCCGCTCGATTGCCGGATCGTTGCGGTCCGGGCCCGGGCTGGCAGGTGAGTCCTGATTTGGCGTCGGTTCTTTCTGACGTTGCGGTTCGATAGACATGAGTACCTCGATATCTGGTTCAGAAAATGTGCTGACAGAGTTTCGAGGCAGGTTTTTTCAGATCGTTCGATGGAAAGTGCCCAGCGGAGCAGGGAGCTGGGAGCTACAAGCTGCAAGCTACAAGCTACAAGCTACAAGCTGCAAGCAAGAGCGGTTCTGCTTTTGCTTTTGCTTTTGCTTGCAGCTTGCAGCTTAAAGCTTAAAGAACCTGCTTGATCGCGTCACACACTACGTCGATGTTCTTCTGATTCAGCGCGGCCACGCAGATACGGCCGGTGTCCAGCGCGTAGATGCCGAACTCGCTGCGCAGGCGCTGGGCCTGTTCGGCGGTCAGACCGGAGTAGGAGAACATGCCGCACTGGCGCGCGACGAAGCTGAAGTCCTGACCGGCCGGGTTATCAGCCAGACGCTCGACCATCGCCTTGCGCATGCCCTGAATGCGCAGACGCATTTCGCCCAGTTCCTCTTCCCACATTGCACGCAACGTCGGGTCGTTAAGCACCGCCGCGGAGATGATCGCACCGTGGGTCGGCGGATTGGAGTAGTTGGTGCGGATCACGCGTTTGACCTGGGACAGGACGCGAGTGGTTTCTTCCTTCGATTCGGTGATGATCGACAGCGCGCCGACGCGTTCGCCATACAGCGACAGCGATTTGGAGAACGAGCTCGAGGCGAAGAAGGTCAGGCCCGACTCGGCGAACAGGCGCACTGCCAGCGCATCTTCCTGAATGCCCTGACCGAAGCCTTGATAGGCCATGTCCAGAAACGGGACGTGGCCCTTGGCCTTGACCACTTCCAGCACTTTTTTCCAGTCATCCAGGCTCAGGTCGACCCCGGTCGGGTTGTGGCAGCAGGCGTGCAGCACGACCACCGAGTTGTTCGGCAGGTTGTGCAGGTCTTCGAGCATGCCGGCACGGTTCACGTCGTGAGTGGCAGCGTCGTAGTAGCGATAGTTCTGCACCGCAAAGCCTGCGGTTTCGAACAGCGCGCGATGGTTTTCCCAGCTCGGGTCGCTGATGGCGACGACGGCATCGGGCAGCAACTGCTTGAGGAAGTCGGCACCGATCTTCAGTGCGCCGGTGCCGCCGACCGATTGGGTGGTCAGCACACGGCCCGAGGCGATCAGCGGTGAATCGGCGCCCAGCAACAGTTTTTGCACGGCCTGGTCGTAGGCGGCAATACCGTCGATCGGCAGGTAGCCACGCGGCGCATGCTGGGCCACGCGGACCTTCTCGGCTTCGGCCACGGCGCGTAGTAGGGGAATGCGCCCGTTTTCATCACAGTAGACGCCTACGCCAAGGTTGACCTTGGTGCTGCGGGTGTCGGCGTTGAAGGCTTCGTTGATACCCAGGATCGGATCGCGGGGTGCCATTTCGACAGCGGAGAACAGGCTCATGGTGCGGCGGCTCTTGGTGAAGAGTGGGAAGGGGACACGCTGAGGCTCGATGCGCCAAAGCGGTGCGCAAACAGAGCGTAGTATAGAGAGCATCCCCTCGGTGATCGACAGTGCAGGGCGGGTTTTTTACAGGTTTTTGCGCATATTTGTAGAACGTTCGTTCGGTTAAAACCTCAATGCTTTAAGTGGGTGGCTTGAAAGGCTGATATATGACTCCATCTATTAGCCATCACTTCAAAACATCGCACGCCTGCTTCCCGGTGGGAATGGCCGTTTGCGATGATTTCGTCGTTGCGCGCCGTCATGCGCCGACGAATATTTCCAGTTGTGCCGTCGAGGCGGTCAGGTCGCGGAAAGATTCACGCGAACCCGTCAGACGCGCACCATTCAAGAGGTCAGTTATGTCCGAGTTCCAGCTCGTTACCCGCTTTGAGCCAGCCGGCGATCAGCCCGAGGCCATTCGCCAACTGGTCGAAGGGATCGACGCCGGGCTCGCCCACCAGACCTTGCTCGGGGTGACCGGCTCGGGCAAGACGTTCAGCATCGCCAACGTGATTTCCCAGATCAAGCGCCCCACGCTGGTGCTGGCGCCGAACAAGACCCTGGCCGCACAGCTGTATGGCGAATTCAAGGCGTTTTTCCCGAACAACGCCGTGGAATACTTCGTTTCCTACTACGACTACTACCAGCCTGAAGCCTACGTGCCGTCGTCCGACACCTTCATCGAGAAGGATGCGTCGATCAACGACCACATCGAGCAGATGCGTCTGTCCGCGACCAAGGCGTTGCTGGAGCGCAAGGATGCGATCATCGTCACCACGGTGTCGTGCATCTACGGTCTGGGCAGTCCGGAAACCTACCTGCGCATGGTCATGCACATCGATCGCGGTGACAAACTCGATCAGCGTGCCTTGCTGCGCCGTCTGGCGGACCTGCAGTACACCCGTAACGACATGGACTTTGCCCGTGCGACATTCCGGGTGCGCGGTGATGTGATCGACATCTACCCGGCCGAATCCGATCTGGAAGCGATTCGGGTCGAGCTGTTCGATGACGAGGTCGAGAGCCTGTCGGCGTTCGATCCGCTGACCGGCGAGGTGATCCGCAAGCTGCCGCGCTTCACCTTCTACCCGAAAAGCCACTACGTCACCCCGCGCGAAACGCTGATCGAAGCGATGGAAAACATCAAGGTCGAGCTGCAGGAGCGTCTCGAATACCTGCGCAGCCAGAACAAACTGGTGGAAGCCCAGCGTCTTGAGCAGCGCACCCGTTTCGATCTGGAAATGATGCTGGAGCTGGGCTACTGCAACGGTATCGAAAACTACTCGCGCTACCTGTCGGGCCGTCCGTCCGGTGCGCCGCCGCCGACCCTGTTCGACTATCTGCCCCCGGATGCCTTGCTGGTGATCGACGAATCCCACGTCAGCGTGCCGCAGGTTGGCGCGATGTACAAAGGTGACCGTTCGCGCAAGGAAACCCTGGTCGAGTATGGCTTCCGCCTGCCGTCGGCACTGGATAACCGGCCGATGCGCTTCGACGAGTGGGAGGCGATCAGCCCGCAGACTATTTTCGTCTCGGCGACTCCGGGTAACTACGAGGCCGAGCACGCCGGGCGTATCGTCGAGCAGGTGGTGCGTCCGACCGGCCTGGTGGACCCGCAGATCGAGATTCGTCCGGCGCTGACCCAGGTCGACGATCTGTTGTCGGAAATTCACAAGCGTGCTGCGCTTGAAGAGCGGGTGCTGGTCACCACGCTGACCAAGCGCATGTCCGAGGATTTGACCGATTACCTGAGCGACCACGGGGTGCGCGTGCGTTACCTGCACTCGGACATCGATACGGTGGAACGCGTCGAAATCATCCGCGACCTGCGCTTGGGGACGTTCGATGTGCTGGTGGGCATCAACCTGCTGCGTGAAGGTCTGGACATGCCGGAAGTGTCGCTGGTGGCAATTCTCGATGCCGACAAGGAAGGCTTCCTGCGTTCCGACCGTTCGCTGATCCAGACCATTGGCCGGGCCGCGCGGAACCTCAACGGTCGGGCGATTCTGTATGCCGACCGGATTACCGGCTCGATGGAGCGCGCCATCGGCGAGACCGAGCGACGTCGCGAGAAGCAGATCGCCTTCAACCTGGAACATGGCATTACGCCCAAAGGCGTATTCAAGGACGTCGCCGACATCATGGAAGGCGCCACCGTGCCCGGCTCGCGCAGCAAGAAGCGCAAAGGCATGGCCAAAGCCGCCGAAGAAAACGCCCGCTACGAAAACGAACTGCGCTCGCCGAGCGAGATCAACAAACGCATTCGCCAACTGGAAGAAAAAATGTACCAACTGGCCCGCGACCTGGAATTCGAGGCCGCCGCACAAATGCGCGACGAAATCGGCAAACTGCGCGAGCGGTTGCTGGCGGTTTGATTGGCTGGCCGCCGCTTGTGTCAATCCGCGCTGACCTACATGCCAATGCTCCGTGTTGGCAGGCAGGTCGTTACGCTCTGTGTCAAAAGTCTTCAGTGCCGCACAACGTCATGCCGCGCCTCTATGAGGCCGCCATACGTGCTTTTCGATCACGATGGCACAGACGACGCAGAGTGCGACGTTAGTGACGGCTGAGTCCTGGCGCTGATCCGGGGGTAGCCTGGCAGGACGCCAGGCTAGCCGCACCGCGCCATGGATGGCGCGTTGCGGCGACCCCCGGATCAGTGACAGGGCGAAGGAACCCGACGAAGTCGGGCCGGAAACCGGAGCGAGGGTGTTTGCCTACTTTGGCCCCATCAAAGTAGGTCGCCGAGGGGCGAAAAGGTGACCTGAGCCGAACCTCAATCCACCTGATGGCGCAGAGCCGTCGTGTGACGCAGAGCGTCACGAACTGCATTACCACGCGAGCGTGGGAACGATATCCACGCCGAGCAGGGACTTTGCTCACTTTGGTCCCTCAAAGTGAGTCGCCGAGGGGCGAAAAGGTGACCTGAGCCGACCCTCAATCCACCTGACGGCGCAGAGCCGCCGTGTGACGCAGAGCGTCACGAACTGCATGCCAACGCGGAGGATTGGCACGATAATCAGCTGAATTTGTTTACAGCTCCGGGCGCGGAGCATGCGGAACGAGAGCCGTCCGGGCAATTGCCTTTCTTGCTGGAGCCCCATGCCCCCGGCCTGTTAACATTCCGCGCTTGATCGACCTCATTCGGGATTTTCCATGACCACCGTTCGTACCCGCATCGCGCCATCGCCCACAGGCGACCCCCACGTCGGCACGGCCTACATCGCGCTGTTCAACTACTGCTTTGCCAAACAGCATGGCGGCGAGTTCATCCTGCGCATTGAAGACACCGATCAACTGCGCTCTACCCGCGAGTCCGAACAGCAGATCTTCGACGCACTGCGCTGGCTGGGCATCGACTGGAGCGAAGGCCCCGACGTCGGTGGTCCTCACGGTCCCTACCGCCAAAGCGAGCGCGGCGACATCTACAAGAAATACGCGCAGCAACTGGTCGACATGGGCCATGCCTTCCCGTGCTTCTGCACAGCCGAAGAACTGGACGAAATGCGCGCCGAACAGCAGGCCAAGGGCGAAACCCCGCGCTATGACGGTCGTGCCTTGCTGCTCACCAAGGAAGAAGTTCAGCGCCGCCTGGATGCCGGCGAGCCACACGTGATCCGCATGAAAGTGCCGACCGAAGGCGTCTGCGTCGTCCCTGATATGCTGCGTGGCGAAGTCGAAATCCCGTGGGACCGCATGGACATGCAGGTCCTGATGAAGACCGACGGCCTGCCGACCTACTTCCTCGCCAACGTCGTCGATGACCACCTGATGGGCATCACCCACGTATTGCGCGGCGAAGAATGGCTGCCATCGGCACCCAAACTGATCCTGCTGTACGAATACTTCGGCTGGGACAAGCCGCAACTGTGCTACATGCCGCTGCTGCGTAACCCCGACAAGAGCAAGCTGTCCAAGCGCAAGAACCCCACCTCGGTGACTTTCTACGAGCGCATGGGCTTCATGCCCGAGGCGATGCTCAACTACCTGGGGCGCATGGGCTGGTCGATGCCTGACGAGCGCGAGAAGTTCTCCTTGCAGGAGATGGTCGACAACTTCGACCTGTCGCGTGTTTCGCTGGGCGGGCCGATCTTCGATATTGAGAAGCTGTCCTGGCTCAATGGCCAATGGCTGCGTGATCTGCCGGTCGAGGAGTTTGCCTCACGTCTGAAGACCTGGGCGCTGAATCCTGACTACATGATGAAGATCGCACCGCATGTGCAGGGCAGGGTAGAGACCTTCAGTCAGGTCGCACCGCTGGCCGGCTTCTTCTTCGCAGGTGGTGTCACGCCTGATGTGAAGCTGTTCGAACACAAGAAGCTGTCCCCGGAGCAGGTGCGTCAGGTGATCCAGTTGATCCTGTGGAAGCTGGAATCGCTGCGTCAGTGGGAGAAGGACCGCATCATGGGTTGTATCCAGGCGGTGGTTGAACATCTCGAACTAAAGCTGCGTGATGCCATGCCACTGATGTTCGCTGCGATCACCGGTCAGGCCAACTCGGTGTCGGTGACCGATGCGATGGAAATCCTCGGTCCTGACCTGACCCGCTTCCGGCTGCGTCAGGCCCTCGATTTGCTGGGCGGCGTTTCCAAGAAAGAAAACAAGGAATGGGAAAAGCTGCTGGGCTCGATTGCCTGAGGCATTACCTGTTCCTGTGAATCGCCCCCGGTTCTCCGGGGGTTGAATGGTAAGTGGTTGTATTACCGACAAAAAAGTTTGCAGATTGTAGAAAATAAATTTGACAGCCCTGTCACTCACGCTTAATATGCGCCCCGTCCACTGATGTGGGGCTTTAGCTCAGCTGGGAGAGCGCCTGCATGGCATGCAGGAGGTCAGCGGTTCGATCCCGCTAAGCTCCACCAAATTTAGCGTTTCAGAGTGCTGCTACACTGCTCTGGAATGATGTGAAACAAGCGGATCCAGCGACCGTTTGCTTTGCGAGAAGGTTTTGTCCCCTTCGTCTAGTGGCCTAGGACACCGCCCTTTCACGGCGGTAACAGGGGTTCGAGTCCCCTAGGGGACGCCAGTTTCACCGAGTGATGCCGGAAGGTTGATCTCCGCCGAGAGGCGTAAATCCGGGGCTTTAGCTCAGCTGGGAGAGCGCCTGCATGGCATGCAGGAGGTCAGCGGTTCGATCCCGCTAAGCTCCACCAATTTTGCCAGGGTTCATCGTTCGATGAACCTGACTGAAGGTTTTGCGTCCCCTTCGTCTAGTGGCCTAGGACACCGCCCTTTCACGGCGGTAACAGGGGTTCGAGTCCCCTAGGGGACGCCACGATTTCCCGCTATGCGGGACCAAGGGTCATTCGATTATTGAATGGCCCTTTTGTTTTTTCAGGGTTTGAAAACCCCTCCTTTCTGTTTTTATCTATTGCCACACTCAACTGTAACCGACTCTCGTGCCGATACTGCGTTGGCATGCCGTTCGGGACACTCCGCGTCCTCTATGCGTTCGCAACGCAGTGCGCCGCGAACTGCATCCTCGCGCTACAGCCCTCATGGTTATACATAAGTCTTGTGGGAGCGAGCTTGCTCGCGAAGAGGCCGGTATAGCTCCCAGGAAATAGGGGTTGGATGCATCGCCTTCGTGAGCAAGCTCACTCCCACAGGTCTGTGTCCAGTCTGCACGTACGGTTTCAGGCCTTTTATCCGGGCTTATCCAGACTTGTGTGTGACTCTGAGCGCTGTAGCGTGAAGAGCAAAAGGCGTTCCGAGGGGCGCTTTTCATGCCAGCGCGTGTGAACGCGCGCCATGACCCGCTACACTCCCGCCAATCACATCTACTCAAGCAGGAGCACGCATGGTCTGGGACCGGGCAACGCCGTTTGTCATCGATCTGAATGTCGCCGCCGAAGACATCGACGGGCTGGGGCATGCCAATAACGCTGTCTATGTGTCCTGGCTGGAGCGCTGTGCCTGGCGTCATTCGCAGTTCCTCGGGCTGGACCTTACCGAATACCGGCGTCTGGATCGGGCGATGGCGGTGGTCAGGCATGAGGTCGACTACCTCGCCAGCGCCTACGAGAACGACGAGCTGCAACTGGCGACCTGGATCGTCGACTGGGACCGCCGGCTGAAAATGACACGCTGTTTTCAGCTCAAGCGTCCTGCCGATAACCTGACCTTGCTGCGCGCGCAAACCACCTTCGTCTGCATCGAACTGTCCACTGGTAAGCCCAAGCGTATGCCTGCCGAGTTCATTGAGGGCTACGGCGCAGCCATCGCTGACAACGCCGTTCCCAATCCGCACGTCGGGCAGTAAACTGCCGGACTTTTTTTCGAGTGTGACCCATGCAAATTGCTCTGGCGCCCATGGAGGGGTTGGTCGACGACATCCTGCGTAATGTGCTGACGAAAGTCGGCGGCATCGACTGGTGCGTGACCGAATTCATCCGGGTGTCCGAGCGTTTGATGCCGGCGCATTACTTCTATAAATACGCATCGGAATTTCACCAAGGCGCGAAAACTGACGCAGGCACGCCGTTACGCCTTCAATTGCTGGGCTCTGACCCCGTGTGCCTGGCCGAGAACGCCGCGTTCGCCTGCGAGTTGGGCGCCCCCGTGCTGGATCTCAACTTCGGCTGCCCGGCCAAGACCGTCAACCGCTCGCGTGGCGGCGCAATCCTGCTCAAGGAGCCGGAATTGCTGCATTCGATCGTCAGCCAGGTACGCCGTGCCGTGCCCCAACATATTCCTGTCACCGCCAAGATGCGCCTGGGTTACGAAAATACCGATGGCGCGCTGGATTGCGCACGGGCATTGGCTGACGGCGGGGCAGAGCAAATCGTCGTTCACGCCCGCACCAAGGTCGACGGCTACAAGCCGCCGGCGCACTGGGAGTGGATTGCGCGCATTCAGGAAGTGGTCAAGGTTCCGGTGGTCGCCAACGGGGAAATCTGGACCGTTGACGACTGGCGGCGTTGCCGCGAAATCTGTGGCGCGCGGGACATCATGATCGGTCGCGGGCTGGTGGCGCGTCCTGATCTGGCCCGGCAGATCGCTGCAGCGCAGAAGGGCGAAGAGGTCGTGCCAATGACCTGGGACGAGCTACAGCCGATGCTGCGGGTCTTCTGGCAGGACTGCCTGGCGAAGATGACGCTGATTCAGGCGCCGGGTCGGCTCAAGCAGTGGCTGGTGCTGTTGACCAAAAGCTACCCCGAGGCGACCCTGATGTTCAATACGTTGCGCCGCGAGACCGACTGCGATCGCATCAGCGTATTGCTGGGCTGCGCGCCCGGTTGCTTACCCAGAAGCTGATCCCGACGAACGGTCAAAAAAATTCTGAAAAAAGTCTCTTGAAAAGCGAAGGGCTGTCCCTGTTTTGGTGATCAAGCGATGCCGAAAAAGGGTCGCGTAAATCACTCGCTGATAAACAGGAGAATTGTTATGGCTACTGCATTTTCTCTGGCTCCACTGTTTCGCAACTCAGTGGGATTCGACCGCTTCAACGACCTCTTCGAGTCGGCGGCACGAAATGAGACAACCAGCGGTTATCCGCCCTACAACGTCGAGCGGCACACCGATGACCATTATCGAATCGTGATTGCTGCAGCAGGCATGCAAGAGCAGGATCTCGAGTTGCAGGTTGAAAAAGGCGTGCTGACCGTGATCGGCAACAAGCGCGAGCAAGAAGCCGAAAACGTGACGTATCTGCATCAGGGTATTGCCCGGCGTGAATTCAAGCTGTCATTCAGGCTGGCGGACAATATCGAAGTCAAAGGGGCCGATTTGTCTCACGGCCTGCTGAATATTGACTTGGTGCGCAACGTGCCGGAAGAAGCGAAACCAAAGCGTATTCCGCTCAATAGCCAGAAAGCGCTGGAAAACTGATCCGTCAGGTGACGTTGAGTCAGCGGCATGTAACAGAGAAGGCGCCTGCGGGGCGCCTTCTTTTTTAGTCCTGATGTGCGGTTTGCTGCGCAGGCCGCTTGAGCTCCAGCAAGGACTCGAACTGCGGGCCTGGCAGTGGTTCGCTGAACAGATAGCCTTGATAGGTGTAGCAGCCGACTTTTTCCAGAAATGCCAACTGCTCTGAGGTTTCCACGCCTTCCGCGATCACGTTCAGGTTGAGGCTCTGCGCCATGGCGACGATGGCACGGATGATTTCCGCGTCGTTAGGGTCGTTGGTGGCGTCCTGGACGAAAGACTGGTCTATCTTCAGCGTATCCACCGGCAAGCGCTTGAGGTAGGTCAGTGACGAATAGCCAGTGCCGAAATCATCCATCGCAAAGCTGACGCCCAGCGCCTTTAAGCTGAGCATCTTGAGGATGGTGTCGTCCAGGTTCTGGATGACGATACCTTCGGTGATTTCCAGCTTGAGCATGGACGCAGGCAACTGATGCAGGGTCAGGCTGCGTTCCACGCGCTCGATGAAATCGTGCTGGAGAAACTGTCGCGGGCTGATATTGACGCCCATCAGGAATCTGTTTTCCGGGATCAGCCCCTGTCTTAACAGCAGGCCACCGGTTTTGCAGGCTTCGTTCAGAATATGGCTGCCGACCTCCAGAATCATCCCGCTTTCTTCAAGTATCTGCACGAACTGATCAGGCGCCAGCAATCCGTATTCGGGGTGTTGCCAACGCAGCAGGGCCTCGGCCCCGGTGATGTATTCGTTGCGACAGTCGACCTGGGCCTGGAAGTGCAGATGAAATTCGTTGCGGGTCAGTGCCAGGCGCAGGTCGTTTTCCAGGCGCAGACGCTGGCTGACGGCCTGTTGCATCGATACATGGAAAAACTGCGAAGCGTTGCGCCCGCAATCCTTGGCCCGATACAGGGCAATATCGGCGCGCTTGAGCAGATCGGCCGGGGTCAGCCCATCATCCGGAATCAGCACCACGCCGATGCTCGGTGTGACCTGCAGGCGATGGCCGTCGAGAAACATCGGTTCGGCCAGCAGGTTGCGCAGGTTGTCGGCCAGCTCCCGCACTTGCTGGGTGACCTCGTCCTGCGAGCCTTCCAGGCCGCAGATCAACACCACGAATTCGTCGCCGCCCAAGCGGGCCACGGTGTCTTCCTGGCGCACGCTGGCTTCCAGGCGCGCGGCGATGATGCTCAGAACGCTATCGCCCACCGGATGGCCGAGCGAGTCGTTGATGTGCTTGAAATGGTCCAGATCGAGAAACAGCAGGGCACCGCGCAGGTTCTGATGCTGAAGCAGCGACACTTGCTGGCTCAGGCGGTCGAGCAGCAGTGCGCGATTGGGCAGCCCGGTCAGCGGGTCGTGATAAGCCAGGTGCTGAATCTGCGCCTGGGCATTTTTAAGCGCGCCGATGTCGCGGGCATTCATCAACAGGCAGGCGGTGTTGTTCAGGGTGATGAATTCGACCGATATATCCAGTACCAGGGGCGCGCCGTGCTTGTCTCGACCGTCCATTTCCCGATGATGCACGCGGCCTTTCTGGCGCAATTCTTCAAGCATGTGTTCGCGCTGCAAGGTGTCGGTCCAGATACCGACCTCGTGCGCTGTACGGCCGAGCACTTCCTGCGCGCTGAAACCGGTCAGGCGAGTAAAACCATCGTTGACCTCGACATAGCGGCCCGAGTCGATTTCAGTGATGGTGATCGAGTCGGGGCTTGAATGAAACGCCTTGGCAAATTTTTCCTCGCTGGCCTCCAGGGCGATCTGCGCGCACTGTTGGGTAATGTCCATGAGGGTGCCGGACAGCCTGACGGGCTTGCCCTGTTCATCCCGGTAAATCCGCGCGCGGCCTTCAAGCAGGCGTGACGCTCCGTTTTTCAACTTGAACCGGTAGGTGACTTGCAGGCAGTCCTGCCCGGTTTCGAGTGCCACGGCATAGATCGCGCGCATTCGGCGGCGCTCTTCGGCAGGCAGGCTGCCGAAGAACTGCCCGCCAGACTCGTCGAAGAGCCGTGCCGGCATGCCGTGCAACAGCGCCGCGCGTGCCGAACCCTGCAGCCGGTTGCGGACGATATCCAGATCCCAGGTGCCCATTTGCGCCAGGTCCAGTGCCAGCTCCAGGCGATCACGGGTTTCCTTCAGGGCCCGCTCTGCGTCCGTCAGCGGCAGCCTGGCGGAGGCCGACTGTGCGGTAGCTTTCGGCACGGCGTTATCCGGTAGGTTGGGCATGTTATCCGAGCCTTTGATCGATGGAGCCGCCAGAGCGATCTGCCTGCGGCCTGCAGCAGCCTCTATTCACTGTGTCTGCGCATCGAGCAATTTCATGAATGCCCGTGCCGCATTCGACAGCGTGCGTTCGGTGTGCAGGATGTAGCCTAGCTGGCGATTGAGCTGTACGCCCGGCAGCGGAATGCGCGCGACCTGCTCGTCGAGCATGGTGCGTGGCAGAACACTCCAGGCCAGGCCGATGGAAACCATCATCTTGATGGTCTCCATATAGTTGGTGCTCATGGCGATGTTGGGCTTGAGGCCTTGGGCCTCGCACAATCCGCTGACAATGTGATGGGTAAACGTGTTACCGCCGGGAAATACCGCCGGATAGCGCACAATATCCTCCAGCTTCATCGGGCCGCTGTTGGCCAGCGCGTGCTCGGGTGCCGCAACGAAATCCAGCGGATCGTCCCAGACGGGCACGGCGCGAATCAGTGCATGCGGCTCGGGCGCCAGTGTAATGACTGCCAACTCGGCGCGCCCGTGAAGAATTTCCTCATAGGCAATTTCCGAATCCAGGAATTGAATGTCCAGTGCAACCTTCGGATAAGTGCGGGTAAAGGCGCGCAATATCGGCGGCAAACGATGCAGGCCTATGTGATGGCTGGTCGCCAGAGTCAACCGCCCGGTGACTTCCCCGGTCAGGTTGGTCAAAGCACGGCGGGTGTCATCCAGCACGTTGAGAATCTGGTAGGCGCGTGGCAGCAGGGCGCGTCCGGCCTCGGTCAGACTGACTTCGCGGCCCAGGCGGTCGAACAGGCGCACGTTGAGTTGCTGCTCCAGACCGGCAATCCGCTTGCTGATGGCCGGTTGGGTCAGGTAAAGGCGTTCGCCTGCCCCGGAGAAGCTGCCGGTCTCGGCGATGGCGATAAAGGCATTGAGGTTGGCCAGGTCCATGGTCAGATTCCAGTTGGTTATCCAAAGTATGAAAATTATGAATTTGAGTTATTTAAGCATATTCCATAGGATGACCGCACAAGCCAAAGGGTCATCGCCACGATTGCCCAAGGCATAGAAAGAAGCTGATGAGGAAGTACGTCCGATGGCCGGGAAAACGCTCTACGACAAGCTCTGGGATTCGCATTTGGTCAAACAGCGCGACGATGGTTCGGCGCTGATCTACATTGATCGTCATATCATCCACGAAGTGACCTCGCCGCAGGCGTTCGAAGGTCTGCGGCTGGCGAAGCGCAAGCCTTGGCGGATCGACTCGATCATCGCCACGCCTGACCATAACGTGCCGACCACCGCGGAACGCAAGGGTGGCATCGGTGCCATCGAGGATCAGGTGTCGCGCTTGCAGGTCCAGACCCTCGACGACAACTGCGACGAGTACGGCATCACCGAATTCAAGATGAATGATCCGCGCCAGGGCATCGTCCACGTGATCGGCCCGGAGCAGGGCGCAACCCTGCCAGGCATGAGCGTGGTCTGCGGCGACTCGCACACCTCGACCCACGGCGCATTCGGTGCGCTGGCCCACGGTATCGGCACTTCCGAAGTCGAGCACGTGCTCGCCACCCAGTGCCTGGTTGCCAAGAAAATGAAGAACATGCTGGTGTCGGTCGAAGGGCAATTGCCGTTTGGCGTGACAGCCAAGGACATCGTACTGGCAGTGATCGGCAAGATCGGCACTGCCGGCGGTAACGGTTACGCCATCGAGTTCGCCGGCAGCGCGATTCGCGACCTGTCGATCGAAGGGCGCATGACCATCTGCAACATGTCCATCGAAGCGGGCGCACGGGTTGGCATGGTAGCCACCGACGAGAAGACCGTCGAGTACGTCAAAGGCCGTCCGTTCGCACCCAAAGGCGCAGAGTGGGACCTCGCTGTCGAAGCCTGGAAGGACCTGGTGTCCGACCCGGACGCTGTGTTCGATACCGTGGTCAAGCTGGACGCCGCACAGATCAAGCCGCAGGTCAGCTGGGGTACCTCGCCGGAAATGGTCCTGGCGGTCGATCAGAACGTGCCGGACCCTGCGCAAGAGCCAGATCTGGTCAAGCGCGGCTCCATCGAGCGTGCGCTCAAGTACATGGGCCTGAAAGCCAATCAGCCGATTACCGATATCCAGCTGGACCGGGTATTCATCGGTTCCTGCACCAACTCGCGCATCGAAGACTTGCGCGCCGCTGCGGACGTTGCCAAAGGTCGCAAGGTGGCTTCAACCATCAAGCAGGCCATCGTGGTGCCGGGCTCGGGGCTGATCAAGGCGCAGGCCGAGAAGGAGGGGCTGGACAAGGTGTTCATCGAAGCCGGCTTTGAATGGCGTGAACCGGGCTGCTCCATGTGCCTGGCGATGAACCCGGACCGCCTGGGTTCCGGCGAGCACTGCGCGTCGACCTCCAACCGTAACTTCGAAGGTCGTCAGGGGGCCGGTGGCCGCACGCATCTGGTGAGCCCGGCGATGGCCGCTGCCGCTGCGGTGAATGGCCGTTTCATCGATGTTCGCGACCTGATCCAGCACTGAGGAGTCCCGTATGAAAGCCTTTACCCAGCACCGTGGCCTGGTCGCTCCTCTGGATCGTGCCAACGTCGACACTGACCAGATCATTCCCAAGCAGTTTCTCAAGTCGATCAAGCGCACCGGTTTCGGTCCGAACCTGTTCGATGAATGGCGTTATCTGGACGTGGGGCAGCCTTACCAGGACAACTCCAAGCGCCCATTGAACACTGACTTCGTCCTCAACCACGAGCGGTATCAGGGTGCCAGTGTTCTGTTGGCCCGGGAAAACTTCGGCTGCGGCTCGAGCCGCGAACACGCGCCGTGGGCACTGGAAGAGTACGGTTTCTGCGCAATCATTGCGCCGAGCTACGCGGACATCTTCTTCAATAACAGCTTCAAGAACGGCTTGTTGCCGATCATCCTGTCCGAGGAAGACGTCGATCAACTGTTCAAGCAGGTGGAAGCCACGCCCGGTTATCAGTTGAGTATCGATCTGCAGGCGCAGACCGTGACCCGTCCGGATGGCAAGGTCCTGAGCTTTGAAATCGATGCGTTCCGTAAGCATTGCCTGCTCAACGGTCTGGACGATATCGGCCTTACGCTGATGGACGCCGAGGCCATCGCCGGTTTCGAGAGCAAGCATCGCGCCAGCCAGCCGTGGCTGTTTCGCGACTGATTGATTGCCAGCGGATGCATGTTTGCCAGTAAGGTGCAATTGCCCCTTGCTGGCAAAAGTGTTTTCGCGGCACGCTAAATTTTCTGTGGTATCGAGCGTTTCAAGCAGGCGTTGTCAAAGACGCCGATGCACAAAATCGAGGATGTTATGAGCAAGCAGATTCTGATTCTCCCTGGTGATGGTATTGGTCCGGAAATCATGACCGAAGCGGTCAAAGTGCTGGAGATGGCCAATGAAAAGTATCAGCTGGGGTTTGAGTTGACCCACGACGTGATCGGCGGCGCGGCCATCGACAAGCACGGCGTGCCGCTGGCCGATGAAACCCTGGAGCGTGCCCGTGCGGCCGATGCCGTGCTGCTGGGTGCAGTCGGCGGCCCGAAATGGGACACCATCGAGCGCGACATCCGTCCTGAGCGCGGTCTGCTGAAAATACGCTCGCAACTGGGCCTGTTCGGCAACCTGCGTCCGGCGATCCTTTATCCGCAACTGGCCGACGCGTCGAGCCTGAAACCGGAAATTGTCGCCGGCCTGGATATCCTGATCGTTCGCGAGTTGACCGGTGGCATCTATTTTGGCGCGCCACGCGGCACGCGGGTGCTGGATAATGGCGAGCGTCAGGCTTATGACACGCTGCCGTACAGCGAAAGCGAGATCCGCCGCATTGCCAAAGTCGGTTTCGACATGGCCATGGTGCGTGGCAAGAAGCTCTGCTCGGTGGACAAGGCCAACGTACTGGCGTCCAGCCAGCTGTGGCGCGAGATCGTCGAGCAGGTTGCCAAGGATTACCCTGAAGTCGAACTGAGCCACATGTACGTCGACAACGCTGCCATGCAGCTGGTGCGTGCACCCAAACAGTTCGATGTGATCGTGACCGACAACTTGTTCGGCGACATTCTCTCCGATCAGGCGTCGATGCTCACCGGCTCCATCGGCATGCTGCCGTCGGCCTCGCTGGACACGGCCAACAAGGGCATGTACGAGCCATGTCACGGTTCTGCGCCGGACATCGCCGGCAAAGGCATTGCCAACCCGTTGGCGACCATTCTGTCGGTGTCGATGATGCTGCGTTACAGCTTCAATCTGACCGATGCGGCCGACGCCATCGAAAAGGCTGTCAGCCTGGTTCTGGATCAGGGTATCCGCACCGGCGACATCTGGTCGGAAGGCAAAGTCAAAGTCGGTACGCAGGAAATGGGCGATGCTGTAGTCGCCGCGCTGCGGAATCTGTAATCTCTCTGGCCCGCCGCCTGCTGTGTAAGCGCAGAGCGGCGGTCCCACTTTTATTCAAGGTGTAGTTGCGATGAAACGTGTAGGTCTGATCGGTTGGCGTGGCATGGTCGGTTCCGTGCTCATGCAGCGGATGCGGGAAGAGCAGGACTTCGATCTCATTGAGCCGGTGTTCTTCACTACTTCCAATGTCGGTGGCCAGGCGCCTTCGGTGGGCAAGGATGTTGCGCCCCTGAAAGATGCCTACAGCATCGACGAGCTGAAAACCCTGGACGTGGTGCTGACCTGCCAGGGTGGCGACTACACCAATGAGGTGTTCCCCAAGCTGCGCGAAGCGGGCTGGCAGGGTTACTGGATCGATGCGGCGTCGAGCCTGCGCATGCAGGATGACGCGGTCATCGTGCTTGACCCGGTGAACCGCAAGGTCATCGACCAGCAACTGGATGCGGGTACCAAGAACTATATCGGTGGCAACTGCACCGTCAGCCTGATGCTGATGGGCCTGGGCGGCCTGTTCGATGCCGGTCTGGTCGAGTGGATGAACGTCATGACCTATCAGGCGGCCTCCGGCGCCGGCGCGCAGAACATGCGTGAGCTGATCCGGCAAATGGGCGCGGTGCATGCTTCGGTGGCTGATGATCTGGCCAACCCGGCCAGCGCCATTCTGGACATCGACCGCAAGGTGGCTGAAGCCATGCGCAGCGAGTCGTTCCCTACCGAGAACTTCGGCGTGCCGCTGGCGGGCAGCCTGATCCCGTGGATCGACAAGGCCCTGCCAAACGGCCAGAGCCGCGAAGAGTGGAAAGGCCAGGCCGAGACCAACAAGATCCTCGGTCGCTTCAAGAGCCCGATCCCGGTGGACGGCATCTGCGTGCGCATAGGTGCGATGCGCTGCCACAGCCAGGCGTTGACCATCAAGCTGAACAAGGATGTGCCGATTGCGGACATCGAAGGCTTGATCAGCCAGCACAACCCGTGGGTCAAGCTGGTGCCGAACAACCGCGAAGCCAGCATGCATGAGCTGAGCCCGACGGCGGTGACGGGCACCATGAGCATTCCGGTGGGGCGTCTGCGCAAACTGAACATGGGTTCGCAATACCTGGGCGCTTTCACCGTGGGTGACCAGCTGTTGTGGGGCGCTGCGGAGCCGCTGCGTCGCATGCTGAGAATCCTGCTGGAGCGTTGAGGCTTCGGTTTCACAGCAAACCCGCTTTCCGAAAGGGAGGCGGGTTTTTTAATGGCTGATACTTTTGATTGATCGCCCTTCTTCCCTATATATGGGATTGAAATTTACATATTGAGATAAGTGTAACAACGGGTTTATAGTCGTCCTGCACTCACTTCCAAAAAAACAACAGGTGACGCAATGCAGGCGCAATTGATCGCGCTCGATTGGGGGACAACCTCACTTCGTGCTTATCGACTTGGCGAACATGGCCAGGTACTGGAACAGCGCGCATTGAGCGCGGGCATCATGCAGTTGCCAACCACGCCGCGGCTGATCGCGGGGCAGTTCTGCAGTGACGGTTTCGAACTGGCCTTTGACCAGGCGTGCGGCGACTGGCTCGATGCCCAGCCAGACCTGCAGGTGATTGCCTGCGGCATGGTCGGTAGCGCGCAGGGCTGGCGCGAGGCGGCTTACCGGGAAACGCCGGCCAGCGTCAACGAACTGAGCGCAGCGTTGCAGACCGTGCGCAGCGTGCGCGGTGTAACCGTGCACATCATCCCCGGCGTCCTGCAGCGCTCGACCCTGCCTAACGTCATGCGTGGCGAAGAAACCCAGGTGCTGGGTGTGCTGGCGGGGCTCGAAGACGGGCAGGGCAGCCAGCCTCTGCTGATCGGTCTGCCTGGCAGTCACTCCAAATGGGTGCAGGTAGAGCGCGGGCGCATCGTTCACTTCGACACCTTCATGACCGGCGAGGTCTACGCCGCACTCTGCGCACATACCATTCTCGGACGCACCATGCAGCCTGCCGAGGCGTTCGATGAGCAGGCGTTTGACCGCGGCCTGTCGATTGCTCTGTCCGACGCGGGCTCCGCGGGGCCGCTGTCGACGATTTTCAGCACGCGGACGCTCGGCCTGACCGGGCAATTGGCTGCCAGTGCGCAACCTGACTATCTTTCCGGCCTGTTGATTGGCCATGAACTGGGTGCCATCGCCAGGCTGCACCTGCACAACCACGAACAATTGCCTGCGGTGATCCTCATCGGCAGTGATTCGCTGTGCACGCGCTATGCACGCGGGCTTGCGGTTTGCGGCTTTCCCGGGGTGACATTGGCCGAGCAGGCGACCGAGCGTGGCCTGTGGCAGGTCGCCGTTCAGGCCGGTCTGATCGCGCGCCGCTCGTCCCAACACATTCGAGAGGTTTGACATGCTCAAGCAAGCATTGAAAGAAAATGGCCTGGTCGCGATTCTGCGCGGCCTGCGTCCCGAAGAAGCGCCTGCCGTGGGCGATGCGCTGTACGAGGCGGGGTTTCGGGTCATCGAAGTGCCGCTCAACTCCCCGCAACCGTTCGACAGCATCCGCTTGTTGCGTCAGCAATTGCCTGCCGATTGCCTGATCGGTGCTGGCACCGTGCTCACCGCTGAGCAGGTGACTCAGGTCAAGGATGCCGGCGGGCAAGTGATCGTTATGCCGCACAGTGACGCCAAGGTGCTGCGTGCGGCCAAGGCGGCCGGGCTGTTCCTGTCGCCAGGGGTCGCGACGCCGACCGAAGCCTTTGCGGCACTGGCCGAAGGTGCCGATGTGCTCAAGCTGTTTCCTGCCGAGCAAATGTCGCCTGCGGTGGTCAAGGCGTGGCTGGCGGTCTTGCCCAAGGGCACGATTCTGCTGCCGGTCGGGGGGATTTCGCCGGACAACATGAAGGTATTTCTCGATGCGGGCGTGAAGGGGTTTGGCCTGGGCTCCGGGCTGTTCAAACCCGGCATGAGCGTCGCAGACGTCACCGAGCGTGCCCAAGCCTATGTGGCGGCCTGGAAGCTGCACAGCGCAGCGCTTGCAGACTGACCGGCGCAGCAGACGCCGCCGTTCAGTAGCCGCTATCCAACAAGAGAATCAACAAGAGAAACCGCACCCATGAAAATCACCAAACTCACCACGTTCATCGTTCCGCCGCGCTGGTGCTTCCTCAAGGTCGAGACTGACGAGGGCGTTGTCGGCTGGGGCGAGCCAGTGGTCGAAGGCCGCGCGCACACGGTCGCTGCCGCTGTGGAAGAGCTTTCCGATTACCTGATCGGCAAGGATCCGCGCAACATTGAAGACATCTGGACCGTGCTCTACCGCGGCGGCTTCTACCGCGGCGGCGCGATTCACATGAGTGCGCTGGCCGGTATCGATCAGGCGTTGTGGGACATCAAGGGCAAGGCGCTGGGTGTGTCGGTCAGTGATCTGCTCGGCGGTCAGGTGCGTGACAAGATTCGCGTCTATTCGTGGATTGGCGGTGATCGGCCCGCCGATACGGCGCGCGCCGCCAAGGAAGCGGTCGAGCGCGGTTTTACGGCGGTGAAGATGAATGGCACCGAAGAGCTGCAGTTTCTCGACACTTTCGACAAGGTCGACCTGGCACTGGCCAACGTGGCCGCCGTGCGTGATGCAGTGGGGCCGAATGTCGGCATCGGTGTGGACTTCCACGGCCGGGTTCACAAGCCGATGGCCAAGGTGCTGATGAAGGAGCTGGACCCGTACAAGCTGATGTTCATCGAAGAGCCGGTGCTCAGCGAGAACTATGAAGCACTGAAGGAACTGGCGCCGCTGACCAGCACCCCGATTGCGCTGGGCGAGCGGCTGTTCTCGCGCTGGGACTTCAAGCGCGTGTTGAGCGAAGGCTACGTCGACATCATCCAGCCGGATGCCTCGCACGCCGGTGGCATTACCGAAACCCGCAAGATCGCCAACATGGCCGAAGCCTACGACGTCGCACTGGCGCTGCATTGCCCGCTGGGGCCTATCGCGCTGGCGGCGTGCCTGCAACTGGACGCGGTTTGCTACAACGCCTTCATCCAGGAGCAGAGCCTGGGTATTCACTACAACGAAAGCAACGACCTGCTCGATTACGTCAAGCACCCGGAAGTCTTCGACTACGACAAAGGCATGGTCAAGATCCCCAACGGCCCCGGCCTGGGCATCGAAATCAACGAAGAATACGTCATTGAACGCGCCGCCATCGGCCACCGCTGGCGCAACCCGATCTGGCGTCATGCGGATGGCAGTTTTGCCGAGTGGTAGAAAAGCAAATCCGCTAGCCATCGTTTCGGCGCTCTGCGCTCATCGCCATACATAAGTCCTGAAGCGCCTGGAAAATGGGCGTTCAGACTTCTGCCCGCAGGGCGTAGGAGCGAACGTGTTCGCGAACAGGCTTACCTGTTCTCTGAAAATGTTTCGTTTGAACAATTGTCTTCGCGAACAAGTTCGCTCCTACGGCCTTCGGCCAGAATCAAAAGCGCACTTGCGTATAACGATGAGCGCTCTGCGTGGGAACGAGAATCGGCGTGCCTTCAGCTCGGTTATATCGAAACACAGACCTCAATAAATCCAACAAGAGGCTACATTCCATGCGCACTCGAACTCTGGAGGGTGCGGCATCCCTGGTGACGCCGTCCCGCAAACGTTTCTTTATCATGGTGCTGCTGTTCATCACCGTAGTGATCAACTACCTGGACCGCAGCAACCTGTCGATTGCCGCACCAGCGCTGACCTCCGAGCTGGGCCTCGACCCGGTGCACGTCGGGCTGATCTTTTCCGCGTTCGGCTGGACCTACGCCGCCATGCAGCTGCCCGGGGGCTGGCTGGTGGACCGCGTACCGCCGCGCATTCTCTATACCGCAGCCCTGCTGCTGTGGTCCATCGCGACCATCATGCTCGGCTTCGCCGCCAGCTTCATCGCTCTGTTCGTACTGCGCATGGCGGTCGGTGCGCTGGAAGCACCTGCTTATCCGATCAACAGTCGCGTGGTCACCACCTGGTTTCCCGAGCGCGAGCGGGCTACTGCCATCGGCGTCTATACCTCCGGGCAGTTCGTCGGTCTGGCGTTTTTGACCCCGGTACTGGCCTGGTTGCAGGCGCATTACGGCTGGCACATGGTGTTTGTCGCCACCGGTGGAGTCGGCGTGCTGTGGGCGTTGATCTGGTACACGGTGTATCGCGAGCCACGTGATTTCAAAGGCGTCAATCAGCAGGAGATCGAGCTGATTCAGGAGGGCGGCGGGCTAGTGGACATCCAGAAGTATGTCGAAAAACAGAAGCAGGCGTTCAGCTGGCTGGACCTGGGCATTGTGTTGAGCAGGCGCAAGCTGTGGGGTATCTACCTGGGCCAGTTCTGCCTGAACTCGACGCTGTGGTTTTTCCTGACCTGGTTCCCGACCTACCTGGTGAAATACCGGGGTATGGACTTCATCAAGTCCGGCCTGCTGGCGTCGTTGCCGTTCCTCGCCGCATTCGTCGGTGTGCTGTGCTCGGGCTTCTTTTCCGACTGGCTGATCCGTCGCGGGCATAGCGTAGGCTTTGCACGCAAGTTGCCGATCATTGCCGGGCTGCTGATCTCGACCTCGATCATCGGTGCCAACTTCGTCGACTCCACGCCGCTGGTGATCACCTTTCTGGCGCTGGCGTTCTTCGGCAACGGTCTGGCGTCGATCACCTGGTCGCTGGTCTCGACCCTGGCACCGGCGCGCCTGCTGGGCCTGACCGGTGGCACGTTCAACTTCATCGGCAACCTCTCTGCCATCGCCACCCCGATCGTGATTGGCTTTCTGGCGTCGGGAGACTCGTTCGCGCCTGCCATCACTTACATTTCGGTCCTGGCGCTGCTGGGCGCGCTGTCGTACATCCTGCTGGTAGGGAAAGTGGAGCGTATCGAGCTCTGATGTCGACGCATCCGGACGCAGGCGGTGATAATGCCGCCGGTTTTCGATCTGAACCCTTTTGATCCGAGCAAGGCCTCTCATGCACAACGATTCGATCACCCCTGAAAAGATTACCGGCAAGGACTCCGTACCCACCGGGACTCAGACCTTGCTGCGCGGGCTGGGGGTGGTGCAGGCGGTTGCCGGTGGCGCACGGGACCTCAAGGAAATCGCCCGGCTGATCGGCACCACGCGCAGCACCACGCACCGTCTGGCCAGTTGCCTGGTCGAGGAGCGTTACCTGCGCATCGTTCCTCAGGTGGGCTATCTGCTTGGGCCGAAACTGATCGAGCTGGGGTTTCAGGCGCGTGAAGAGGTGCCCCTGGCGATGCTGGCCCGGCCGTATCTGGATCGCTTGTCCGAGCTGACCGGCGATACCGTGCATCTGGCAGTACGGGAAGGGGACGACGTGCTCTATCTGCACAAGAATCCCGGTCGCAATGGTCCGGAAATGCGTTCGCGGGTCGGGCATCGGATGCCGATGGTGCGCACCGGTATCGGCAAGGCGCTGCTGCTGGACAGTGCTCAGTCCGAGTGGCAGCGGCTGTATGAAATCAGCATGCCGAGCACAGGCAGAAATCCGCTATTGCCTGCTCATGAGCAGCAAACCTGGGAACAGTTGAAGGCACGGCGGGAGGAGTACGTAGAAGGAGGGTATGCATTCGATCTGGAGGACAACGAGCCGTCGATCCGTTGTGTCGCAGCGCCGGTACGTGATGCCAGCAAACAGATCGTTGCCGGCATCAGTGTCGCCAGTACCGTGCCCTACATGCCGTTGGAGAAGATGGCCGAGCTGGTTCCGCTGATCAAAACCATCGCAGCGGAACTCTCGGCCGATCTCGGCGGCTGATCGGCAGTCGATCAGGCCTTCAGCGTGGCCATGTCGATCACGAAGCGGTACTTCACGTCACCGGCCAGCATGCGCTCGTAGGCTTCGTTGATGTTGCGGATATCGAGCATTTCGATGTCGCAGGTGATGTCGTTCTCGGCGCAGAAATCCAGTACTTCCTGAGTTTCCGCGATACCGCCAATCAACGAACCGGCCAGCACGCGACGGCTCATTACCAGGTTGGCGGCGTGTACTGGCGGCTCGATCGGCTCGATCAGGCCGACCAGAATGTGGGCGCCGTCGAAACGCAGGGTTTCCAGGTAGGGGTTCAGGTCGTGTTGCACCGGAATGGTGTCGAGCAGGAAGTCGAAGTGCCCGGCAGCAGCCTTCATCTGTTCAGCGTCGGTGGATACGATCACATGATCGGCGCCTTGACGATGTGCTTCCTGAGCCTTGGCGGCGGAGCGGGTGAACAGGGTCACTTCAGCGCCCATGGCCTTTGCGAACTTGATGCCCATGTGGCCCAGACCGCCCATGCCCAGAATGCCGACCTTGTCGCCCGCCTTGACGCCGTAGTGCTTGAGCGGCGAATAGGTGGTGATACCTGCGCAGAGAATAGGCGCAGCAGCGGCTGGGTCGAGTTTTTCCGGGACGCGCACGACGAAGTGCTCGGCGACCACGATGCTGTTCGAGTAACCGCCCATGGTGCTGCTGCCGTCCACGCGGTCCGGCGTTGCGTAAGTCATGGTCGGGCCTTCCAGGCAGTACTGCTCGAGGTCCGACTTGCAGGCCGAGCATTCGCGGCACGAATCGACCATGCAGCCGACACCGACCATGTCACCGACTTTGTATTTAGTGGCATTGGCGCCAGTGGCAGTGACGCGGCCAACGATTTCGTGGCCTGGCATCAGTGGGTAAACAGCAATGCCCCACTCGTTGCGCGCCTGGTGAATGTCGGAGTGGCAGACGCCGCAATAAAGGATTTCGATGGCAACGTCGTCGGCACGCAGAGCGCGACGTTCGAAGGTCATCGGGGCGAGGGGAGCGGTAGCTGACTGTGCGGCGTAACCGATAGCTGTGTACATGTTTGACCTCGCAAGATGTAACGGAAGAGAGGCGAACCATTGTCCTGATACAGGCCCTTCGCGGCTATGGTGAATCCTCCGTGTTTCATGCCTATTCCTCCGGCCTGAAATTTCAGGGTCGGCGCTGAGGCGCAAATCTGCGATGATACGGCTGTCTGTTTCTCTGTCAGGCTGTGCTCATGACCTTACCTGTTGTGCTGGATGGCAATGCCACCCTCGTTTCCCTGATCCAGCCGCTGGCAGTGCGCCCGGGGTTTGTCGCTACGCCGTTGCCGGAGGTCCGCGTGCTTTCGGCGTTTGGTTATGTCGCCAGCAGCCCGCAGATCTACGAGCCGAGCCTGATGATCGTGGTGCAGGGCAGCAAGGTCGCGTGCCTGGGGCCGCGCACGTTCGAATACGGCACCGGGCATTACCTGATTCAGGCGCTCTCTGTGCCGTTCAAGTGCGAAACGTTCGCCACTCCGGAAAAGCCGCTTTACGGCGTTTCAGTGGCCATCGACCGCGTGTTGCTCGGTGAGCTGGTGCAGGCGATGGGCCCGGTCACCGGGCACGAGAGTCAGGTGCAGACGCCGGAGTCCATGACCTCGGTGCGCATCGACAACACCATGCGCGACAGTGTCGAGCGTCTGCTGCGTTGTCTGCATGATCCGCTGGAGTGTCAGGCCATGGGCCAGGCACGGATTCGCGAGGTGCTGTATACCGCGCTGCGCGGACCGCAGTCGGGGGTGCTACGTGCGCTGGTCGAACAGCAGGGGCAGTTCGCACGAATTGCCTCGGCCGTGACCTACCTGCATGAGCATTATGACCACGCGTTGAACGTCGACACGCTGGCCAGTTGCGCGAACATGAGCACGTCGACCTTTCATGAGCATTTCAAGCGCAGCACGCTGTTGTCGCCGGTGCAGTACCTCAAGCGCCTGCGCCTGCTCAAGGCTCAGCAATTGCTGGTGGCCGAGGGCCTGGGTGTGGCGCAGGTCGCGTTGAAGGTCGGCTATCAAAGCGCGTCGCAGTTCAGTCGTGAATACAAACGTTACTTTGAGCGCAGACCGGGCGAAGAGGGATGTAGGGTTTAGCTGCAAGCTTCAAGCCGCAAGCTTCAAGATCAAAGCTTGTAGCTTGTAGCTTGTAGCTTGTAGCTTGTAGCTTGTAGCTTGTAGCTTGTAGCTTGTAGCTTGTAGCTTGCAGCTGCTTCACCTCACATATTCGGGTAGGTCGGGCCGCCAGCGCCTTCCGGTGCTACCCAGGTGATGTTCTGCGACGGGTCCTTGATGTCGCAGGTCTTGCAGTGCACGCAGTTCTGCGCGTTGATCTGGAAGCGTTTCTCGCCGTCTTCCTTGGTGATGACTTCATACACGCCAGCCGGGCAGTAGCGCTGAGCCGGCTCGTCATACAGCGGCAGGTTCTTGCTGATCGGGATGCTCGGATCGGTCAGCTTCAGGTGGCAGGGCTGTTCCTCTTCATGGTTGGTGCTGGAGAGGAATACCGAACTGAGCTTGTCGAAGCTGAGCTTGCCGTCGGGTTTCGGGTAGTCGATCTTCTTCGAGTCGGCTGCGAGCTTTAGGCAGGCGTAGTCCGGCTTGGTGTCGTGCAGCGTGAACGGCAGCTTGCCACCGAAAATGTTCTGATCGATGAAGTTGAATGCGCCGCCCTTGATCGCGCCGTATTTGTGGATCGCCACGCCAAAGTTGCGGCTGGCGAACAGTTCTTCATGCAGCCAGCTGGCCTTGAAGGCGTCCACGTAGGCGTCCAGCACGTCGCCGCCTTCCTTGCCGGCGAGCAGCGCGTCGGCTACCGAATCGGCAGCCAGCATGCCTGACTTCATCGCCGTATGGCTGCCCTTGATCTTGGCGAAATTCAGCGTGCCCAGATCGCAGCCGATCAGCGCGCCGCCGGGGAAGACCATCTTCGGCAGGGAGTTCAAGCCACCCTTGGCAATCGCGCGGGCACCGTAGCTGATGCGCTTGCCGCCTTCCAGGTACTGCTTGACCACCGGGTGATGCTTGTAGCGCTGGAATTCGTCGAACGGCGAGAGGTACGGGTTGCTGTAGGATAGGTCGATGATCAGGCCGACCACGACCTGATTGTTTTCCAGGTGGTACAGGAACGAGCCGCCCGGATTGTCATCGTCCAGCGGCCAGCCGGCGGTGTGCACCACCAGCCCCTGTTCATGTTTAGCCGGATCGACTTCCCAGATTTCCTTGAGGCCGATAGCGTAATGCTGCACGTCGGCTTCGTCGTCGAGCTTGAAGCGCTTGAGCAGCTGCTTGCCGATGTGACCACGGCAGCCTTCGGCGAACAGCGTGTACTTGGCGCGCAGTTCCATGCCGGGGGTGTACAGGCCTTCCTTCGGATTGCCTTCGCGGTCGACACCCAGGTCGCCGGTGATGATGCCGCGTACTACACCGTTTTCGTCGAACAGCGCTTCCTGAGCGGCAAAGCCCGGATAGATTTCGACGCCGAGGTTTTCAGCCTGCTGCGCCAGCCAGCGGCACAGGTTGCCCAGCGAGATGATGTAGTTGCCATGGTTGTGCATGGTCTTGGGGACGAAAAAGTCCGGTATTTTCTGGGCTTTTTCGGCGTCGCGCAGCACATAGATGTCGTCGCGCTTGACCGGCGTGTTGAGCGGAGCGCCCAGTTCCTGCCAGTTCGGGAACAGTTCGTTCAGTGCGCGGGGCTCGAACACGGCACCGGAGAGGATGTGCGCACCGACTTCGGAGCCTTTTTCCACCACGCAGACGCTGATTTCCTGGCCAGCTTCAGCGGCCTTCTGTTTAAGGCGGCAAGCGGCAGAAAGCCCGGACGGGCCGGCTCCGACGATAACGACGTCGAATTCCATGTATTCGCGTTCCACAGGCTATCTCCTACTCTCAAGGCTCACGGTGTTTTTATGGGCACTGCTTTTTTGGTTGCTGCAGGCCGACGCATGGAGGTATTGAACCGCCCCGTCTTTTAATGGTTCGCATTATATCTACACCACTGCGCGGGTCCAATACAAACGTTTGTTTGAATCGGCCGCAGGCCAGATAAATCAAAGACACCAGACTCGGAACTGGCCGATTTGGCGTATTGACCGGAAAAGGCGTTGCGGTCAATATACGGGCGGTTTTGCGTTTGCCGTAGGCTGAAACGAGGTTCCCGGATTGCGGGCAATCTCTCAAAAGGCATCAGGCAGACGCGCTGCAGGCAACAGGTCAACGTCGCACGGCGCATTTTACACACCCAGCCGCTGCTTGACGGGTGACTCCCGGCTTTTATATGGCTTTTTAAAGCCGTCCGAATGGCCTGCACGCATAGCGATTGCTTGTTGAGGACACATATCGATCGCCTGGTGCCGCCGGGCGACTTCTTTTCACCGGAGAGTGAGGAATCCATGAAGGTTCTTGTAGCTGTCAAACGAGTGGTCGACTACAACGTCAAGGTTCGCGTCAAGGCGGACAACTCCGGCGTCGATCTTGCCAACGTCAAAATGTCCATGAACCCGTTCTGCGAAATCGCCGTTGAAGAGGCGGTTCGTCTTAAAGAGAAGGGCGTAGCCACCGAAATCGTCGTCGTCACCATCGGCCCGACCACCGCTCAGGAACAACTGCGTACCGCCCTGGCTCTGGGTGCCGACCGTGCCGTGCTGGTCGAGTCCGCCGAGGAACTGACTTCTCTGGCCGTGGCCAAGCTGCTCAAGGCCGTGGTCGACAAGGAGCAGCCACAACTGGTGATCCTTGGCAAACAGGCCATCGACAGTGATAACAATCAGACCGGCCAGATGCTGGCTGCTTTGAGCGGCTACCCGCAGGGTACGTTCGCATCCAAGGTTGAAGTGACCGGTGACAAGGTCGCCGTAACCCGTGAAATCGACGGCGGCCTGCAGACCGTTTCCCTGAGCCTGCCAGCCATCGTGACCACGGACCTGCGTCTGAACGAGCCACGCTACGCTTCGCTGCCTAACATCATGAAGGCCAAGAAGAAGCCGCTCGAAGTGCTGACCCCGGATGCACTGGGCGTTTCCACGGCCTCGACCAACAAGACCCTCAAGGTCGAAGCTCCGGCTGCACGCAGCGCAGGCATCAAGGTCAAGTCGGTGGCTGAACTGGTCGAGAAACTGAAAAACGAAGCGAAGGTAATCTAAATGACGATCCTGGTTATCGCTGAACACGACAATGCGACCGTAGCCCCGGCTACGCTCAACACCCTTGCTGCTGCCCAGAAGATCGGCGGTGACATTCATTTGCTGGTGGCCGGTTCCGGCGTGAGCGCCGTTGCCGACGCAGCCGCCAAAATTGCCGGTGTGACCAAGGTCCTGGTGGCCGATCACGAAGCCTACGCGCACCAACTGCCTGAAAACATCGCACCGCTGGTCGTGGAACTGGCTGCGGGCCATAGCCATGTTATGGCTGCGGCAACGTCCAATGGCAAGAACATCCTGCCGCGTGTCGCTGCGCAGCTGGATGTTGACCAGATCTCCGAGATCGTATCGGTGGTTTCCGCTGACACCTTCACTCGTCCGATCTATGCCGGTAATGCCATCGCCACCGTGCAGTCGACGGCTGCGGTCAAGGTCATCACCGTGCGTGCCACCGGCTTCGACCCGGTGGCTGCAGAGGGTGGCTCGGCCGCTGTTGAAGCGGTATCGGCTGCTCACGATGCCGGCAAGTCCAGCTTCGTTGGTGAAGAACTGGCCAAATCCGATCGTCCGGAGCTGACAGCAGCGAAGATCGTGGTTTCCGGTGGTCGCGGCATGCAGAACGGCGACAACTTCAGGCACCTGTACACGCTGGCCGACAAGCTCGGTGCGGCAGTGGGCGCTTCCCGTGCTGCGGTCGATGCCGGTTTCGTACCCAACGACATGCAGGTCGGTCAGACTGGCAAGATCGTTGCTCCTCAGCTATACATCGCGGTCGGTATTTCCGGTGCCATTCAGCATCTGGCCGGTATGAAGGATTCCAAGGTGATCGTTGCGATCAACAAGGATGAAGAGGCGCCGATCTTCCAGGTCGCCGATTACGGTCTGGTGGCTGACTTGTTCGAAGCCATCCCCGAGCTGGAGAAGCTGGTTTAAGCCACGCGCTTCCACTATAAAGAGAACCCGTTCCATTCGGGGTTCGCACACCAGCGGTTTATGGTGCGCCTGCCCGGATCGAACGGGTTTTTTATTGGGTATCGAAAGGACTTCTCATGGTGCATTCCCGGCTGCTGTCTTCGCTTCTTTTCGGGCTGATCGCGCTGCCGTCGCTGGCCTTCGCCGCAGGCAAGTGCGAGCGGCTGATCGTGACTGGCAGCCCGGACGCGCCGCCTTATCTGTGGCGTGATCCCCAGGACCCGCGTCACCTGATGGGCGCCAATGCCGATCTGCTGACTCAGGCAGCAGGCGAACTGGGTATCAAGGTTGAGTTTCTGTATGGCGGCAAGCGCAGTCAGGCACTCGAAGAGGTGCGCACCGGACGCATGGACCTGCTGGCCGACGCGCCGTTGAATGCTGCACAACTCGAAGCGCTGGATTACATTTATCCGCCGATTGTGCAGAACGAGATCATGGTCTGGACGCGTCACGATCACAATGTGCCGTTCAATGCCGTCAGCGAGCTGCAGGGTCATCCCGGCGCCATGTCGGAAAAGACCCGCCTGACGCCTTCCTTTGATGCGCTGGCCAGAGAAAACCTGACCCTTGAGCGCCTGCCTGCACTCACGCCCGCGTTTCAGAAGCTGGCCCTGGGTGAGGTGGATTACGTGCTTGCCGGGCGTTATGCCGGTCTGGTCATGGTGCAGACGCTGGGTCTGTCCAAAGACCTTACAGCGCAGCCTCTACCGGTCGATACGCCGGGGTTTTATCTGGCCTTGTCGTTCAACTCGGCCTGCAATGAACCATGGTTGCGCGGACAGCTGGCGAAAAAGATGACAGAATCGGCCGCCTCTGGCCTTGCGGGGGATGTCATCAGGCACAACCTGGAGTTGTGGAAAGCCCAACTGCTGCAACCTGCCAGCGCCAGCGCACCCAACAAGTAGGGATGTTTTTGTGAGTATTCGTTTTTCAATTGCCGTCATGGCAATCGCCACGCTGGCCGGTTGCGCCAGTGATCCGGTACCAACCGAGCAGTTCAAACTGACCGAGCAGGCGCTGGAGCAGGCCAAGGCAGTAGGCGCCAGTGACGATCAGCCCGAGATGGAAGTCGCCCAGGCCGGATTTGCCGAAGCCCGAGCCTCCATGACAAGTCACGCCTACAAGGACGCGCGCATGAAAGCCGAACAGGCCGAGCTTGATGCGCGCCTGGCCGAAGCGCGAGTGCTGACCCTCAAGAGCCAGGAGCAGGTCAATCAGTTGAATACCCGCCTCAATCGCTTGCGCAAGCAGCTGGGGGAGGCGCAATGAACCGTATCCCTCGTGTCCTGAGTGTGTGTCTGTTGCTGGGGTCGGCTGGCCTTTACGGTTGTGCCGGTCACAAGGACAGCGGCCAGGCGTTGCAGCAGGCCAGTGCTGACTTCCAGAAGGTCAAGGAAGATACCGATGTGCTGCGCAGTGCGCCCAAAGATGTCATCCGCGCGGGTGAGTCGCTGGCCCGCGCCGAGCGTCTGTCCAGTTACCTGGGGAGCGGCGCCGATGTTGCTCACTACGCCTACCTCAGCAGCCGTTATAGCGAAATCGCGCGTGAGCACAGCAACCTGATGCTGAGTCAGGAGCGTCTGGCGAAAATGGACATGGAGCGTCAGCGTATGCAGCTGGCACTGCGTGAAGCCAAGCTGGCCAGCGCTCAGCAGCAGGGCCGTTGGCTGGAGGATCAGATCCTCAGCCTGGCCACCACCGAAACCGACCGCGGCCTGGTCATGACCCTGGGTGATGTGCTGTTCGACGCCGGACATGCCGAGCTGAAAAACTCCGCCAGCCGTACCATCCTCAAAGTTGTGCAGTTTCTGCAGATCAACCCGCGCCGAGTGGTCCGGATCGAAGGTTATACCGACAGTACGGGCGATCGTCAGGACAACCTGAAGCTCTCGAAAGACCGGGCACAGGCCGTCGCTGACGTGCTGATGGACCTGGGTGTCGATGAAAAGCGTATCCACGTCGAAGGCTATGGCCAGGAGTTTCCTGTGAATGCCAATACCTCCGAGCGGGGCCGTGCGCAAAACAGGCGTGTCGAGATCGTTTTCTCGGACGAGAAAGGTCAGTTGGGCGCAGCTCGCTGATAAAAAGCCGATAAAAAGCCCGACGCCGGAAACGGCCTCGGGCTTTTTTGTCTTTAATCACATTGACTATGGCGTTTCTGCCCGCGTTTATTTTCACTCAGCAATCATCAATGCTGGCCTGATTTCAAACTGTTCCCGTACACTTCCGATCTGTGCCGGTTATTACGCATCTGTATTTTCAAAAATAATAAATCACCGGTCTTTTTGAGGCTGTGTCATGACCAATCTCTTGCTCTACCAGCGTATCGCTCAGCAGTTGGCCGAAGACATCCGTCGTGGTGTGTATCAGCCCGGCGAGCGGGTGCCGTCCGTCCGCAAAATGAGTTCGCAGCTCAACGTCAGCCATGCCACTGTATTGCAGGCTTACGCGAATCTTGAAGATCAGGGGCTCATCCGCGCGCGTCCTCAGTCCGGCTACTACGTCCATCAAACCCCCGCGCTGACAGCTTCGACCCCGGATATCGCGCGGGTCGAGCGGCCCGGCCTGGTCACACGCAGCAGCATTATCCAGCAGGTACTCGAAGAGTCCCGCCGCGAAGGTGTGTTCGCCCTTGGAGCTGCCGTGCCTCATGTGGATTACCTGCCGGTGCGCGCATTGCATCAGCAGTTGGCCAAGGTCACGCGCTTTCACAGCCCGCGGGCCTTCAGTTACATGTTCAGCCCTGGCTTCGAACCCTTGCGCAGGCAGGTCGCCATCCGCATGCGTGACGCCGGCGTGGTGGTCGACCCGTCAGAGGTGGTGATCACTCACGGCTGCGTGGATGCGCTGCAGATGGCCCTGCGGGTGTTGACGCGGCCCGGCGATCTGATTGCCGCCGAATCGCCAGCCTATTACGGGTTGCTGCAACTTGCCGACCTGCTGGGTTTGAAAGTCATCGAAATCCCCAGTGATCCGGCCACCGGCATCAGCCTTGAAGCCTTGCAGCTGGCGGCCAATCAATGGTCCATCAAGGCACTGGTACTGACCTCGCGGCTGAGCAATCCACTGGGCGGCACCATGCCTGAGGAGCGGCAGAAAAACCTGCTGCGTCTGACCTCGGATTTCGATATCCAGGTGGTTGAAGACGACGTCTACGGCGAGTTGATGTTCGAAGTAGGGCGGACCAAGGCGCTCAAGGCGTTCGACCGGCTGGGGAGGGTGATTTACTGCTCAAGCTTCTCCAAGACCTTGTCACCGGGTGTGCGCATCGGCTGGATGATAGCCGGCAAATACCAGGCGGAAATTCAGCGCCTGCAGACCTTCAGTACTCACTCGGCGTGCAGCGTGACGCAAATGGCCGTCGCGGCTTACCTCGAAAACGGCGGCTACGATCGGCACCTGCGCTTCATTCGTCTCGAATACCGCAAGAACCTCAGTGCGTATCAGCTGGCGGTGCAGCAGTTCTTTCCCGAAGGTACGCAGATGAGTCGTCCCGCAGGGGGCTTTATCCTCTGGGTCAGTCTGCCGGGCAGGGTCAATACCCAGGAATTGCATGTGCGTGCGCTCGAGCAGGGCATCAGCATCGCGCCCGGGCTGATTTTCAGTAATACCGAGCAGTTCAACCACTGTATTCGTTTGAATTGCGGCATGAAATGGAACAAGGAAGCCGAGCGCGCATTGATGACACTGGGGATTCTGTCCAAGCAGTTGTGTCAGGAGGCTGTTCAGGCTTATTGATTGGCAAAGATATTTGTCAATTCTTCGGAACTCTTGTCTTGTCAGGTTGGCCTCAAAAGGACAGCATGTGTTTCTTTCCGGCTTTTTGCCACTGTCTTGCCTGACTTTTTGCCTATGAATGTTTTTCGCTGTCTCGGATTGCTTGTCGTCGTACTTCTGAGTGGTTGTGACGCTCCGGATACCTCTGTGCCCAAACCCAAGACCGAGGCGGTCATCACCGCGCCGGTATCGCCCGAGGTGCATCTGAAGACTGAGGCACCTGCGCAGGCAGCCGCCACCGATGCCAAGCAAATCAAGGCGCCGGACACCATGCATCAGCTGATGCCGGGCGTGCCAGTCGTGCCTGTGGTGGTCGGAAAGGAAAAATCAGAACCTGCAGCACCTCAGAGCGTCAAATCGGCGACTTCCGAAAAAGCCTCTTCCAGGGTTGCGGCAGCCAAGGCACCTGCGAGCAAGCGCAAGAACGCCAAGGATGCCAAGACCGCCAGCGTCAAGGATGTGCGAATCAAAGCACCCAAGCTGGACCTGAGCCTGCCTCCCGAGCTGGTCAAGGAGCTCGACCCGCCTGCCAAGGTGATTACCAACAAGCGCAAGCCGATATTGCCGCAGATGTTCAGCGACAAGGGCGACTCTGCGAACCCCGGGCCGTTCGAGCTCGAGGGGCGATTGCTGACCAACGAAATGCAATTGCAGATGCGCAATGACAACCGTCGCGATGTAGAGGGCGCTGCGCTGGACTTCAAATTCAAGCAGTAAGTCCTGCCTGTCGTCCGATACGGCGTTTTCAAACAGACGTTTTGACGGTTAATATCCTTCCTCTTTTTTAATTTTCACAAAAGGGTGTCTGGTCATGGACTGCCGTTCCGGTTGTGGCGCGTGCTGCATAGCGCCTTCCATCACGTCTCCCATACCCGGTATGCCTGACGGAAAGCCTGCTGGCGAGCGCTGTCTGCATCTGTCGGTCGAGTTTTTGTGCGCCTTGTTCGGCAGGGCTGAGCGGCCCGCGGTGTGCGGTCAGTTCAAGGCGGCAGATGATGTCTGCGGTGCCGACCAGGCGGATGCCATTCGCCTGATCGGTTGGTGGGAAAAAGCCACTGCGGTGGCCTGAAACAGTGTTCTCGAGCACAAATGCTTCTTCGGAACTTCAAAACAAGGAATAGAACAATGGGTCCGCTGTATCGCATGGCTGTTGCTTGTGGCTTCACTGTAATGCTTGCCGGAACGGCGCAAGCTGAAGAGTGGAAAGAGGTCAAGAATCAGGATGGCATCAAGGTCTCGTTGAGCGACGTGCCTGGTTCCGATTACAAGGCGTATCAGGGTATTGCGCTGATCAACGCCAGCGTGAGCAAGTTGCGTGCCCTTCAGGAGGATGTCGCAGGGGCCTGCGCCTGGATTCATGAGTGCAAGTTGCAGAAAGTGCTCAAGCACGAAGGCAACAAGACCTGGACCTACAGCCAGTTCAATACGCCCTGGCCGGTGACGCCTCGCGATTCCGTGTTGTTGATCACCACTCAGGAAGGTGCTGACGGGAGTGTTACCCGTAACCTCGAAGAGCAGCCTTCGTATATCCCCGAGGAGAAGGGCTATGTGCGGGTGACCGAGGTCAAAGGCTTCTGGAAAATGGTGCCGAAGGGGCCGAACCAGACTGAAGTGACCTATCAGGTTCACACCGAGCCGGGTGGCAGTGTGCCGTCGATGCTGGCCAACAAGTTCGTTGTCGATGCACCGTACAACACCTTGAAAGCGCTCAGGGAGCGTGCCGCGCAAACCAAATGATCCGCACTGGATAGCGCGCACAAAAAAGGGCTGCCAATGGCAGCCCTTTTTTTTGCGCGTGGCGCTTACTTGCGGTCTTGCAGGGCGACGATGTCGCGTTGCACGTTGCCGGTGTACAGCTGACGAGGGCGACCGATCTTGTAAGGGCTGGAGAGCATTTCCTTCCAGTGCGAGATCCAGCCGACAGTCCGCGCCAGGGCGAAGATTACGGTGAACATGCTGGTCGGAATGCCAATGGCCTTGAGGATGATGCCCGAATAGAAGTCGACGTTCGGGTACAGCGAACGCTCGATGAAGTATGGGTCGGTCAGGGCGATCTCTTCGAGGCGCATGGCCAGTTCGAGTTGAGGATCGTTGGTGATGCCCAGCTCTTTCAGTACTTCGTCGCAGGTCTGCTTCATTACGGTCGCGCGCGGGTCACGGTTCTTGTACACGCGGTGGCCGAAGCCCATGAGCTTGAACGGATCGTTCTTGTCCTTGGCCTTGGCAATGAACTTGTCGATGTTCGACACATCGCCGATTTCATCGAGCATGGTCAGTACCGCTTCGTTGGCGCCGCCGTGGGCAGGGCCCCAGAGCGCTGCGATACCGGCTGCGATGCAGGCGAACGGGTTGGCGCCCGAAGAGCCTGCCATGCGCACGGTGGAGGTCGAAGCGTTCTGCTCGTGATCGGCGTGGAGGATGAAGATCTTGTCCATCGCCTTGGCCAGCACCGGGCTGATCGGTTTGATCTCGCACGGGGTGTTGAACATCATGTGCAGAAAGTTTTCCGCGTAGCTTAAGTCGTTGCGCGGGTACATCATGGGCTGACCCATGGAGTACTTGTAGACCATCGCTGCCAGGGTCGGCATTTTGGCGACCAGGCGGACCGCAGAAATCTCGCGGTGCTGCGGGTTATTGATGTCCAGTGAGTCGTGGTAGAACGCTGACAGGGCGCCGACTACGCCACACATGACGGCCATCGGGTGGGCGTCGCGGCGGAAACCGTTGAAAAAGGTCTTGAGCTGTTCGTGAACCATCGTGTGGTTCTTGACCACGGCCACGAACTGGGCTTTCTGCTCGGCGGTGGGCAGTTCACCGTTGAGCAGCAGGTAGCAGGTTTCGAGATAGTCGGACTGCTCGGCCAGTTGTTCGATCGGGTAGCCGCGGTGTAGCAGAATGCCATTATCACCATCGATGTAGGTGATCTTCGAATCGCAAGAGGCCGTGGACATGAAACCAGGGTCAAATGTGAAGCGGCCGGTGGCGGTCAGGCCGCGTACGTCGATCACGTCCGGACCCACTGTACCGGTCAGAATTGGCAGCTCGACGGGGGCAGCGCCCTCGATGATCAACTGCGCTTTTTTGTCAGCCATGTGGCCTCCTATTTATGCTTCAAATCATCAGACAGGCCCCCCACGCAGGGCCCGCATCACTATAGTGAGATAAATTCTAAAGTCAATTTGCCTAAAGTCGTGTTCCGCAAGGGCTCGGCCGTGGATTTTGCAGACGGTTTACTGCCGTTTACGCCTTTTGTCACAGCAACGCAATCCGCTATTGGCGGTAAGTCTGCGCGTTGTCATTAGTAACCTAACTGTCTATACTCGGCGTCCGACCGCCAGAGGCTTTTGGCCTGTTTCAAGGGGGTCGTCACTTCCTGGGTGGTGGGTACCTGACCAGTGCACTTCCCAACAACTTGCCCTGATTGTTAGGGGCTCTTCAGTGTGAAAAAAAGCCGTGAATAGCCAACGACCTGTAAATCTAGACCTAAGGACCATCAAGCTCCCAGTCACCGCTTACACGTCCATCCTTCACCGCATCTCCGGTGTCATCCTCTTTGTCGGTATTGCAATCATGCTGTATGCAATGGACAAGTCGCTGGCCTCCGAAGAGGGATTTGGTGAAGTCAAGGCGTATATGACCAGTCCGCTGGCCAAGCTGATCATCTGGGGACTTCTGTCTGCCCTGCTGTACCACCTGGTGGCCGGTATTCGTCACCTCATCATGGACTCGGGGGTAGGCGAGACGCTTGAAGGCGGCAAGCTGGGCTCCAAAATCGTTATCGCGGTCTCCGTGATTCTGATTCTTCTGGCGGGAGTATGGATATGGTAACCAACGTCACCAACCTGTCGCGTTCGGGCCTCTATGACTGGATGGCTCAGCGTGTTTCCGCAGTCGTGCTCGCGGCTTATTTCATTTTCCTGATCGGTTACATGGTCTTTCACCCGGGTCTGAGCTACGCCCAATGGCATGGTCTGTTCGCTCACAACGGAATGCGTATCTTCAGTCTTCTGGCTCTCGTTGCCCTTGGCGCTCACGCCTGGGTCGGCATGTGGACCATCGCGACCGACTACCTGACGCCGATGGCGCTGGGCAAGTCCGCAACTGCAGTACGTTTCCTGTTCCAGGCGGTATGTGGCGTTCTGATGTTCGCCTACTTCGTCTGGGGCGTGCAGATTCTTTGGGGTATCTGATCCATGGCTAACATTAATGCGCTTTCTTTCGACGCCATCATCATTGGTGGTGGCGGTGCCGGCATGCGCGCTGCGCTGCAGCTCGCCCAGGGCGGTCACAAGACTGCCGTGGTCACCAAGGTCTTCCCGACCCGCTCGCACACCGTATCCGCCCAGGGTGGCATCACCTGTGCAATCGCTTCCGCCGATCCAAACGATGACTGGCGCTGGCACATGTACGATACCGTCAAGGGCTCCGACTACATCGGTGACCAGGACGCTATCGAATACATGTGTTCCGTAGGTCCGGAAGCGGTCTTCGAGCTCGAGCACATGGGCCTGCCGTTCTCCCGTACCGAGCAGGGCCGTATCTATCAGCGTCCGTTCGGTGGCCAGTCCAAGGACTTCGGCAAGGGCGGGCAGGCTGCCCGTACCTGCGCTGCCGCCGACCGTACCGGTCACGCGCTGCTGCACACCCTGTATCAGGCCAACCTGAAGGCCGGCACTGTATTCCTAAACGAATACTATGCAGTTGATCTGGTGAAGAACAATGATGGCGCCTTTGTCGGCATCATCGCGATCTGCATCGAGACAGGCGAAACCTCGTACATCCGCGCCAATGCAACCGTGCTGGCGACTGGCGGTGCAGGCCGTATCTACTCGTCGACCACCAATGCCCTGATCAATACCGGTGACGGTATCGGCATGGCGCTGCGTGCCGGTGTACCGGTTCAGGACATCGAAATGTGGCAGTTTCACCCGACCGGTATTGCCGGCGCAGGTGTACTGGTCACCGAAGGTTGCCGCGGTGAAGGCGGTTACCTGATCAACAAGCACGGCGAGCGTTTCATGGAGCGTTATGCTCCTAACGCCAAGGACCTTGCCGGTCGTGACGTTGTGGCACGTTCCATGGTCAAGGAAATCATTGCCGGTAACGGCTGTGGTCCCGATGGCGATCACGTGATGCTCAAGCTCGATCACCTTGGTGAGGAAGTGCTGCACAGCCGTCTGCCAGGCATCATGGAGCTGTCCAAGACCTTCGCTCACGTCGATCCTGCAACCGCGCCGATTCCTGTCGTACCGACCTGCCACTACATGATGGGCGGCGTTGCCACCAACATTCACGGCCAGGCGATCACTCAGGATGCGGCGGGCGTCGACCAGATCATTCCAGGTCTGTTCGCGGTAGGTGAAGTGGCTTGCGTATCGGTTCACGGCGCCAACCGTCTGGGCGGCAACTCGCTGCTCGATCTGGTGGTGTTCGGCCGCGCTGCGGGTATCCACCTCGAGCAAGCTCTGCGTGAAGGCGTCGATTATGCGCGCGCTTCCGAGTCCGACATCGATGCTGCCCTTGCACGCCTTGCCGGCCTGAACGAGCGCACCACCGGTGAAGACGTTGCAACCCTGCGTAAAGAACTGCAGAGCTGCATGCAGAACTACTTCGGTGTATTCCGTACCGGCGAATACATGCAGAAGGGTATCGCCCAGCTGGCTGATCTGCGTGTACGTATCGCCAACGTCAAGATCAACGACAAGAGCCAGGCGTTCAACACCGCCCGTATCGAAGCGCTTGAACTGCAAAACCTGCTGGAAGTTGCCGAAGCCACGGCGATTGCTGCAGAGCATCGTAAAGAGTCCCGCGGCGCTCACGCTCGTGAAGACTTTGAAGATCGCGATGACGAGAACTGGTTGTGCCACACCCTGTATTTCCCGGGTGACAAGAGTGTGACCAAGCGTGCCGTGAACTTCTCGCCGAAGACTGTCCCGACTTTTGAACCGAAAATTCGGACTTATTAAGGGGTGACCGATATGTTGCAAGTCAGTGTTTATCGTTACAACCCTGATCAGGACGCTGCACCATTCATGCAGGAGTTTCAGGTCGATACCGGTGGCAAGGACCTGATGGTGCTGGACGTGCTCGCCCTGGTCAAAGAGCAGGATGAAGGCTTTTCGTACCGTCGCTCGTGCCGTGAAGGCGTGTGCGGTTCCGACGGCATGAACATCAACGGCAAGAATGGCCTGGCCTGCATCACGCCGTTGTCGGCTGTCGTTGCCAAGAACAAGCTGATCGTACGTCCGCTGCCTGGTTTGCCGGTTATCCGTGACCTGGTCGTCGATATGAGCATCTTCTACAAGCAGTACGAGAAGGTGAAGCCATTCTTGCAGAACGATACGCCGGCTCCGGCCATCGAACGTCTGCAAACGCCGGAAGAGCGCGAAAAGCTCGATGGTCTGTACGAGTGCATCCTGTGCGCTTGCTGCTCGACTTCCTGCCCGTCCTTCTGGTGGAACCCCGACAAGTTCCTGGGTCCTGCTGCACTGCTGCAAGCCTACCGTTTCCTGGCTGACAGCCGTGATACTCGCACCAGTGAGCGTCTGGCTTCGCTTGATGATCCGTTCAGCGTATTCCGCTGCCGCGGCATCATGAACTGCGTCAACGTCTGTCCGAAGGGTCTTAACCCGACCAAGGCTATCGGTCACGTACGCAACATGTTGTTGCAGAACGGCGTCTGATTCATCGCTTTATCTGTTACACCGTTACACTGAAGTGGCTACGGCGCAGGCTTCAACCGGCGCCGTAGTTTTAACCTGAGCAGCAGCTCGCAAAGCTGCGGCTCTTATTTTGAAGAAATGAGACCAGCAGGGGCATCCGGGCTGGTACCCGGACTATCTGCGTGATCCCTGGTGACTTGATACAGTCGCTGCACACGACTATTTCAGGATTGCTCTGGTGTCTTCGCCGGTGGTGTCCCCTTACCGAGGGTGACCAAGCATGCAAGAAAGCGTGATGCAGCGCATGTGGAACAGTGCCCACCTATCCGGTGGTAACGCTGCCTATGTGGAAGAGCTCTATGAGCTTTACCTGCACGACCCTAACGCTGTGCCAGAAGAATGGCGCACCTACTTTCAGAAGTTGCCAGCAGACGGCAGCTCTGCCACTGATGTATCGCACTCGACCATTCGCGATCATTTCGTGTTGCTGGCCAAAAACCAGCGCCGCGCTCAACCGGTGTCCGCCGGCAGTGTGAGCAGCGAACACGAGAAGAAGCAGGTTGAAGTGCTGCGACTGATCCAGGCATATCGGATGCGTGGCCACCAGGCTGCCCAACTCGATCCGCTGGGCCTGTGGCAGCGCCCTGCGCCTGCGGATCTGTCGATCAATCATTACGGCTTGACCAATGCCGATCTCGATACGACCTTCCGTGCCGGCGACCTGTTCATCGGCAAAGAGGAAGCGAGCCTACGCGAAATTCATGAAGCGTTGCAGCAGACATATTGTCGCACCATCGGCTCCGAGTTCACTCACATCGTGGATTCCGAGCAGCGCAACTGGTTCATGCAGCGTCTCGAGAGTGTCCGTGGCCGTCCGGTGTTCTCGGCTGACATTCAGAGCCATCTGCTTGAGCGTGTAACCGCAGCCGAAGGCCTCGAAAAATACCTGGGCACCAAATACCCGGGCACCAAGCGTTTCGGTCTGGAAGGCGGCGAAAGCCTGATTCCGATGCTCGACGAGTTGATTCAGCGTTCCGGGTCTTATGGCACCAAGGAAGTCGTGATCGGCATGGCCCACCGTGGCCGCCTCAACGTGCTGGTGAACACCTTCGGCAAGAACCCTCGCGACCTGTTCGACGAGTTCGAAGGCAAGAAGAAAGTGGAACTGGGCTCCGGTGACGTCAAATACCACCAAGGCTTCTCTTCCAATGTCATGACCGCAGGCGGTGAGGTTCACCTCGCCATGGCCTTCAACCCGTCTCACCTGGAGATCGTGTCTCCAGTGGTCGAGGGTTCTGTGCGTGCGCGTCAGGATCGTCGCAACGATCCGAACGGCGACAAGGTTCTGCCGATTTCCCTCCACGGCGACGCGGCATTTGCCGGCCAGGGCGTGGTCATGGAAACCTTCCAGATGTCGCAGACTCGCGGCTTCAAGACGGGCGGCACGATCCACATCGTCATCAACAACCAGGTGGGCTTCACCATCAGCAACCCGCTGGACTCGCGTTCTACCGAGTACGCCACCGACGTTGCCAAGATGATCCAGGCACCGATCCTCCATGTGAATGGGGATGATCCTGAAGCCGTGATGTTCGTGACCCAGCTGGCCATCGATTACCGCATGCAGTTCAAGCGTGACATCGTGATCGACCTGGTCTGCTACCGTCGCCGTGGTCACAACGAAGCTGACGAGCCTAGCGGCACCCAGCCTTTGATGTACCAGCAGATTACCAAGCAGCGCACCACCCGCGAGCTGTATGCCGAGCATCTGATCAAGACCGGCGTTCTCGACGATGCCCGCGTTCAGGCCAAGGTCGACGACTACCGCAGCGCGCTGGACAATGGTCTGCACGTAGTGAAAAGCCTGGTCAAGGAGCCGAACAAGGAATTGTTCGTCGACTGGCGTCCATATCTGGGTCATGCCTGGACTGCGCGTCACGATACAAGCTTCGATCTCAAGACCCTGCAGGAACTGTCCGCCAAGCTCATGGAGCTGCCGGAAGGTTTCGTCGTGCAGCGTCAGGTTCAGAAAATCTACGAAGACCGCCAGAAGATGCAGGCCGGTGGCTTGCCGATCAACTGGGGTTACGCCGAAACCATGGCGTACGCCACACTGGCCTTCGAAGGTCACCCGATCCGCATGACGGGGCAGGACATCGGTCGCGGTACGTTCTCGCACCGTCACGCCGTGCTGCACAACCAGAAAGACGCCGGGACCTATATCCCGTTGCAGAATCTGTACTCCGGTCAGCCACGTTTCGACCTGTACGACTCGTTCCTTTCGGAAGAGGCTGTACTGGCATTCGAATACGGCTATTCGACCACCCAGCCTGATGCGCTGGTTATCTGGGAAGCCCAGTTCGGCGACTTCGCCAACGGTGCCCAGGTGGTTGTCGACCAGTTCATCACCAGCGGCGAGCACAAGTGGGGCCGTCTGTGCGGTCTGACCATGCTGTTGCCTCATGGCTACGAAGGGCAGGGGCCAGAGCACTCGTCGGCACGTCTGGAGCGTTACCTGCAATTGTGCGCCGAGCACAACATTCAGGTGTGCGTACCGACGACTCCGGCGCAGATCTATCACTTGTTGCGTCGTCAGGTCATCCGTCCGCTGCGCAAGCCGCTGATCGTGCTGACACCGAAGTCGCTGCTGCGTCACAAGCTGGCTGTTTCGACCCTGGAAGATCTGGCCGAAGGCTCGTTCCAGACCGTCATTCCGGAAATCGATACCCTCGATCCGGCCAAGGTCACGCGTCTGGTGCTGTGCAGCGGCAAGGTTTACTACGACCTGCTGGAAAAACGCCGTGCCGAAGGGCGTGAAGACATCGCCATCGTTCGCCTCGAGCAGCTGTATCCGTTCCCTGAAGATGATTTGATGGAAACCATCGCGCCTTACACCAACCTGCAGCATGTGGTCTGGTGTCAGGAAGAACCGATGAACCAGGGTGCCTGGTACAGCAGTCAACACCACCTGCGTCGCAGCATGGGCAACCACAAACGTGAACTCGTTCTCGAGTACGCCGGTCGTGATGCTTCTGCCGCTCCGGCTTGTGGTTACGCGTCGATGCACGCCGAGCAGCAGGAAAAACTGCTGCAAGATGCCTTCACTGTTTAACGCCTTCGAGCATTAGAAACCGAATTAAGGAATTACAGATAATGGCTATCGAGATTAAAGCCCCCTCTTTCCCGGAATCCGTTGCCGACGGCACCATTTCCAAGTGGTACAAAAAAGAGGGTGATGCGGTAAAGCGTGACGAAATGCTGGTCGATATCGAGACTGACAAGGTTGTCCTCGAAGTGCTGGCCGAAGCTGACGGCGTGATGGGCGCGATCACCAAGGAAGAGGGCGCCATCGTCCTGTCCAACGAAGTGCTCGGGACATTGAATGACGGTGCTACAGCATCTGCTGCTCCGGCACCTGCTGCTGCGCCTGCCTCGGCGTCTGCTTCGGCACCCGCCGCTGCACCAGCTGCATCTGCTGGCGAAGAAGACCCGATTGCTGCGCCTGCTGCGCGTCAACTGGCTGAAGAAAACGGCATCAACCTGGCCAGCCTCAAGGGCACCGGTAAAGACGGCCGTATCACCAAGGAAGACGTGGTTGCTGCCGTTGAAGCGAAGAAATCCGCTCCGGCCGCTGCACCTGCTGCCAAGCCTGCCGCCGCCGCTGCTCCTGTCGTCGCCGCTGGCGATCGCACCGAGAAGCGTGTGCCGATGACCCGCGTGCGCGCAACCGTTGCCAAGCGTCTGGTCGAAGCTCAGTCGAACATGGCGATGCTGACCACGTTCAACGAAGTCGACATGACCGAAGTCATGGCGCTGCGTTCGAAGTACAAGGACCTGTTCGAGAAGTCGCACAACGGCGTACGTCTGGGCTTCATGTCGTTCTTCGTCAAGGCTGCCACCGAGGCGCTGAAACGCTTCCCGGCTGTCAACGCGTCGATCGATGGTTCCGATATCGTTTACCACGGCTATGCCGACGTCGGTGTCGCGGTTTCCAGCGATCGCGGTCTGGTCGTACCGGTTCTGCGTAACGCAGAGCACATGAGCCTGGCTGAAATCGAAGGCGGCATCGCCACCTTCGGCAAGAAAGCCCGCGACGGTAAGCTGTCCATCGACGAGATGACCGGCGGTACGTTCACCATCACCAATGGTGGTACTTTCGGTTCGATGATGTCGACGCCGATCGTCAACCCGCCACAGGCTGCAATTCTGGGCATGCACAACATTCTGCAGCGTCCGATGGCGGTCAATGGTCAGGTTGTGATTCGCCCGATGATGTATCTGGCGTTGTCATACGATCACCGTTTGATCGACGGCAAGGAAGCGGTAACCTTCCTCGTGACCATCAAGAACCTGCTGGAAGATCCGGCTCGTCTGCTGCTGGATATCTGATGGAGTAGCCTCGAGCTGCAAGCCTCAAGCTTCAAGTCAGAAGCGAAAGGCGAACAGTCGGGGCTGATGTGTTTCACCTAATTCAATAGGTCGCAAGTCGGCCTCGCGATGAAACGCGGACTGACTTGCAGCTTGCAGCTAAAAGCTCGCAGCTAAAGAGGAACTCTTTGTTATGTCCCAGAAATTCGACGTGGTAGTGATTGGCGCAGGCCCTGGCGGTTATGTTGCCGCCATCAAGGCTGCGCAACTTGGTCTCAAGACTGCCTGCATCGAGAAGTATCAGGACAAGGAGGGCAAACTGGCCCTCGGCGGTACCTGCCTGAACGTAGGTTGCATTCCTTCCAAGGCACTGCTCGACAGCTCCTGGAAATTCTATGAAGCCAAGAACGGCTTCAGCGTACATGGCATCTCGACATCTGAACTGAACATCGATATCCCAGCGATGATTGGCCGCAAGTCGACGATCGTCAAAGGCCTGACCGGCGGCGTCGCCAGCCTGTTCAAAGCCAACGGCGTGACCACGTTGCAGGGTCACGGCAAACTGCTGGCCGGCAAAAAGGTTGAACTGACCGCAGCCGACGGCACTGTCGAAATCATCGAAGCGGACCATGTGATCCTGGCATCGGGCTCGCGTCCTATCGACATTCCGCCAGCGCCTGTTGACCAGAAAGTCATCGTCGATTCGACCGGTGCTCTTGAATTCCAGCAGGTTCCACAACGTCTGGGCGTCATCGGCGCTGGCGTGATCGGTCTGGAACTGGGTTCCGTGTGGGCTCGCCTGGGTGCTCAGGTCACCGTTCTGGAAGCGCTGGAGAAGTTCATCCCGGCAGCCGACGAAGCGGTCTCCAAGGAAGCGCTGAAAACCTTCAACAAGCAAGGCCTGGACATCAAACTGGGCGCTCGCGTGACCGGTTCCAAGGTCGAAGGCGAACAGGTTGTGGTCAGCTACACCGACGCTGCCGGCGAACAGTCGATCACCTTCGACCGTCTGATCGTTGCCGTGGGCCGTCGCCCTGTGACCACTGACCTGCTGGCTTCGGACAGCGGTGTGGATCTGGATGAGCGCGGTTTCATCTACGTTGATGACTACTGCACCACCAGCGTACCGGGCGTATACGCCATCGGTGACGTGGTTCGCGGTCTGATGCTGGCGCACAAGGCCTCCGAAGAGGGCATCATGGTTGTCGAGCGCATCAAGGGCCACAAGGCCCAGATGAACTACAACCTGATCCCGTCGGTTATCTACACCCACCCGGAAATCGCCTGGGTCGGCAAGACCGAGCAGACGCTCAAGGCCGAAGGCGTTGAAGTCAATGTCGGTACGTTCCCGTTCGCAGCCAGTGGCCGTGCCATGGCAGCCAACGACACCGGCGGTTTCGTCAAGATCATTGCCGACGCCAAGACCGATCGCGTACTGGGTGTTCACGTTATCGGCCCGAGCGCCGCAGAACTGGTACAGCAGGGCGCAATCGCGATGGAATTCGGCAGTAGCGCAGAGGACATCGGCATGATGGTCTTCTCGCACCCGACCCTGTCCGAAGCGCTGCATGAAGCTGCACTGGCTGTGAATGGCGGCGCCATCCATATCCAGAATCGCAAAAAACGCTAAGACAACAAGAGAAACCACGGCGCAGTGCCCGTCGTTGGCCTTGCAAGCAAGGCTAACCGCGGAATCTGCGCCGGACTCGACCTCTCAGGCGGCTTCATGAGTGTCCCACGGCACTTGCGGAGTCCACCCGGAGTAGCGGTCACAGGTGGTGCGGCACGCTGACGTGCAGCACCGAATGCGCAGTACCTAAACGAAGACGGTAATAAGCATGAATCTTCACGAGTATCAGGGTAAGCAGCTGTTCGCTGAGTACGGCCTGCCAGTATCCAAGGGTTACGCGGTAGACACCCCGGAAGCAGCAGCAGAAGCCTGCGACAAGATCGGCGGGACCGAGTGGGTCGTCAAAGCCCAGGTTCACGCAGGTGGTCGCGGTAAGGCGGGCGGCGTAAAGCTGGTTCGCAGCAAGGAAGACGCTGCAGCGTTCGCTCAACAGTGGTTGGGCAAGCGTCTGGTGACTTACCAGACTGACGCCAACGGTCAGCCAGTGACCAAGATCCTGGTCGAGTCCTGCACCGACATCGCCAAAGAGTTGTATCTGGGCGCTGTGGTCGATCGTTCCAGCCGTCGTATCGTGTTCATGGCTTCCACCGAAGGTGGCGTGGACATCGAGAAGATCGCTCACGACACTCCTGAAAAGATTCTCAAGGCCACCATCGATCCACTGGTCGGCGCTCAGCCGTTCCAGGGTCGCGATCTAGCATTCCAGCTGGGTCTGGAAGGCAAGCAGGTCACTCAGTTCGCCAAGATCTTCACCGGTCTGGCCAAGCTGTTCCAGGACCATGACCTGGCACTGCTGGAAGTGAACCCGCTGGTGATCAAGGCTGACGGCGATCTGCACTGCCTGGACGCCAAAATCAACATCGACGCCAACGCCATGTACCGTCAGCCAAAGCTGAAGGGCTTCCACGATCCTTCGCAGGACGATCCTCGCGAAGCTCACGCCGCCAAGTTCGAACTGAACTACGTTGCGCTGGAAGGCAACATCGGCTGCATGGTCAACGGTGCCGGTCTGGCCATGGGTACCATGGACATCGTCAACCTGCATGGCGGCAAGCCTGCAAACTTCCTTGACGTTGGCGGCGGTGCCACCAAGGAACGCGTTACCGAAGCGTTCAAGATCATCCTGTCCGACGCCAACGTCGCTGCAGTACTGGTCAACATCTTCGGCGGCATCGTTCGTTGCGACATGATTGCCGAAGGCATCATCGGTGCAGTGAAAGAAGTCGGCGTTAAAATCCCGGTTGTTGTTCGCCTTGAAGGCAACAACGCTGAGCTGGGCGCTAAAGTACTGGCAGAAAGCGGTTTGAACATCATCGCTGCTACCAGCCTGACCGACGCTGCTCAACAAGTTGTCAAAGCCGCGGAGGGCAAGTAATGAGCGTCCTGATCAATAAAGACACCAAGGTTATCTGCCAGGGTTTCACTGGTTCGCAAGGTACCTTCCACTCCGAGCAAGCCATTGCCTACGGCACCAAGATGGTTGGCGGCGTGACACCAGGCAAGGGTGGCACCACGCACCTGAACCTGCCCGTGTTCAACACTGTGAAAGAAGCGGTAGACACCACTGGCGCAACCGCCAGCGTCATCTACGTTCCGGCTCCTTTCTGCAAGGATTCCATCCTTGAAGCAGCGTTCGGCGGCATCAAGCTGATCGTGTGCATCACCGAAGGCATCCCGACCATCGACATGCTGGAAGCCAAGGTCAAGTGCGACGAGCTGGGTGTGGTCCTGATCGGTCCTAACTGCCCAGGCGTCATCACTCCGGGCGAGTGCAAGATCGGCATCATGCCAGGTCACATTCACTTGCCAGGCAAGGTAGGCATCGTGTCGCGTTCCGGCACCCTGACTTACGAAGCTGTGAAGCAGACCACTGACGCCGGTTTCGGTCAGTCCACCTGTGTTGGTATCGGCGGTGACCCGATCCCGGGCTCGAACTTCATCGACATCCTGAAGCTGTTCCAGGAAGACCCGAAGACCGAAGCGATCGTCATGATCGGTGAGATCGGCGGTTCGGCTGAAGAAGAAGCGGCTGCCTACATCAAGGCACACGTGACCAAGCCGGTTGTTTCCTACATCGCTGGTGTGACTGCTCCTCCGGGCAAGCGCATGGGCCATGCCGGTGCAATCATCTCGGGTGGTAAAGGTACTGCAGACGAGAAATTCGCTGCACTGCAGGACGCTGGCGTGAAAACCGTGCGCTCCCTGGCAGATATCGGCAAGGCCCTGGCCGAGCTGACCGGTTGGCCGACCAAGTAAGCCTCGCTTGCTTTTCGGGTAATCGACAAAAGCCACCTTCGGGTGGCTTTTGTTTGGGCGTCTGAAAAAGGCCGCGGGGCGTCCTGGTCCTGTGTTCTCCTATCGATTGTTGTTCATCTGCCATTCCTGGCGGGTCAATTCCCATATCTGCTCCTGGGTGGTCCCGCAAACAAACTGCGCTTCCTGGACGGTCACAAGACGCATGCCTTCACGCCGCGACAGGCGGCACGACGCTTCATTCAAGGCCGATTTGGCTACACGCAAAACAGGACGTTTCAAGGTTTCAAACCAGAAACGGTCGATGGCCACGCAGACCTCCGACATCAGGCCCAGCCCTTGATAGGGTGGGGAGAGCCAGAATCCGCGATTGTTGTCTGGCTCATCCATCATGCACGCGGCCCCGATCAGATGATCCTGTTCGCCGCAAAGACGAATCGACCAGTGCCACTCTTCGCCGTCCTGCATGGCTGGCATTGCGTCCTCGCGGATATAACGCAGCGCTTCTCCGTCAGGGTAGGGCCAGGGCACATGGTGGGTCAGATAACGCACCACTTCCCACTGGTTGAACAGGTGTTGCATCGCTGCGGCGTCTGCAACCTGCAAGGGCCGCAGGACCAGGCGTGGCGTATACAGGGTCGGCGTGAGTATCGCGCTCAGATGGGTGATGTCAGGCATGGAAATAAGCTGCCGGGTATAGAGAGGAGGGCCAATCTATCCGCTAGGAAACGCCTGGTCTGTCAGGCATTTCTGGTTTTACAGCGGCTTTTGCAACTGCCAGTTCAGGGTGCGTCGTCGGGTGGCTCGCCCTGAGACAGTGCATTTTCGAGCGAAGTTGGCTACCCTGTCCGCCGTTTTTGCGTTGCCCTCACGAGGGGCGTTTCGCAAGGTACTGCCACGTCTTACGCCGACGGGCTGCGTCTGCCCCATTCATGGGTGACGTCCCATCCCTTATTTCGATTCCGTGTGGTCCCTCGTAATGAAAGTGTTGAAAGGCCAGGACATCCTGGCACTCGGTTTTATGACATTTGCCCTGTTCGTCGGGGCTGGCAACATCATCTTCCCCCCCATAGTGGGTCTGCAGGCCGGGCCGCATGTCTGGATGGCGGCGCTGGGCTTTCTGGTCACCGCAGTTGGCTTGCCGGTCATTACCGTGATTGCTCTGGCCAGGGTCGGGGGCGCGATGGATGCCCTGAGCAGTCCGATTGGCAAGATCGCCGGCGGGGCGCTCGCTGCCGTCTGCTATCTGGCGGTCGGTCCATTGTTCGCCACGCCACGTACCGCCACGGTCTCGTTCGAAGTCGGACTGGCGCCTCTGACCGGCGACACGCCGATGGCGTTGTTCCTCTACAGCCTGGTGTACTTTCTGGTGGTGTTCTGGGTGTCGCTGTACCCGGGGCGCCTGCTCGATACAGTGGGACGCTTTCTGGCACCACTGAAGATCATCGCGCTGGCGGTACTGGGCATCGCGGCATTCGCCTTGCCGGCAGGCGGAATAGGGGAGGCAGAGCCGGCGTACGCCGTAGCGCCGTTTTCCCAGGGCTTCATCAATGGTTACCTGACCATGGACACACTGGGGGCGCTGGTCTTCGGTATCGTCATCGTCAACGCGATCCGCTCTCGCGGTGTCGAATCGCCCCGTCTGATCACGCGCTACGCGATCATTGCCGGGCTGATCGCCGGGGTCGGGTTGGCGCTGGTGTATGTCAGTCTGTTTCGCCTAGGTTCCGGCAGCCACGCCGTGGCCGCAGGTGCCAGTAATGGCGCAGCGGTTCTGCATGCCTACGTACAGCACACCTTCGGTTCGCTGGGCAGCGGTTTTCTTGCCGTACTGATTTCCCTGGCGTGTCTGGTCACTGCAGTAGGCCTGACCTGTGCCTGCGCCGAATACTTTGCCAAGGTGCTGCCGCTGTCCTACAGAACGCTGGTGATTATCCTCGCCGTGTTCTCGCTGCTGGTGTCCAATCTCGGGTTGACTAAACTGATCCAGTTTTCGATTCCGGTGCTCACGGCGATTTATCCGCCGTGCATTGTTCTGGTCGCGCTGAGCTTCTGCAAGGGGCTCTGGCAGCGCCAGGGACGCGTAGTGGCGCCCGTGATGCTGGTTTCGCTGGTGTTTGGTCTGATCGATGCGCTGAAGGGCGCCGGTTTCGCCGACGCGTTGCCCGCTGTTCTGAGCCATCTGCCGCTGGGTGATCAGGGGCTTGCGTGGCTGGTGCCTGCGGTTGTCACGCTGGCAGTAGCAGTGGTGGTCGACAGGGTCATGGGCAAGCGCAGCGAGGCGCTGGCTTGAAGGCCCGGCTTTAGACGATTGCGCAGGAAAAATCGTGTTGCATGAAAAGGCCCGCTATAAGCGGGCCTTTTTAGTTCTGCGAGCGTGTCAGCCTTACTTGGTGGCTGGTGCTGCTTCTGGCGCCTTGTCGGCGTTTTCATTGGTGCGCTGCTGAGCGGCTTCAGCGTTCTTCTGAGCGGCTTCCTGGCTTTCCTTGGCCGCGTCATTCACTTTTTCCTGAGCCTTTTCCATCGACTCCTGGGACTGCTGAGCTGCCTTGTTGGCATCTTGCTGAGTGTTTTCGGACTTTTTGTCACAGGCGGCAAGGCCCAGGGTGGCAGAAAGCATCAAGGCATAGGCTAAAGATTTACGCATGGGGTGTTTCTCCTTATTAAGTATTCACGAGCCTAAGAGCCTGCCCCCGAGGGTTAAGTTCCACCCGTGACGACAATAATGGAGGGCGCCGTTTCACGGTCGTTACAGGCTGATGAAAGCGCGCCGATCATCAGCCGCTCCGGCGAGCGCCGAGCAGGCGGGTTCGCCTCGTGCCCGGCGCACGAAACACGCTCCAGGCATCATTGGCTCTTGAAATCCCCGACCCAGCCCCCACCTTGATGACTACCCGCTGTCACACAGGCTGCTGCCTGACCGTGACGGCTTATACCATCCAGATCGGAGTTTGATGATTATGAGTGTGGAAACTCAAAAGGAAACCCTGGGCTTCCAGACCGAGGTAAAGCAACTGCTGCACCTCATGATCCATTCGCTGTATTCCAACAAGGAAATTTTCCTTCGCGAATTGATCTCGAACGCGTCTGACGCGGTCGACAAATTGCGTTTTGAAGCGTTGTCCACGCCCGAGTTGCTGGAAGGCGGCGCGGAGCTGAAAATTCGTGTGAGCTTCGACAAGGACGCGAAGACCGTTACGCTTGAAGACAACGGCATCGGTATGAGCCGTGAAGACGTGATCACCCACCTTGGCACGATCGCCAAGTCCGGTACCGCCGATTTCATGAAAAACCTGTCCGGCGACCAGAAGAAGGACTCGCACCTGATCGGTCAGTTCGGCGTGGGCTTCTACTCGGCGTTCATCGTTGCCGATCAGGTCGAAGTGTTCAGCCGTCGTGCCGGCACGCCAGCGAGCGAAGGCGTGCACTGGTCTTCCAAGGGCGAAGGCGAGTTCGAAGTCGCCACCGTCGACAAGGCTGATCGTGGCACCCGTATTGTTCTGCACCTGAAAAACGGTGAAGAAGAGTTCGCTGACGGCTACCGCCTGCGCAACATCATCAAGAAATACTCCGACCATATTGCCTTGCCGATCGAGCTGCCCAAAGAGCAGCCTCCGGCAGCCGAAGGCGAGGAGGCTCCGGCGCTGGAGTGGGAAACCGTCAACCGCGCCAGCGCACTCTGGACCCGTCCGCGCACCGAGGTGAAGGACGAGGAGTACCAGGAATTCTACAAGCACGTCGCGCACGACTACGAGAACCCGCTGAGCTGGAGCCACAACAAGGTCGAAGGCAAGCTGGAATACACCTCGCTGCTGTACGTGCCTGCGCGTGCGCCGTTCGATCTGTATCAGCGTGAAGCACCGCGTGGTCTCAAGCTCTACGTGCAGCGCGTGTTTGTGATGGATCAGGCCGAGTCGTTCTTGCCGCTGTACATGCGCTTCGTCAAGGGCGTGGTCGACTCCAATGACCTGTCGCTGAACGTTTCCCGTGAAATTCTGCAGAAAGACCCGATCATCGACTCGATGAAGTCGGCGCTGACCAAGCGCGTGCTGGACATGCTGGAGAAGCTGGCGAAAAACGAGCCCGAGAAGTACAAGGGCTTCTGGAAAAACTTCGGTCAGGTCCTCAAGGAAGGTCCGGCAGAAGACTTCGCCAACAAGGAAAAAATCGCCGGTCTGCTGCGTTTCGCATCGACGTCCGACGACAGCGGCGAACAGAGCGTTTCTCTGGCCGAGTACCTGGCGCGTGCCAAGGAAGGTCAGGACAAGATTTACTACCTCACTGGCGAATCCTACGCACAGGTCAAGAACAGCCCGCACCTTGAGGTCTTCCGCAAGAAAGGCATCGAAGTGCTGTTGCTCACCGATCGTATCGACGAGTGGCTGATGAGCTACCTGAGCGACTTCGACGGCAAGGGCTTTGTGGATGTGGCGCGTGGTGACCTGGATCTGGGCAAGCTTGACTCCGAAGAGGACAAGAAGGCTCAGGAAGAGATCGCCAAGGACAAGGAAGGCCTGATCGAGCGCCTGAAAGCCGCGCTGGGTGAGTCGGTGAGCGAAGTGCGGGTTTCCCATCGTCTGACCGATTCGCCTGCGATTCTTGCCATTGGCGAGCAGGATATGGGTCTGCAAATGCGTCAGATTCTGGAAGCAAGCGGGCAGAAGGTGCCGGATTCCAAGCCTATCTTCGAATTCAACCCTGCGCACCCATTGATCAGCAAGCTCGATGCCGAACAGAGCGAAGACCGCTTCGGCGATCTGTCGCACATCCTGTTCGATCAGGCCGCGCTGGCCGCTGGTGACAGCCTCAAGGATCCGGCCGCTTACGTGCGCCGTCTGAACAAGTTGCTGGTAGAACTGTCGGTTTGATAGCCGGTTGACAAGAAACCCGCCTCGGCGGGTTTTTTGTTTCAGTTCCCGCGAAACGTCCTCCATCTCTCCAACGATCAGGAGTCAGTAATGAGCAGCAATATCGAAATTCGTTCTGTGGTCTATCAGATTGATGGTCAGCCTTATGAAAGCCGTCTGGTGTACGACACAAAAGCTACTGCTGCACAGCCGGGTCTGTTGATGGCGCCTAACTGGATGGGTGTCAGCAAGGGTGCCGAAGACATTGCCAAAGCGGTCGCAGCCGAGGGCTATGTAGTGTTGCTGGCTGACCTGTATGGTCAGCAGATTCGTCCAGGTAACAATGACGAGGCGGGCGCTGCCATGACGCCGCTCAAGAACGATCGCGGCCTGTTGCGCAAGCGTATGCAGGCAGGACTTGACCAGTTGTTGGGTCAGGGGGGGGCGTCTCTGGACTCAAGCAAAATCGCAACCTTCGGTTTCTGCTTCGGCGGCTGCTGCTCTCTGGAGCTTGCGCGTACCGGTGCCGAACTGAAAGCCGCGATCTCCTTCCACGGCACGCTGGACACACCCAACCCGGCTGACGCCAAAAACATCAAGGGCTCGGTGCTGGTCCTGCACGGTGCTTCTGACCCGTTAGTGCCGAAAGAGCAACTGCCGGCTTTCGAAGACGAGATGAACGCCGCTGGCGTGGACTGGCAACTGTACAGCTACGGCGGTGCATTCCACTCCTTCACCGATCCGCACGCCAACGTGCCGGGCATGATGATGTACGACGCCAAAGTATCGAGCCGCGCGTTCAAGTCGATGCATGATTTGCTGAAAGAAGTGTTCGGCTGAAGGAACAACGATCTTCCCCTAAGGCGTGCCGGATGACACTACCGTTCCGTGGGCATGCCGGTCCGGACGCTCTGCGTCCTCTTGCGACGCAGAGCGTCGTGAACTGCACTCCCACGCTGGGGCGTGAGGAGCGAGAGGTGTTCTGAAGATCCATCGTCCCCGCAGATATACCGAAGAGCACTAGCCACGTTTTTCCGACTCACAAAAAAGGCGCCTCGAAAGGCGCCTTCTTTGTTTGTGGCAAAAGCAGTATTACTTGCCCGCCCAGCGCTTCAAGACCAGCGTGGCGTTGGTGCCACCGAAACCGAAGCTGTTGCTCATGACCAGATCGAGCTTGGCGTCTTCCTTGGTTTTGAGCAGGATAGGCATGTCGGCAACCACCGGGTCCAGCTCTTCGATGTTGGCCGAACCTGCGATGAAGTTGTTCTCCATCATCAGCAGGCAGTAGATCGCTTCGTGGACACCTGCGGCGCCCAGCGAGTGCCCCGACAGGCTCTTAGTGGAGCTGATCGCCGGAGCGTTGGCGCCGAATACTTCGCGCACGCCTTCCATTTCCTTGGCGTCGCCGACCGGAGTCGAGGTGCCGTGGGTGTTGATGTAGTCAATGGCACCAGAGTCGATGTCGCCCAGCGCCATCTTCATGCAACGAATGGCACCTTCACCGCTGGGTGCGACCATGTCGTAGCCATCGGAGGTCGCGCCGTAGCCGACGATTTCTGCGTAGATCTTCGCGCCACGCGCCAATGCGTGTTCGAGTTCTTCGACAACCACCATGCCGCCACCACCAGCAATGACGAAACCGTCACGCTTGGCGTCGTAGGCACGCGAGGCTTTATCCGGCGTTTCGTTGTACTGGGTGGACAGTGCGCCCATCGCGTCGAACAGGAACGACTGGCTCCAGTGCTCTTCTTCGCCGCCACCGGCAAAGACGATGTCCTGTTTGCCCAGCTGGATCTGCTCGACAGCGTTGCCGATGCAGTGTGCGCTGGTGGCGCAGGCGGACGAGATGGAGTAGTTCACACCCTTGATCTTGAATGGTGTGGCTAGGCAGGCCGAAACGGTACTGCCCATCGTCCGCGTGACGCGGTAGGGGCCAACGCGCTTGACGCCTTTCTCACGCAAGGTATCCAGCGCTTCCATCTGGTTCAGGGTCGAGGCGCCGCCGCTGCCGGCGATCAGGCCGGTACGCACGTTGGAAACCTGCTCTTCGGTCAGGCCCGAATCGGTGATAGCGTCTTTCATCGCCAGGTAGGCATAGGCTGCCGCGTGGCCGACGAAGCGGAAGATCTTGCGATCGATCAGCTCTTCCAGATTCAGGTCGATGGAGCCGGAAACCTGGCTGCGCAGACCCATTTCGGCATATTCCGGGTTGAAGCGGATGCCAGGGCGGTTAGCACGCAGGTTAGCGGTGACGGTCTCTTTGTCATTGCCCAAGCAGGAAACAATACCCAGACCAGTGATAACGACGCGGCGCATGCGAGTACCCTTAGAAATTTTCAGTGGAAGTGAACACGCCGACCCGGAGGCCTTCGGCGGTATAGATTTCGCGACCGTCGACACTCACTGAGCCGTCGGCGATGGCCAGGTTCAGCTTGCCCTTAAGGACGCGCTTGATGTGGATGTTGTAAGTGACTTTCTTGGCGGTAGGCAGAACCTGACCGAAAAACTTCACTTCGCCTGAACCCAGGGCACGGCCACGGCCGGGATTGCCCTGCCAGCCAAGATAGAAGCCGACCAGCTGCCACATGGCGTCGAGGCCCAGGCATCCAGGCATGACCGGATCACCTTCGAAGTGGCAGGCAAAGAACCACAGGTCCGGATTGATATCCAGTTCGGCGACCAACTCACCCTTGCCGAACTTGCCGCCCTCATCGCTGATGTGCGTGATGCGATCAACCATCAGCATGTTGGGGGCGGGCAGTTGCGCATTACCTGGGCCGAACAGCTCGCCACGACTGCAGCGCAGCAGGTCTTCCCGGGTAAAGGCGTGTTGTTTGGTCATGCGAGCTCCTCAATAATCTTGTGCGGCAGGTTGTGGCGCCACTGGCCCGAACGCCAGTCCTGGCGCGCTAATTTCGCCAGGACCCTGTCCGGCAGCCTACTCATAGACTGTTGCGTTGTAATGAAAGTCACAGCGCAGGTGAAATCAAGGTACACCTGTACACTGAATTTTGTCATTCAGCCGATTTTGCTGGCCGATCTGGGTGCCAAGACTGCCGCAATTTAACATTTATCGCCAGTCACAGGTGCTTCAAAGGACAGCCAGCGCTGCAAAACCTGCTGTAAATCAGCATGTTTGAACGGTTTGGGCAGGTAATCATCCATCCCTGCCTGCAAACAGGCGTCCCGATCACCCTGTAACGCGTTGGCGGTCAGGGCAATGATTGGGATTCGCTCCAGCCCGGAAAGTTGCCTGATTCGACGGGTGGCCTCATAGCCGTCCATGACCGGCAGTCGGCAATCCATCAGAATCAACGCGTGATTGCCTGCGCTTGCCTTCGCCACTGCTTCGGCACCGTCGACAGCGATGTCGACCTCGCACCCCAGATTACGCAACATGGCCTGCACCACGGTGCGGTTCACCGGGTTGTCTTCGACCAGCAAGATGCTGCGCTCCCGGCCGTGTGAGTCGAGTGTCGACAGCGGCTTGGCAATAGCCACCGAAGCGTCGCGCGAGACGGGCAGGGGGATCTGCAGCGTGAATAATGAGCCGGACCCTTCCTCGCTCTCGGCGTGCAAGGTACCGCCCATGCGTTCGGCCAGAGTCCGCGCAATCGGCAGCCCCAGCCCCGTGCCGCCGTAACGTCTGGAAATAGAGCTGTCGGCCTGCTTGAACGCATCGAACATCGATTCCAGTCGCTCGGCGTCGATACCGATGCCGCTGTCCTGTACCGCACAGGTAAAGTGCAGCAGCTCATCGTCGAGCATTGCCCACCTGGCGTCGACGCAGACCTTGCCTTGCTCGGTGAATTTAAGCGCGTTGCCGATCAGGTTCACCAGAATCTGGCGAATGCGGGTCGGGTCGCCTATGACGTTCAAGGTCTCAAGGCCTGGCTGAATGTGCAGCTCCAGCAGCAGCGTGCGTTGCGCGGCGCTGTGGTTGAAGGCGTGGGTCGAGGCGCTGACCAGTTCCGCCAGGTTGAACGGTATGCCTTCCATCTGCAGGGCATCGCGCTCGATGCGGGAAAAGTCGAGGATATCGTTGATGACCCGCAGCAGATGCTCGGTGGATTCGGTCGCCAGCGTCGCATACTCGCTCTGCTCATGGGTCATGTGCGTGGTTTCCAGCAGCTGCAGCATGCCCAGTACACCGTTCATGGGCGTACGCAGCTCGTGACTCATCATGGCCAGAAAATCAGATTTGGCGCGGTTGGCCTGTTCGGCTTCTTCCCGGGTCTGGATCAGCTGTGCCACCGAGCGCTGCTGCTCGAGGCTGGCGCGGTGCAGGTTCTCTGCCAGGTTGTTGATGTGCCGCGCCAGCGCGCCCAGTTCGGCGTCGTCGCTGACCGGCATGGGCGTGTGGTAATCGCCCTGTTGAATCGCCTTGAGCGCTTCGCCCATATCACTGATGGGCCTGGACAGGCTCAAAGCCAGGCTACGCGCCAGCAGAAAGGCGAACAGCAAAGCGACCATCGCCAGGACGCCAGCCTTGAGCAGTATCTCCTGCTGACGTCGGCTGAATGCTTCGCTGGACATGCCCACCAGCACCCGCCCCAGATAACGCTGTGAAGCGCCCTGCGCGGGTTGGCTTTTTCCTGAGGCAGGCGAGCCGGGATTGCCGTGAATGGTGGTGCGCTGCGGCTGAACGGGTGCCAGGAACACTTCCATCTGCCGGGCCTGCTGCTCGTTGTCGCGCGGCTGGTCTATGTAGATCACGGCGGTATTGGAGCTGTCCTGAATTTCCACATAGCGAACGCTGGGCATGGACAGGGTGGCGCGCATCAGCGCCTTGAGCCCCTCGATATCACCCGTGGTCACGCCCGGCTCGACCGCGGTCGCCAGCTGATTGGCGATCAACTGCCCGGTGTGATTGAGCTCCTGACGCAGATCCTGAATACGCACGAAAGTAAAAAAGCTGATCAGCAAAGCCGTCAGCAACAGGGCAGGGCCAAGGCTGATGATCTGCGTGCGGGTATTGATGTCCCAGTGCCGAAACTTCATCGGCTGTGCGCCTCGCGCGCAAGGCACTGCTGAGGTTGTTCGATTGATGCGTCCATGCCTGTTTGCCCGGTGGTCGCGAATCGGTCTGGCTGCACAAGGCAAGGCCGGCCATCACGATGATTCATGCTGTGCGCGCATGTTAACCGAGATGGCGCGTGTTTCCAGCGAACTTGTTCGATTGATGCTGTCCTGACTGCTTAACGGATCAGCTTTGTCGCTAGCTGATAACGTGTTGCTCCGTATAATGATCACATCGCCACTTGAATGGCTCTGGATGGATAGTTTTATGACCACACAGCAACCCGTCGCGGTGCTTGGCGGTGGCAGCTTCGGTACGGCCATTGCCAATCTGCTGGCCGAGAACGGCCATCAGGTTCGTCAATGGATGCGTGATCCGGAGCAGGCTGAGGCCATTCGCGTCAATCGTGAAAACCCCCGTTACCTCAAGGGCATCAAGATTCGTCCTGAAGTCGAACCGGTCACCGACCTGACGGCGGTGCTCGACGCCAGTGAACTGATCTTCGTCGCCTTGCCATCAAGTGCCTTGCGCTCGGTGCTGTCGCCTCACGTCGAGCGCCTGAATGGCAAGATGCTGGTGAGCCTGACCAAGGGTATCGAAGCGCAGAGCTTCAAGCTGATGAGTCAGATCCTCGAAGAGATCGTCCCGCAAGCGCGTATCGGCGTGTTGTCCGGGCCCAATCTGGCGCGGGAAATCGCCGAGCATGCGTTGACCGCAACGGTGGTTGCCAGCGAAGACGAGGCGTTGTGTCAGGAGGTTCAGGCGGCATTGCACGGGCGCACCTTTCGCGTCTATGCCAGCAATGACCGGTTTGGCGTCGAGCTGGGCGGGGCACTGAAGAACGTTTACGCAATCATTGCCGGCATGGCGGTGGCGCTGGACATGGGCGAAAACACCAAGAGCATGCTGATCACCCGGGCGCTGGCGGAAATGACCCGTTTCGCGGTCAGCCAGGGTGCCAACCCGATGACCTTTCTCGGCCTGGCCGGGGTGGGCGATCTCATCGTCACCTGTTCCTCGCCGAAAAGCCGCAACTATCAGGTCGGGTTTGCCCTGGGCCAGGGGCTGACGCTGGAAGAAGCGGTCACACGCCTGGGCGAGGTGGCCGAGGGTGTGAACACCCTCAAGGTGCTCAAGGTCAAAGCGCAGGAAGTGCAGGTCTATATGCCATTGGTCGCCGGGCTGCACGCGATTCTTTTTGAAGGTCGTACGCTCAGCCAGGTAATCGAGGCGCTGATGCGGGCCGAGCCCAAGACGGACGTCGATTTCATTTCGATTACCGGCTTTAATTGAATTCAGTCTGATCAGGAGAAGGTCTTGAACGAGTCGAAAATCCAGCACAACGAATCGATCCTGCTGCGCATTCTGTGGATGCTGCTGTTTCTGGGCGTATGGCACGTTGCCCAGATCATTCTGGCGGGCGTGGTGCTGGTGCAACTGGTCTACCGCCTGATTTACGGTGCGCCGAATGGTGGCCTGATGAACTTCGGCGACAGCATCAGCCAGTACCTGGCGCAGATCGGTCGTTTCGGGACGTTTCACAGCGACCATAAGCCCTGGCCTTTTGGCGACTGGCCAGCACCGCGTGCGCCCGAAGGCGAGGTTCCTCATAATGTCCCGCCAGCGGTACAGCCGGTGCGCGATCAGGAACCAAAGCCATGAAGGTCTGGGTATTGCGTCATGGCGAAGCGCAGTCGCGGGCGCGCAGTGATGCGGAGCGCGAATTGACTGCACATGGGCGTGAGGAAGTGTTGAAAAGTGCGCTGCAACTGACTGACAAGCCCGTGCAACGGATCATCGCCAGCCCCTATGTGCGTGCACAACAGACTGCCGAGCTGGTGCGTCAGTCGTTGGCCTTCGATGGCTCGATCGTCACCGCACCCTGGCTTACACCCGACAGCAGCCCGCGTGAGGTGCTGGCGCAACTGGACAAGCTGGGTATCGATGAAGTGCTGCTGGTCAGCCATCAGCCTTTGGTGGGCGAGCTGATCGGGGTATTGGCACACGGCAGTCCGCGACAGGCCGAGCCGATGAGGACGGCCAGTCTTGCCGAGCTGGAAGGCGAGTTCGTAGTGGCAGGCGGGATGCGCCTCAACAGCGTCAGGCACGTCTGAACGGTCTGTACGCGCAATTAATAACCGCCGCGAATGCGGCTCTCCCGGGAAAAGGATTCAGCATGAGCATATGGCGTCAGGCTCCCGATATCGAAGCCCTTATGGCGGCTCAAAAAAACACCATTGGTGAAGTGCTGGACATTCGCTTCGAGTCTTTCACCGATGACTCCCTCACGGCCAGCATGGTGGTCGATCAACGTACCCACCAGCCTTTCGGACTGCTGCACGGCGGTGCCTCCGTGGTCCTGGCCGAGTCGCTGGGGTCAATGGCCAGTTACCTGATCGTCGACCCGAGCAAGTATTTCTGCGTCGGGCTGGAGGTCAACGCCAACCATTTGCGTGGTGTGCGTAGCGGGCGTGTCACCGGTGTGGTCAGGCCTGTGCACATAGGCCGGACCACTCATGTATGGGACATCCGCATCAGCAACGACGAAGGCAAGCCAAGCTGCATTTCACGCTTGACGGTGGCCGTCGTAGCGCATGGCAAAGAGCCTCCAGTCAATTGAGTGTTCTCAGCTATTAATCCCTCTGCTTAAGCCAAGGCTCTCTTCAGGCAGTCTTTTGGTTTTCAGGTCGCCTACATAAAGGCTTGTCTGGACCATTTCACCCAGGCTTTATAGGCCTTCATGCCGCTCCGACCGCCGTATCGGGTGATCCTGATGGCCGGAGTGACACCTGCGATGGCGGTTCCAGTCATTGCCGATCTGCGAAGCAACTTGGCACAATCGTGACTCGCCCGCTCATGGAAGTATTGGCATGTCGCAACCCGTGTTCTTTGCTCACGCCAATGGCTTCCCTTCGGCGACGTACAGCAAGCTGTTTTGCGCGCTGGCACCGGAATTTTCGGTGGCCCATCTTGAGCAACACGCCCATGATCCGCGTTTTCCGGTGGATGACAACTGGCTGAATCTGGTCGATGAGTTGCTTCACCATCTGCGCGAGCAGCCTGGCCCGGTGTGGGGGGTAGGGCACTCGCTCGGCGGCGTGTTGCATCTGCATGCCGCATTGCGCTGCCCGGAACTCTACCGGGGCGTGGTGATGCTCGATTCGCCGGTGCTGGGGCTGGCTGACCAGTTGTTCATACGCGCCGCCAAGCGCTTGGGCTTTATCGACCGCATCACGCCAGCGGGCCGTACCCTGGGCCGTCGTGAGGCGTTTGATGATCTGCCGTCGGCACGCGCCTACTTCGCTGGCAAGACCCTGTTCAGCCGCTTCGATCCCGACTGCCTGACCGCTTACCTGCAACATGGTCTGCGCGAGGACGGCGGGCAGTGGCGTCTGCGTTTCGACCCGGCGACCGAGATCAGCATCTACCGCAGCATCCCGCACACCAGCCCAGTGCCGTCACGGCAACTCAAGGTGCCACTCGCGATGGTGCGCGGCACACACAGCCGGGTGATCATGCCTCATCATGGCTATCTGGCCCGACGCATGCGCGAAGGCGAATACCTGTCCATGCCTGGAGGGCACATGTTTCCTCTTGAACGACCGGATGAAACCGCATTGCTGCTCAAGACGCTGCTGGCTCGCTGGGACGCACGCAGTGCCTCAAGGGTGACGGCGTGACGTTTGCCATGGAAGAGGTGCGTTTCAATCTGGGGCATATCGAACTGGCGGCTCATCTTTACGGCCCCGAAGACGGCCAGCCGGTGATTGCCGTGCATGGCTGGCTCGACAACGTCAACAGCTTTGCACGCCTGGCACCGCGACTGGAGGGCCTGCGCATCGTAGCGCTCGATCTGGCCGGGCATGGTCATTCACAGCATCGGCCTGCCGGGGCGTCCTATGCGCTGGCCGACTACGTGTTCGACGTGCTGCAGGTCGCCGAGCAATTGGGCTGGCAGCGCTTCGCCCTGATGGGCCACTCGCTGGGCGCGATCATTTCGGTATTGCTGGCCGGGTCGTTGCCGGAGCGGGTCACGCGGCTGGCCCTGATCGATGGTTTGATTCCCTTGACCGGCGACCCTGAATCCGCCGCCGGGCGGATGGGCTCCGCTCTGCAGGCGCAGCTCAGGCTGTCAGGCAAGAAAAAGCCGGTTTACGAGGATCAGCAACGTGCTGTTCAGGCGCGTATGAAAGGCGTGGTCCCGGTGAGTCGCGAGGCTGCCGAATTACTCGCCCAGCGCGGTCTGATGCCGGTACCCGGCGGCTATACCTGGCGCAGCGACAGCCGCCTGACGTTGCCATCTGCGATTCGTCTTACACATCAGCAGGCGATGTCTTTCGTAAACGCTATCCGTTGCCCGACGCAACTGCTGGTCGCTACAGGCGGCATGCTGGCGAAAAACCAACTCATGCTGTCCGGGCTGCCTTTCGACGTCGTGCAGCTTGAAGGCGGTCATCATCTGCACCTGAACGACGAGCAGGGTGCGAGCGCTGTTGCACACTGTATCAATCGCTTGTTCGCTGCTTCTTGACTTGAGCCCGGCAACTGTCGACGCTGGACGGGTTGAAACAGGAGTCAACCGTGATGGATCAATCCGCAGCCTCTGGTGACCGCCTCGCTGGCGATCTTTTATATTTTCGTTCCCTGCTTGCCTGCCAATGAGAGCACTCATGCGTTTATCAAGTGTTCCCGTTGTCGCCTTGTGCCTGTCGATGTTCAGCACTGTGCTCTGCGCCGCCGACGTAACAGGCAGCAGTGATCTGCAAATTCTGCCGCGTCTGGCCGATACGGAAATCGTCGATTATCGTCCGGCTGCCGAGCTCGAGCGGGTCTACCCCATGGGCTCGATCCGCAAGATCAGCGGCCAGTTGCGTTTTGATGGCCAGGTCAGTGCGCGCGGCAATCTGACGTCGATTACCTATCAATTACCTGCCGAGCGGACTTCCGACGACGCCTTCACCGCAGCTCGCGAATCCTTGCAGCAGCAAGGCGCCGAACTTCTGTTCTGGTGTCAGGCGCGCGACTGCGGAGAAAGCAGCCTGTGGGCCAACGAAGTGTTCGGCAACGCCAAACTGTATGGTGCGGATGACCGCCAGGCTTACCTTCTGTTGCGTCTGGCAGAACCGCGCAGTGACACCTTGGTAGCGCTTTACAGCATCACCCGTGGCAACCGCCGGGCCTACCTGCACGTCGAGCAGTTTGAATCCTCTGCGCCACTGGGCGAACTGCTGCCGACCTCTGCCACCTTGCTGCGCCAATTGCGCAGCACCGGCAAGCTGGAACTGCCCCGACTGAGCGGCGAACCGCAGGATGCCTGGGTTACTCTTGTTTCTCGCGCCTTGAACCTGGACAGCAGCCTGCGCGCCACCGTGTCCGGGCCCAGTGCCGGCGCCTGGCTTGACGCCCTGATCGCCAAAGGCGTTCGCGCGTCCCGGCTCGAGGCGGGCGTCACTGAAGGCAAGGGGCTCAAGATCGAGGTTATCCGCTAGAACAGTGATGGCGGACAGGCAGGTTCGCCATTATGCTCGCTTCCTCCGATCCTTTTTAGTGAATAGCGCATGTTCAACAATGACCGTCTGTTGGTGCAGATTCTGCTGTTGGCGCTGTTTGGTGCCTGTCTCTGGGTGATGGCGCCATTCTGGTCGGCGCTGGTCTGGGGCGCGGTACTGGCCTTCGCCAGCTGGCCGCTGATGCGTTTGCTGACCCGCTGGTTCAAGGGCCGTGAGTCGCTGGCTGCACTGGTGATGTGCCTGTGCTGGATGCTGCTGGTCGCGGCGCCGCTGGTGTGGCTGGGCTTCAATCTTGCCGACCATGTGCGTGACGCCACGGGCTTGATCAAGGACATTCAGGTCGACGGCTTGCCCGACCCACCGCAATGGCTGGCGGGTATTCCGCTGGTGGGCGAACGACTGGTCGCGCTGTGGACCACCATCGATCAGCAAGGCGCGGCGTTCATGGCGACGCTCAAGCCGCATCTGGGTCAGGTCGGTAACTGGATTCTGGCACGCAGTGCGCAGATCGGCAGCGGGATTCTGGAACTGACCCTGAGCATCGTCTTCGCCTTCTTCTTCTACAGGGACGGTCCGCGCCTGGCCGCCTTCGTGCTCAGCCTGCTGGAACGCCTGATCGGCGAGCGCGCCCAGTATTATCTGGATCTGGTCGCTGGCACAGTGCAGCGCGTGGTCAACGGCGTCATCGGCACAGCAGCGGCCCAGGCGGTACTGGCGCTGATCGGCTTCCTGATCGCGGGTATTCCCGGCGCGTTGGTGCTGGGTATTCTGACTTTTCTGTTCAGTCTGATCCCGATGGGCCCGCCCTTGGTCTGGTTGCCTGCCACTGCCTGGCTGGTCTGGCAGGGCGAGTACGGCATGGCGATATTTCTGGGCATCTGGGGGATGTTCATCATCAGTGGCGTGGACAACGTGCTCAAGCCATACCTGATCAGCAGGGGCGGCAATCTGCCGCTGGTGATTGTCTTGTTGGGTGTGTTCGGCGGATTGCTGGCATTCGGTTTCATCGGCCTGTTCATCGGCCCGACGCTTCTGGCAGTCGCTTATAGCCTGTTGACCGATTGGGTCGGCAGCGAGCGGGCGCGTCCCCGCTAGCGGGCGGGCTATGCAGTCGCTCTGCGTCGTGGCAGATCGAGGATTGCCGTCAGGCCGCCGCCTGGCGTTTGCGTGAGCGATAGCTCGCCGCCGATGCGCCGCGCGGCTTCCCGCGCAATGCTCATACCCATGCCGATTCCGCCGGAGTTGCGGTTGCGAGAACCTTCCAGACGGTAGAACGGTTCGAATACTGTCTCGTGAAACTCGGGCGCAATCCCCGGTCCGTGATCAACGACCGATATGCGCACGTGATCGGCGCTGTCCTCAATCACAATACGCGCGCTACCAGCGTAACGCAGAGCGTTGTCGACCAGATTCTGCAGGCACGAGCGCAGCGCCATCGGCTGCGTCTTGAGCGGTTTGCACTGGCCTTCGTACTGCACGTCGTCGCCATTGTCCTGGGCATTCTCGGCCTGCGATTCGATCAGCGCCTGCAGGTCGAATTGCTGCAGGCCTTCGCTGCGCCGGTGCTCATTGAGGTAGGCGAGGGTGGCGTCGAGCATGCTGATCATGTCATTGAGATCCTGAGTCATCTGGCCATGCAGCCTGGGCTCTTCGATCTGTTCGACACGCAGCTTGAGCCGTGAAAGGGGCGTGCGCAGGTCGTGGGATACCGCAGCCAGCATGCGCCCGCGCTGCTGCATCTGTTCGCGGATCTTGCGCTGCATAAGATTGAACGTCTGCGCAGCCTGTCGGGCTTCCTGCGGGCCGCTGATTTCCAGTGGCGGGCTGTCGAGGTCTTCACTCAGGCGCTCGGCTGCTTCGCTCAGACTCTGCACGGGACGGCTGAGGGCCTTGGCACCGTACCACGCGGCAATGATCAGGGTGATGAACTGGAAGAACAGCAATATCAGCGGACCGCCGAGCATCGGCGGTCTGTGCATGGGCCGCTGATCGAATTGCCCATGCTCGGTGTTGGACGCGGTAGGTGGCGGCGGGCGCATGCCGTACTGCGTGAACCAGATGAAGGCCAGCAGGTGCGCCAACAGAATAGCCAACAGAGCGCCACCAAACAGTCGCGCAAACAGCGTGTCGAATCTGCGGATCAACCCAGCTCCCTGGCATCGAACAGATAGCCTTCACCGCGCACGGTCTTGATCAGTTGTGGATTTTTCGGATCATCGCCGAGCTTCTGGCGCAGACGCGAGACCAGCAAATCGATACTGCGGTCAAACGCCTCGATTGAGCGGCCGCGGGCAGCATCGAGCAACTGCTCGCGGCTCAGCACCCGGTGCGGCCGTTCGAGAAACACACGTAACAGACGAAACTCGGCGTTGGACAGCGGCACCACCAGGCCATCGGCGGCGGTCAACTGGCGCAGGACGCTGTTCAGGCGCCACGCGTCAAAACGAATGGTGGTGCGCTGATCACTGCGTTCGTCGCGGACCCGGCGCAGAATGGTCTGGATGCGCGCGACCAGTTCACGCGGCTCGAACGGCTTGGCCATGTAATCGTCGGCACCCAGTTCCAGACCGATGATCCGGTCAGTCGGTTCGCAGCGTGCGGTCAGCATCAGAATCGGGATGTCCGACGTGCTGCGCAGCCAGCGGCACAGTGACAGCCCGTCTTCACCGGGCAGCATCAGGTCCAGCACCACCACGTCGAAGGTTTCCGCGGTCAGCGCCTGACGCATCTGTGTGCCGTCGGTGACGCCACTGGCGTTGATATTGAAGCGCGTCAGGTAGTCGCAGAGCAGTTCGCGAATGGCCACATCGTCATCGACGATCAGCGCACGAACGCTCCAGCGCTGATCGGTCGATGTGGCATCCAGGGAGGTATCGGGAAGTGCTTGCATAATGCGTCTGTCGCCTGCTTGTGCCGCCATGGACTGGCCGCTGTTGAAGATCAGCGCTGCCCCTCATGCTACTTCGCCGGGAAGCTCGGCGGTAGGGTGGCGTGATCGAATGTCGGGCGCATGTCATAAATGTATCGAGATTGATACGAGCGCCTGTCGAGCGTGCCTTGCAAAGCGCACCCCTGGTACTAATGACAGTATCCAGCGTCGCGCGACTACCGTTTAATCGAAGGGGCTACCGGCCTGGATGGCTGGTTCTGGCAGACAAACTTTTGTCGAGACGGCCAGGGTTTGTTGCCGTTGTATCGGCTCGCGATGCAACGGCAACAGACCCTGGGTGCATGATCAATCCGCCCGTACGTTTTCTGCATAAACAGGGCGGCAATCGGATAGCAAAGGAGTGCTGATGATGGTCGATTCAAAAACAACAGCAACGTTAGATGACAAACAAAAAGCGCGTATCGCCTACCGGCTGGCGCGCAGTCAACGCGGTTCAGGGATCGACGCAGACCTTGCCCCTGCACAGGTGGCGGGCATTGTGGACCCGGCCGATGGAACGCTGAACAAGGATGTCCTGGCTGGCGAATTTCTCAAGGTCACCCTGCCTCAGTGGGCAGGACTGGTCACTGACCCGGGCGACTCCGATACTTTTTTCATCGATTGGGCTATCGGTGCAGCGGCGGATAACGACGCGTTTAAAGAAGTGTTTAGCGATACCGTTACCGCACCGGTTGATCCTGACACCTTTCCAATGGTGATCGATATTCCGCTGAGTAGTTTAATGCAAGGCTTGGCAAAACCTGCAGACGGTGCTTACAGTTTGCGCTACCGGATCAGGCAACCGAATGATCAAGAGACCATCAGCCCGTCGATCGACCTGATCGTCGATACCACGCCGCCGGGCGAGCATCTTGAGCCTGAGCAGATGGTTCTGGCTACAGATCAGTTGACCCAGGCGTTTCTGGATGCAAACCCGGGCGGTCTGGTCGGCACGCTGCCTGACTATGACAACTGGAAACCCCGCGACAAGGTAGCCTTCTACTGGGTTGGCACGCCGTTGCCAGAGAGTGCTGAAGAACTGCCGGATCCGGTTGGTGTCGTTGAACTGACCAGCCCGACGAATAATACGGTGACATTCCCCGTTTCGGCCATTGAAGCGTCCAGGGACGAGCCCTACTACGCCATTTACATTCTGGTCGACAAAGCCACCAATCGCACTTCGCTTTCCAGCCCAAAACGCATCGACGTGGCGCTGGGGCTATTGCCCGACAACTTGAAAGAGCCCGTCGTGCCCTTGGCACAGCCTCCAGAAAAGTTGATTAACCTGCCTGATGCGAGACTTGGGGTCGAGGTGTTGATCGAGTCGTTCGATAACTGGAAGGCGGCCGACCGTACCGAAGTCACTTGGGGTACTGAGGTGCTTCGACCTGACGAAGTCGGCAGCTCTCCAGATTTTCCGATTTCGATCAGAGTCCCTGATCTGGTTCTGCAGGGGCAATACAATCAAGCGAACGGCGGCGACCAGCCCACCGCTGTGAGTTATCGAATCCTGCGTGGTGTCGTTCCGTCCGAAGTGAAAAGCATCAGCGTCAATGTCAATTTCGCCACTATCGGCCCTGACCCTATAACCGGCCCTGGGTGGCCTGATCCAGTCAACGGCGCATTACTGCCGGTCGAGGTCCGTGGCCAGACGTCCAATTTAGTGAACATCCTGACAGCTGCGGACTATAACCAGCCTGCCAAGGTCAGTTTCAATTTGTATCAAAAACTTCAAGCGGGAGAAATTATCGATTTCTACTGGGGCACGAGCCATGTAGCAGAGGCGCAATACACCGTGACTGTTTCTGACACGGCAGGCTCCGCGCGTGAGGTTGAAATACCCTGGAGTTACATTGATCATGAAGGCAATCGCGATGACTTGCCGGTTCATTACCGCATCCATGCGCCCGATTCAGAAAACACGCAACACTCGCCGGACACTCTGGTCCAGGTAAATGCCATTGTCATCATCCCGGAAGCCCCGGTTTTCGAGGGCACCAGTCCTAATGGCTGGCTGAATTGCGATTCACTCTTCGCCGACGGCATCGAAAATCCGGGGGAGGGTGAACCAGGTATACGGGTCCGCGTTCCGGATCTTTCGAAATATCTGTCGGACAATGAAACCGTCACTTTGCACTGGTATGGCTCCGAGGGATCTAAGGGCGACGCGCCTATTTACGGCACCGAAAAAGACGAGGTTATCGTGCTGGGAGGCAGCCATCCGGCCACCGGTTTCATCTGGCTGGTCACGCCCTACGATAAACACATTCTGCCTATCTACAATCCTTCAGGCAGCAGCCCAAACGGGAGCGCGAGGATCAGGTACTCCTTCAGCATGGGAGGCGAAACCATTACCTCGCTGGAAACCACCGCCCGGGTAGGGATGTACGACGCAAACGGGTCTTGTCCTATCGTGCTCAAAACAGGTCAACCAACGGAAAACTAAGGAGGGTCACCGGCAGACGGTGCCTGCGGCCTGCCGCAGTCACCCTGCCGGGTATAAGCAGACTCAGGTTGCTCCCAAACGGTTTAGGAAGGCCGACGCGTACCGGGTCATGTCACCTACGCTTATCGGTGTTTTCCCCGACGATCATCTGCTGTCAGAACCTCCCTACTGTTATCTAGGAAGCGTCCTACAGAGCATTCAGTTGGATCCCGCTAGTCTTGCGGCCTCCCTCCCGAGGCCGCTTTCGGGCAGTCGTCACGGGGTTCAACCTGGTTTACCTCAAGGTAATGCATCCTCATGAATGCTCCCTTCGTGCTGCGTCCGCTTTCATGGACACTAAAGACCGTTATTTTTCTTTCTCCCTTGCTGACCGGTAGTCATGCGCTTGCGCAAATCCTTGTCGATACGCCGCAGACCATCGATGCAACAGGCCCGCTGGACAGCTATCGGGTTGTCAGCACCGGGAATCTGACCGCCAACGGCGCGACCACCCTGCAAATATCCACGATCACCGGAGCCAAGCTGACGCTTACTGGCAGTCAGGTCAGTGGGGGGACAAGCTCTTCAGCCGTCTCGTTGACCGGGGCAGATGCGTTGATCGTCGGTAGCGTCCTGACAGGCGGCGCGGATGGCCTGGGGATGGGCAATGAAAGTTCGCAACTGGTCGGCTCCACGGCCACCGTCAACGGCAGCACGATCACCGCCACCAATCGCGGAATAAATGCCGGCTCGCTCAGCAACCTGACCCTGGAAGGTACTTCAGTAACGGCCACTGGCACCAATGGCAGAGGTATGGAGATGTGGGACTCCACGGTGAAGGCGTCCGGCAGCACCATTACCGGGCAGCAATATGGCGTGCGCTTGCGCGCTGACCCGGCCGTGCCCTCAAGCAATCTGCTGGTCCTTGAAGGAACCCGGGTCGAAGGTATCACCGGGTCAGCGCTGATCGTCGGAACGCCCACCGGCGCGCCCGCGACTGCCGATATCCAGGTCAACAATGGTTCTACGCTGACTGGCGGCAATGGCAAGATACTGGAGTTGATCGACGGTTCAACGGCGCACATGACCGTGGACAACAGCCATCTGCAGGGCGATGTATCGGCGGGTGAGGGCAGTACCGCCAGCCTGTCACTGCAAAATAATGCGACCCTGACCGGGCGCCTGGAGAACGTATCCAGCCTGTCGCTCAGTAGCCAGGGCCAGTGGGTGATGGTCGAGAATGGTCAGGTGAATGAACTGTCCATGAACGGCGGCTCGGTCAGGTTTGGCGACGCGGCCGCGTTTTACACCTTGTCACTCGCAAGCCTGTCAGGGAGCGGCACCTTCATGATGGATGTGGATTTCGGTGGCCAGGCCACTGACTTTCTTGACATCACGGGCAACGCGACCGGCAGTCATACCTTGCTTATTGGCAGCACGGGTGTCGATCCGCTCAGCGATACCAGCTTGCACGTCGTGCATGCGGCAGCCGGCGATGCCAGCTTTTCGCTCGCAGGCGGCGCAGTGGATCTGGGCGCCTGGTCCTATGACCTGATCAAGCAGGGCGACAACGACTGGTATCTGGATACCACCACTCGCACCATCAGTCCCGCGGCACAAACTGTCATGGCGTTGTTCAACACGGTGCCGACAGTCTGGTACGGGGAGTTGACGACGCTACGTTCGCGCATGGGCGAGTTGCGCATGGACCAGGCCCGTTCCGGTGGCTGGATACGTACCTACGGCAACAAATTCAATGTCGCCGACGCCTCAGGCTTCGGATATCAGCAGGTTCAGAGCGGTGTCGCGCTCGGCGCAGATGGCAAGCTGCCTATGGGGTCTGGGCAATGGCTGGCAGGTGTGATGATCGGGCAGAGTACGTCCGACCTCAGTCTGGATCACGGTGCCAGTGGCAAGGTCGACAGCTACTCGCTGGGCGCTTACAGCACCTGGCTGGACAGCGAGAGCGGCTATTACGTCGATGGCGTGATCAAGCTCAATCAGTTCAAGAACAAGGCCAGAGTCAATCTCAGCGATGGTTCCCGCGCGCGCGGCAACTACGACAATCTGGGGGTTGGCGCGTCGCTGGAGCTGGGTCGGCACATCAAGCTGGACAACGGTTATTTTCTCGAACCCTATACCCAGCTGGCGGGCCTGGTCGTTCAGGGCAAGGACTACGCACTGGACAACGGTATGCGTGCCGAAGGTGACCGCAGCCGGTCGCTGCTCGGCAAGGTCGGTACGACAGCGGGGCGCAGTTTCGACCTGGGCAAAGGACGTACGCTGCAACCTTATGTGCGGGTGGCCGTTGCTCACGAGTTCGTCAACAGGAACGAGGTCAAGGTCAATGATAACGTGTTCAACAACGACCTCTCCGGTTCCCGTGGCGAGTTGGGGGCGGGTGTTTCGGTGTCGCTTTCTGACAACCTGCAGTTGCATGCTGATTTCGATTACAGCAATGGCGATGCCATCGAGCAGCCGTGGGGTGCCAGTGTGGGCTTGCGTTACAGTTGGTAGCGACAGCGAAGCGGGGCGGATAATGTTTGATCGCTGGCGCTGATGCGCCAACGGTCCTATCACTTGTGCCAGTATCCGCAGAAAAAAACAGGGTGTTAACTGATGGGCATGGCGGTCGGCAAACGGGTCGGCCACCGCTTCATTGTGCTGGAGGCCCGGCTCATGCCTGTGATTTCAAAGTGGCTCGAACGGATCAGAATCCTGTTCAGGCCGGCTTCAAGGCGCAAGAGCAGTTTACTTGCGCCGCCCATCATCGCCGAACTCCTTCCTGATGTACCCGGCGGTGAGCCCAATTTGCTTCCCAGCAGTGCCTGGCTCGCCCCATTGCGGGTCGATTTTCCCATGTGGCAGAACTCCGGGCCCTCGCCGGGCGATCCCGAGTATCTGCGCGTTTACTGGAATGACATGCTGCTGGAGGAGAAGATCTGGACCGAACCTGTGCAGTCCGCCGATCTGTTCAGCATGATCGCGCAGCAATACCTTATCGAAGGCCAGCATCGACTCCGTTATAGCGTCGAGACCGCCAATCAGGTGCAGACCGAATCCGAAACACTGGTCTTTGTCATTGATAAAACGGCACCGGTATTCGAAGACGAAGGGGCGCTGATTTTTCCGGAAGAAATCATCAGTGACGGTCTCACGGCGGCCTGGCTGGACACTCATGGCGATACCCTGCTGGCCGAGGTGCCTGCCTATTTTTCGCCGAGCCCAGGGGACATCATTACCTGGTACTGGAGCAGCACGCCGACGGGGTCGGAGCACACCGGAACCTTGACGCTTGAAGCGTCCGATATCGGTAGCGCAATCAATATCGCCTTCGGCAGGCAACTGATTCTCGAGAGCGGCGATGGCATTCGCTATGCGTCCTACAGACTGAAGGATCGTTCCGGCAATGCCGGGCCTCGGGCGCTGGCTGTTACGCTGCTGGTGTGCGCTCAGCCAGTCCCGCGTGTGTTACCGCCCCCGAGGGTTCAGGAGGCCGCAGGCTCGGCAAGCACCAGCAGGCTTGATCCGGTAGATGCCTTTCAGGGCACGACGGTATCGATACCTGAGGATGCAGTGATCTTTCCCGGTGAGACCGTCCGCGTTCAATGGGCCGAGCCAGGCAGTGTGGGCTCCTTTCTTACGGAAATCGCAGACTCGAGACTGTTCAGCGTTCCTCCGACACAAATTGCCCAGCATTTCGGCAAGTCAATCCCGGTGTACTACGAGGTGTTCGAAAAAAGCGCCGACTCACCACATATTTCCGACCGGCATACGCTGAGTATCATGGGCATGACAGGCTTTCCAGTCGTGCAATGTGACAAAGTATCCGGGGGGCGTCTGAGCCTGCATGACATTGCCGAGGGCGGGTACGCGCGGTTCACGCTCGACAGTTGGTCATTCATGGGCACTGACCAGTTTGTCAGCGTTGAGGTGCATGGCTTAAGCAGCGCTGATAATGCTTTGCTAGTGGTCAGCGTGCTCGACGAGCACCCGGTGCCGGTAGTGGACGATGAAATCGATGCCGGTCACATCAGCAAAACGGATTTGAACAGATTTATGATCGGCACTCAGCTGGATGTACGAGTGCGGGTGAGTTTCGATCAGACGCTCTCCTGGCAGCCTTTCCCTTCACTGAGAGCGACGTTGTACGCCTGAGAAGGTCATGGACCGCCAGGTCGGCAGTCCACGGTGCAGTGCTATTTGTAGGTCATCGTGAAGCTGAGTGCCCCTTTGGCCTTGCCCGGCCGGATCGCGCTGCTGGCCTGAGTCTGATAGAAGCGGGCGTAGAAGTTCAGCACAACGTTGCCGGGTGTGATCGCGATCAGGGGCACTTCGGTCTGTAACTCCATGGGCGTAACGCCGTCACCTTTTAGGACCTGAATCCCCATGCCCTTGGCGTCCGAATCGCTGGTCAGGCTGAACACCCCGCTGCCGACTGGGCCCTCGGGAACCGAGCCTTCGACACCATCGAGCTGGATATGCGCCGTTGCCACGAAGCCTGCGCCCGTGTAGGTCTCGCAGTTACTCAACGCAATACTGAACGGCACCGCAGGCGTGGTGAAGCCGGGACCGGTGAAGTCAGTGCTGTCCCACTCACCCAACTGCACCGGGTCGGCACTAACCGGATCTGCACCAACGCTGCACTGTGCCTGAAGTATTGTGCCGGTTAGCCCGAACTTCATGATCCTGCCAAGCGTCGTCACGCTTCCGGAGAACAGTTCACTGCCATTGAGCACATTGGGGCCGGGAGGAATCGGCCCGGTCTTGACCAGCGTGAGGTAGTTGTTCAGATGAAGGAAACGCAGGCTCGTGAGCATTTTCTGGTGGTCGTTGATGCCGATGAACGGAACAGAGGCGCTGCCACCTACAGGCGTGAAGCAATTGGGGCAGTTCCTGTCATACGGATACTCCAGTCTTACCCGCACCCCGACGCCCGGAATATTGGTTTGCAGTATCTTGCCGGTGAGGTCTTCCCCGTTTATAGGCTCCACCGTGCCCGAAAATATCGGAGCCGTTGCCGTAGCGTTGAATTCCAGAAGAGCCGTTCCATCATTTTTGCAGGCCGCTTCCAGGCCAGCCTGGTCTGTTGTGGCGTGAAGCATATCGATGCTGCCGATAAAGGTGCCCACTGCAGCGTCTTTTGGGACGTATAGCGTGCCGATGTCGCGCCGGTAATCCTTTATTCCCGGAGAGGAAACCCAGTAGCAATCGTTGCTGGGGGTGTCGTCCTGTACGTCGGAATAAGCCGCAGCGCTATAGCTGGCCCCCAACAGGATCAGACTGGGGAGCAGGGCATTCAATGCAGTGTTCATGGGGTGATTCCTGAAATAACAATGTCGCGGATGGCTCAGACCTGATGTCACTGGGCGCACGTCATGTCTTGCATTCGATAGCCCTTGGTCAGAGGCATGCCGGCGGGGTCGATGTGCAGGCGGCACTGCGGGTCGATTTTCTCTCCCCAGTGGACATCGAGGGTTTGCGCCTGCATGCCGGTGGACAACAACACCTGCCCGCCCTGGCCTGCGATGCCCAGGATGTTGCCCTGCGCGTCGCTGACCTGAGCGCCGAATGGCAGCGGCTTGCCACTTTGCGTGGTCGCATTGATGACCAGGCGTGTCACCGTGCGCGCAGCGAAGGTGGTCTTGATCACCGCCCCCCTGGCAGGCACCACTTGAGTACTGGCGTTATCGATTTCCACCTCGGGGCCCAACTGGTCGGTTTGCAAGGCGATCGGGTTGTAACGGTAGGGGCGCAGATAGGGCATCAATGCGTAGCCGCGGCTATTGGTCCTGACTCCGGTCGCGTTCTGTATGCCAACGCCTGGTGTATCGGGCACTTCGACCAGGGCGATGGTGTCGCCCAGATTCGGGCCGAACTCGATGCCGTCGGCGTGCAGCAACAAGGCGCCGCTGGCATTGACTGATGTACTTCGATAATCATTGCCTTGGGTCACACCGGCGCCAAGGCTGGCGAAGGGCGCCTGATAACCGGCCGCAAGGCTGGCACTTTGCTGCTTTCCATCATCGTTGCTCAGGCTGGCGTGATAATTGACCCGGTTTTCGTAGAGGCTGCCGCTCAGGCTGCCCCGTTGACTGTGGCGATTGGCGCTGTTCTGCAGGTCGAATGTGGCATTACTCGAATGGCCGGTGTCGAGGGGCATCGAGATGCTCAGGCCGAACTGCCGGTCGTTGCCGCGGTTACTGGCTACGCTCAGCGACTGTGAGGCGTAGAAGTTATAGGTGATCCCGGCACGATGGGTGTTGAAGTTGAATTGAAATTGGCGCTGCTCGATATCGCTGCCCCAGTAATCCTGTTGCGACAGCGTCAGGCCCACGCTGCTGCGTGCGCCGATTCTCTGATGAACCGAAGCCTCCAGGCGACTTCTGCGGCTGCCTGTGAACGTATCGTCGTCGCTGCGCTGACTGGCGGCTTCGTCGAAATCCCGATAGCCTTCGGTGGAGTAGCGGTAACCCGCGAAGCGCAGATTGGTATGGGTCGTGAACGCCTTGCCGTACTTGATGGCGTAACTCATGCCCTGCACGCTGGACTGACCGGGCTGATCGATGCTGGCGCGTGACCGGGTTACATCGAACGCCATCGCTCCCAGGACGCCCATGTCTCGTGACACGCCCAGCGCAGCGGCATGGTAGAAGTCGCTGGTCATCAGTCCGCCATAAAGTGTCGAGTTCCAGCCTGTTCCAACGGCCAGCGTTCCTTGCCATAACCAGGGATGCTCGGTGGCGTAGGCACCGTTGAAGCGGCCCAAGGCTGCGCTGTATTTCCAGACGCCTTCGCGCAACAGGTTACTCATGGTCGAGTAAGGTTGGGTAAAACGCCGTACCTGCCCATCGGCCTCGGTCAGCACGATCTCCAGTTCGCCGCTGCCTGCAGTGTTCAGGTCATCTATTTCATAGGGGCCGGCACTGACATACGTGGAGTAGATCGGGTAGCCGTTCTGCAGGACTTCCAGTTTGGCCCTGCTTTGCGCTACGCCACGAATCACAGGTGCGTAACCCTGCAGGGAATCGGGGAGCATCTCCTGATCGGTTTTGATCAACCCGCCCTTGATCGGCATGCTCCGGAAGACATCGCCGCCGGTGTAGGTTTCACCGAGGGTCAGGTTAGCGTGCGTGCCGGGCAGGTCGCGCTGTGCATAAGCGTAGGCTCTGGTCCACTCGCGATGTCCCTGTGCATCCTGACGCACGCTTTGATTGCTGCGTAACCGCCATGACCCCAGGTTGATACCGGTGTTGAGGTACAGGTCTGCACTGCTGCTGGTGCCTGTCTCCCTGTGGGTGGTCTGTTGCGCCGAGGTCTGGTAATTGATGAAGGCGGCGTTGATGCCGTAATCCCAAAGCGCGGGCTCCACTCGCCCATTGGCATCGCGGCGCATGGCGATCTGCGGTATCGAGATCGACAGTTGCAGTCTGCCTCCGTCCAGTACGATCCTGGCGTCCGGAATCAATTGGCCCAGCGCGACACAAGCGACTTGCAACAAGGCCGGGTCGGCCAGACTGTCGAGGCGTACGCCGATCTGCTCCAGCAATTCTCGCGACAGGCAGGGCAGCAGACCGTTGCCTTGCGGGTCGGCATCGAAACGGATCTGCCGTTGGCCGAAATAGCGCATATTGACGTGGATTTCTACCCAATGGTCGCCTGGTCCGAGGCTTTCGACAACTGACAAGTGGTTCAGCACGCTGGCCGCGGCCTCACTGTCATAGTCCTGGCCCTGACGCAGGAAACCGGACTGGAAATTGGCGGGGGTTGCCGCTCTGGTGAGTTCCAGCGGCACGGCAACGCTGCCGCACACAATCAGCATCTGCATAAAGCGCAGGCGCACTGGTATGAGCCCGGAATCGGGTAATAGGGTCATGTTCAATGTCCTGGGGATGAAGCGGGCCAGCGCTGGTTCAGTCAGTCAGCGTGGCCGTGGCTGTTAGCGGCGTGCTGTAGCCGCCGTAATCGTTGATCGCGGAAAACACCACCTGGAGGCCCGGTCCGGCTTTCGTTTCATTGAGCTCGTATTGGCGAGAGCTGAACGGGCCAAGCATGGCGACCTCCCTGAGCTTTTCAGTCCTGCCATCGCCGGAGACTTCGAGGCGAATGAACGACACGTGAAAGGGCGTCGGATTCATCGCGGTCAACTCTGCCTTGCCCGCAATCTGCCTGACCGACCATTGCAGGTCCTTGAGGCGGGCAATAGGGTTGTCAGTCAGCAGAGCCGGGCGATAAAACAGTTTGATACGGGTGCGCAGGGCAATATTCAGTACATTGCCTTGCGACTGGCTGGCCTGAGGTATTTCCTGCACGTTGAAGTAGAACAATGATTCACGATCGGAGGGCAGGTCGTGGGGCAGGCCATTGATCTGTACCTGTTGTTCCTTGCCCGGATTGAGGCGGAAAAGTGGCGGCGAAGGTGCGAATGGAACGACGGTGACCGTGTCGTCTGCCTCCGTATTTACCCAGGTCTGCACCGCGAACGGGC